>CAYQGB010000104.1:0-10822 GCA_964416895.1 uncultured Calditrichaceae bacterium
GATGGAGATGAGCATTTTTTTAGAATTTTATTTCCACCCGCTGCCGGGTTCCGGCTTCCAGAAATTGAATGATCAGGAGACGCCGCCGGGCGTCGTGGATGTACCCCGGTTGGGCTTTGGAGAAATCCGGCAACGCCGGCAGGGATTGCCTTCCCAGCCGAACGTCCCGGGGAGGAGCCTCCACGGCATGGAGTCGCACTTCCAGCGTGCGCGGGGGCAGGGGGTATTGATCGTGCACCACCGTGCGGGTGAAGCTCCATTTGTTTTTCTCCCGCAGGAATTCCAGTTCCGTCAGGCGATATTCCCCCTTCCGATAGCTCAGGCTTTCCCCATCATCTTCGTAGAGCAGAAAATTGCCGTAGTCCCCGGCGGGAAAGATGTCCACGATCAATTCCCGGGGGCGGGGTTCTCCGGTATGCTGCACCGGCGGTTGAGAGGGAATAACGGCGCCCTCCCGGAGAAACAGCGGTAGCCGATCCAGCGGCGCATCCACGGTTATCTCTCCCGGCCCCTGGTATACCGCCCCGGTGTGCCAGTCCAGCCACTTCCCTTTGGGGAGATACACTTTCTGGAGATTTTGACCGGGGCGGGTGACCGGCGCGACCAGAAGCTTTTCCCCCACATAAAACTGATGTTGAAAGGCTTTCTCATAGGTCTGTTCATCCTGCTGATCGTACCAGAACAGCGGCCGCCAGATGGGCACGCCGGATTCGCTGGCCTCCCAGAACAGGGTGTACAGGTAGGGAAGCAGCTCATACCGCCGGGTAATCCACTTTCGGCTGATCGCCTCCACCTCCTCCCCAAAGGACCACGGCTCCTGATCGGGGGTATTGTACATGGAGTGGGTTCGGCATAACGGCGCCAGCGCCCCCACCTCGATCCATCGGGCATACATCTCCGGAGTGGGGGTTCCCTCAAAGCCGCCGATGTCCATTCCCACAAAGGGAATTCCGGATAGCCCCAGTCCCAGCATCATCCGGATGTCCAGTTCCAGATGTTCCCAGGTGGCGGTGTTGTCTCCGGTCCACACAGCAGCGTAGCGTTGCAAACCGGCAAATCCGGAGCGGGACAGAATAAAGGGGCGGCGATCCGGTTGATGGCGGCGGAAGGCCTCGTGGGTGGCCTGCGCCATCAGCAGGGCATACAGGTTGTGCATCTTCTTCATGCTGGCGAAGTTCCCCTGATCATGGAGGATGGTTTCCACCGGGAAGGCCTGTCCCCACACCGCCGGTTCGTTCATGTCGTTCCAGAAGCCGGCCACTCCCTGGCGGAGCATCTCTCCCAGGTATTTCCCCCACCACCGGCGGGTCTCCGGGCGACTGAAGTCGGGGAAGAAGGCCGGCCCCGGCCATACCTCTCCCACATACACCTCTCCATCCGGGTATTTGATGAAATGATTCTCCTCCACCCCTTCCCGGGCCACCGCATACTCCCGATCCACTTTGACGCCGGGATCGATGATGGTGACCACCCGAAAGCCCATGTTCCGCAGCTCCTTCAGCATGCCCACCGGATCGGGAAAACGCCGGGGATCCCAGGTGAACACCCGGTAGCCGTCCATGTAATGGATATCCAGATAAATCACATCGGCAGGGATGGCCTTGTCCCGGAAAGTGCGGGCCAGGGTGAGCACCTCCCGGTCGGGGAAATAGCTCCACCGACACTGCTGGTATCCCAGCGCCCACAGGGGAGGCAACTCCATGCGCCCGGTCAACTCGGTATAAGCCGTGAGCACCCTGCCGACTTCCGGCCCGTAAATAAATACATAGTCCATCACTCCACCCTGGGCGGCGAAAGCAGCATATCGGCGATTCCCCGCCCCCATGTTAAACACCGTGCGATAGCTGTTGTTGAAGTAGATGCCATAAGCCACTCCGTTATGAATACCGATGTAGAAAGGAATGCTCTGGTACAGGGGATCGGTGTCGTTGGTGTAATGGGGATGATCGCTGTTCCACATCTCGAACTGATGGCCGCGCTTGTTCAATGGCCCGCCCTTTTCTCCCAGGCCGAAGAATTTTTCGTCGGGGGCCAGCAGTTTCCAGCAGCGCACCTCTTTGCCCTCCCAGCCGATGCCAAAACCCGGATCATCCCGATTGATAATGTGGCCCTGTTTATCCTGCACCGTCAGGCGGCAGGGGCGGGTGTAGATGAGCACATCCACGGATTTGGAGGCCAGAAGTAGATGATCCTCTTCTTCCTTCAATTCCAGCGCCACCGGCGCCCATTGGCGTTTTGCCAGGGGATAATCCAGCAGCGGCTCCCGATAATCCGGGCGGTTGAGGATTACCCGGAACATCTCCGGGGTCAAAAAGCGGATTTCCAATTGCACGCCATCCTGGCAATCCAGCAGCACCCCTTCTCCGGTTCGGTGATACTCCACCACGTTCCCCAGAAACTGATACCCGGCAACTCCCGATTGGGTGGATAACATGGCCATCAGCAGCACTCCCATGATTCGTCGGTAGTTCATGGTTTTTCCCTTTCAATGAATGGGGAAAAAATACGAAATCCGGGGGATTCATCAAATCAAAATCGGGGGGACAGGTTCCTGAGTTGAAGAAGCGATACCGATAATTTTTGAAAATACTGTGCGTTTGCCCACCGGGGACCCGGTGTTCTCGAATTTCAGGTGCCCGATTGGGTGGGGAGTTGTGGGAGCTTTTTCAACGCGCGAAAATGTTACAAATCGGGTTGCGCGTCTGGGAGGGGTGGCGTATATTGCCCGCCATTCTGGTCACTGTGGGTAAACCTTTGGGGATAAAGATGATGCAACGAGTGGGATTTCTCGGTATCCTGATGTGTTTTGTCGCTACCCTGTGGGCGCAGCAGGAGGCAACTTCGCAGAAGCGCCCTTCGGTGTTCGATGTGGATGCCACGCAACCGGAAAAGAGCAGCGAACAAATTGTTCCTCAGGCGCAGTTGGTCGAACCGGCCTTCGAGAAGGAAATCGATCCCCGGGAATACATCGTCGGTCCCGGGGATGGCTTGCTCATCAAAATCTGGGGAGTGGTGGATGAGCAGTTTCAGATACCGGTGACGCCTGATGGGTATGTGGTGATTCCCACCGTGGCGGAAGTGTTTGTTTCCGGAAAAACCCTGGCGGAAGCCGCGGAAGCGATTCAACAGACGCTCCACCAGGCGTTCCGCAATTCCGAGTTCAGCATTCGTTTGTGGCGCATGCGCAAGTTTCGGGTGTTTGTGGTGGGGGAAGTGCGGAATCCCGGAAGTTATTACCTGCGGGGAATTGATCGGGTCAGCGATGCCCTGCAACTGGCCGGGGGGCTGGTGGATTGGGGGGATGACACCCGACTGCAGATTCGCCACCTTACCGGTGAAGTGGACACGGTTAATATCAGCGAATTTTTTATCACCGGGGATCGCCGGTACAATCCCCTGCTCCGGGCCGGAGATGTGGTGTTCGTACCCACCATTGACCTGAAACAGAACTATGTGATTATTGAAGGGAATGTGGGGTCTCAGGGGGTGTATCAAATTCGCCCCGGGGAAACGCTGTTTGCCCTCCTCCGCCGCCTGCGGGCGATTAACCGGCGCTCGGACATTGAGCATGTTATCCTGTTTCGGGGGAAAACGCGCAAGGTGTTCAACCTGTTGAAGGATGAGCAGCAAGTGGTCCGGGAAGTGTTACAAACCGGGGATCGCATTCGGGTACCCCTGAATCGGAATCAGGTGTATGTACAGGGGGAGGTGCTGAATCCCGGCCCCTACGATTACCTGGCGAATTATACCACCCTTGACTATGCCGGGCTGGCCGGCATTCTGGAAACGGCCAAAGGGTTGAAGGATCTGTATGTGATCCGGGCAAATTCGGGGAAGATTGAAAAAGGAAAGGATGTGGTGGTGGAGCGGGGAGACATCGTGGTGGTACCCCAACGGCCCCGGGAGAACTTCAAAGATATGTTGTCGATTCTCACCCCGATCATCAGCGTGGGGATTTCCGCCGCCGCCCTGATCGTGGCCGCCCGAAAGTAGGTTTTCCGTCGCCTGACATGTTGAGAATTTTCCAATCCGAAGTTCCGGCTTGATGGAAAACGAACCGGAGAATCGGAGAGGGGGGAATCGGAGGAAAATTCGATAGATCCCGTACCGACGGGACAGGGATAGCGTATTTCGTAGTGCGTATTGCGTATCAGACCATTACGCAATACGTTCCCCGCCGTTTGGCACTGATTATCAGGCTTGCTTGTGCTTGCGATATGCTTAAATGTTATGGGGTTCTTCCCCTCCTGAGCGCATCTCTTCCCAGGCTTTTACCGCCCGGCGAAGGTGGGGAATCACGATGGAGCCGCCCACCACCAGACCGATGGCTAAAGCCTCTTCTAATTCCGCATCGGTGACCCCCTCCTCCCGACAGCGCACCAGATGGTAAGCGATGCAATCATCGCATCGGAGCACCAGGGAAGCCACCAATCCTAACAACTCTTTGGTTTTGACCGGCAACGCCCCTTCCTGATAGGCCTGATGATCCAGGTTGAAAAAGCGCCGGGTGGTCAGGCCGGCGTTTTTCAGCACCAGATCGTTCAACTCGCGTCGTTCTTCCCAGAAACGGCGGATGCCGCCGCTCAGGGTGACTCCTTTTTCGGTTTTGACCTTCCCCGCCATAGTGATCACTCATTGGCTTTGGATGTTTTGCTTTCCTGTTTCTGGATGCAGCGATAGTGCAGGGCCACCCGGGAATCCTCCGGAGCATCCTGGCCGGGACAGATTTTCCCCTCATCATGGAGCAGGATCTCCTCCCGATGCACAAAGAAGCGGTCATCGCCCACATATACGTAGGTGCCGTTGGTGCTGTGATCTACCAGCAAAAATTTCCCCTGCCGGAATTCGATGTGAGCATGTTTGCGGGATACCAGGGCCTCGGTGATGACCAGGTCGTTGTGGGGGTCTCGCCCCAGATAGAGAGAGGGGCGATGCTGGTTCAGTTCGATTTCCCGCCCGCGATAGCTGATTACCAGCTTCACCGGCGCTTCCAGATCGGGAATGCTATCCAGGCGCAGGGGCTTGGTCAGGTTGGCGGTGTCCTCCTGCCAGATGACCTCCACCAGTTCTACCGGCTGCTTTTTGCCGGGAATTCGAGCCTGCCCCAGGGGGCGCCAGACCAGCGTTTCCGGAGCGCTCAGGGAGTCTATTGTGGAGCGGGTGGTCAGCACCTGATCGGCCTGGGCCATGCTCACCACTTTGGCGGCCACATTGACGGCGTCGCCGTACACGTCGCCGTTTTCCACCAGCACCTCCCCGAAATGCAGCCCCACCCGGATGGCCAGGTTCACCCAGGAGAACATCAAATCCTGGCGGATGACCCGGTGCATTTCGCAGGCCGCCTCCACCGCCTTATCCACGTCGGGAAAGGTCACCATCACTTCATCTCCGATGGTTTTGATCACCCGGCCGCCGTGGGCATCGGTTACCCGGGAAAGCATCTCCAGCGCCCGACCGATGATCTGGCGGGCCTGTACATCTCCCTGAATTTCAAACAGGCGGGTACTCTGTGAAATATCGGCAAATAGAATCACCAACTGTGAGGTTTGGTGTGACATATCCATCCCTGTACCGTTAGATTCCCTTGCCGGAGTTCCCAATGGGCCTCCGGCATTTACCATTCCTTACTTCCCGCTGCTAAGTGTCGGCGATTCCCCGGAAAGCCCCAACAGTTCCCGCATTTTGGCCACCTCGGTGGTGGGCAACTCGCAGGCATAGTTCTGGCACACATACGCAGTTGCCCGGCCTTCCACGGCGGTCATCTGGCGGGTATAAGGGGCGATTTTCCCCAACTCTTCTTCGACTGTGGATGTGCGAAGCAACAGCACCTTATTGGGAAGAAACGCCTCCCGAATGGCCGCCAGCATGGCCCGGGTGTCCTCCTGTTCCGGTTCGCCCACGATCACCACTTCGTGGGTTGGCCCGGTGGCAAAATCCAGACCGCACATTAAAAAGGTGGTTGCCACGGGATGCTCGGAAACGTAGCCGGAGAAAGCCCGGGTAATCGCTTCCGCCTTCTTTTCCAGATCTGGATTGGCGGTGATGCGCCCCAGCCGCAGCAGATTCAGCATCATCACCGAATTGCCCGAAGGGATCGCTCCGTCGTAAATCTCTTTTTTGCGAATGAGGAGCGCTTCGCCGTCATCCGGAGTGAAGAAGAAAGCCCCCTGCGCTTCATCCCAGAAATGGTCGATGGTTACTTCGGCCAGTTCGTCGGCATTCTTGAGATAGCGCAGATCAAAGGTGGTTTCGTAGAGTTCCAGCAGCCCCCAGATCAGGAAGGCGTAGTCATCCAGATAGCCAGTGATGCCCACTTCCCCTTTTCGATAGCGGTGCATCAACCGTCCTTCAGGGGTGCGGAGGGTGTTCAAAACGAACTCGGCGGCGCGGGTGGCGGCTTCTCCCAGATGAGGGGCATCAAAAGCCCGGGCCGCTTTGGCCAGAGCGGCGATCATCAGGCCGTTCCAATCGGTGAGGATTTTGTCATCCTTCAGCGGATGCACCCGTTTTTCCCGCACCTCAAACAGCTTTTGGCGGGCGGCCTCCAGGCGGCGGTGCAATTCAGCTTCCTCCAGCCCCAGTTCCTTTGCCATCTCCGGGAGGGGCTTTTTCAAATGAGGAATGTTGCGCCCGGTAAGTTGCCGGCTGGCTTCTTCGCGAAAGTTGCCTTCCTGGGTCAAATTGAATACCCGGATGAACAACTCCCCCTCTTTTTTCCCCAGCACTTCTCGAATTTCATCGGTGGTCCACAGGTAAAATTTGCCTTCCTCCCCTTCGCTGTCGGCGTCTTCCGCAGAATAGAAGCCGCCGCCGGGATCGGTCATATCCCGCAGCACGTAGGTGAATATCTCCTCCGCCGTCTGACGGAACAGAGGATTTCGGGTCAGTTGGTAGGCCTCGGTGTAGGCGATTGCCAGCGCGGCCTGATCGTAGAGCATCTTCTCGAAGTGGGGCACCAGCCACTGCTCATCGGTGGAATAGCGGTGAAAGCCAAATCCCACCTGATCGTACATTCCTCCCAGGCGCATTTGGGTCAGGGTATGTTCCACCATGTTCAGGGCCTGAGCATCGCCGGTACGTTTATAATAGCGCAGGAGAAACATCAGATTATGGGCGGCGGGGAATTTGGGGGCATTGCCGAACCCCCCGTGGCGGGCATCGTACCGCTCTGCCAGTTGCTGATAGGTCAGGTGCAGGATGGAGTCGCCGGGGGCTTCTCCCACCATTCCCCGGCCCACTTTCTGGAGGGCCTGTTGCACCTTCTCCGCCGTTTGCAGCAGGCGCTGACGGTCGTTCTCCCACATCCGTTGAACCGTGGGGATGAGATCCAGCATCCCCATTCGCCCGAAGCGGGATTCTTTGGGGATGTAGGTGGCGGCGAAAAACGGTACTTTATCGGGGGTCATAATGATGGTCAACGGCCAGCCGCCGCTGCCGGTCATCATCTGGCATACGGTCATATAGATGTCGTCGATATCCGGACGCTCTTCCCGATCCACTTTGATGTTGATGAAAGCCTGATTCATCAATGCGGCCACGGCGGAATCGGAGAAGCTCTCTTCTTCCATAACATGGCACCAGTGGCAGGTGGAATAACCGATGGACAGAAAGATGGGCTTGTCCTGCTCTCTGGCCGCCTGAAAAGCCTCTTCCCCCCAGGGATACCAGTCCACCGGATTGGCGGCGTGCTGGAGCAGATAGGGGCTTTTTTCGTGAATCAGGCGGTTGTATTTAACATTGTCGTTGTGATCCATATGCAAATCCTCGGTTTGGGAAGCGGTTTCCTGCTCCCGTTCCGATTCGGTGGAGCAGGCCATGATAATGCATAAACCGATCACAAACGTGAGCGGTCGCATGAAACGAAAAAACAATTTGTCAGGCATTGAATTCTCCGATCTAAGGTCGTTTTGGGGTTTTCCAAACTATGGAAAATTATGTCATCGTGCAACTGAAAGTGAATTTTTCAGGAAAGAAATCAAAATTCCGGAACCGTTTTGGGGCGGGAGATTTCTCCCCTATATTTGGCTACCACTGATCCGGGATAAGCATACGGAGGATGATCATGGTGCGGGATGTGAAGACGGAACAGGATTTTCAGCAGTTATTGGCGGATAGCCGTTCCCGACCGGTGTTTCTGTTTAAACATTCCACCAGTTGCCCCATTTCCGGGCGGGCCTGGAAACTCTTCTCTCAATTTGTGGAAACCTGTGAGGAGGCGGATTTCTGGCGGGTGCTGGTCATCGAAAACCGCCCCCTGTCTCAATGGATTGCCGACCAGACCGGGATCTGGCATGAATCGCCCCAGGTGATTCTGTTCCATCGGGGCCGGCCGGTCTGGCATGAGTCGCATTTTGGAATTACCGAGAAGGCGCTAAAAAAAGCCCTGGAAAAGGTGCGCCAGACAGAGGCGGCCGGGAATTAGTGCATCCCGGCGGAAATCTTCCGCCGTTGATCACGCTTCGACAGGCTCAGCGTGACTTTATCATCCCGTCACTCTGAGCCTGTCGAAGAGTGACGGACTATCTCTGCCGGGATGCATTAGTCGGTTTTCATTCACGTCGTCCCTGTATCCCTCTGTTTGCCGGGGAGAGACCGAACTGCCAACCCTGAAGCGGTCTTTTTTATGACATCTCCTGTTCCTGACCGCCGGAGCCAGCATCTCTGGTTTAACGGCCCGTTTTTGTCCGGAATTCGTTTGAACAGCAAACGAGTCATTCACGAGGGGTATCTGGCCGCCCAACAGAAGGTGAGTCAGGCCCTGAACCAGACCTCTCCCTCCTCTTGCTGGTCTTTTCCCTCCGATGGTAGCCGGGACAATCAAATGATATACGATGCGGATACTTATCAGGGGGCTGTATGGGTTCCCTATTATTTTGTGGAGTGGACAAAATCCGAAGAGGCATTATCGGAAGAATTGTTGCACCTGGGGTATCCCAATCCTTTTCCCATAGAGGCTTCGGTTCCGGATTCTCGGCGAACGCTTTCGGGAGAGATGCACCTTTCCCGGATGATGATTCGCTTTCACGACTTTGCCATCGGAATGATCTCGGTGGAAGCAGAACTGTTCGCGCAGGAAAAGATGAGCGTAAAAGAGTGGCGCTTGCTTGGAGAGGCTGCCGGCTCCCGGTTACCGGAATTCTGTAACCCCCTGATTAATGCCGCCTGTACGGCGTTGCGTCGAGTGGTTCCGGGTACATTGATGTGGCAAGAAGGGTTTCAGGATGAAATGGATAAAACGTCGCTGATGTGGGCGCACCGTATCTTCGTGGTGGAATGCACTGAGCAATCCGAATTTGAGGAATGGACGCAACTGGCGCACCAGCTTATTCCCCAGCATCAGCCCAAACCGGTGGAGAACGTGTCCATTCACCAGAACATCTGCTTTTATCCCAGTATCGGGAATTCCGCGGTAGTGTATCTTGCGGGTATGGAAGAGACCCGAAAACAGGTAGCTTCCCTCCCCCGGGTAATCGAGCTACAAAACGCTTATTGGGCCGGTGCAGATTCGATTAATCAGAAGCTTTTCCGGCAAATCGTAAGATTTTCCATCGACAAGAAGGATTCCATTGGGGAGCTACAGGAACAATCGGAAAATATTCTGGAAATTGTGGAACAGATTACCATTTACAATGCGGTGATGAAGAACCATATTACCCAGCTGGCGCCTCAGGACATCGTGATCTGGGAATCTCTGGCCAAAGCCTGGCGTTTGAACCAATTGCTGGAGTCAATCGATGAAAAGTTGAGTACGTTTCAGCAGATGAACGAGAGGGTTTTGAGCCGGCTGTTGAACCGCCAGAACAGTCGCCTGAATACCATGGTGCTGGTGTTCACGTTTGTCAGTTTGATTACCGTGTTTTTCAGTATATTTGACTTTACCCAGGGGGGACTTACCGTACCCAATGTTATCCGCAGTTCGCTGGTGCTGGTGTTAATCATCCTGATGGTGTTTATGGTGAGGCGGAGTATGCAGTGGTTAAATGAATAGGTTGGCGATATCCGGACGCCGTCAGGAATCCGATGCCGATTCCGGCAGTCCTGACATCTCCATAAGGCGTTCTGACCGTTGCCTGGCGCCGGAAACCAATTGACGCCTCCAGGCTTCATCATCCCAATTGCTCTCGATTTGCAATTCCCACACCGCTAATTGAATCTGAAGCCTGACCGGTTCCGCCGCCCGGGTTGTCTCAAGTTCGGCGGCTGTCCACTCGATGAACCATCTACTTTCCTTCAAGATGCTGCGCACAACTTCCTGATGCCCATCATGTTGTGCGAAACTGGCGATGCGGCTCAGATTTGCCGCCAACCCACCCAGCCGTATCGGTAGGGCGTCTCGAAGGTACCGTATTCGGCGTTGCTCCAGGTTGGTCATATTCCCCCCAAAAGTTTTCTTACTATCGATTCAACTTGTTGTCTGATTTTTGAATCTTGGATAGTCATTGAGCGATTTTGTCTTGGGCGAATGTTAATCAACGCTTCAAATTCGATTGTTTGAGTAGCAGGAATCCAATTTGCCCCCCAAATGTTTTCCTGAAGGCTACCATCTTCCAGGAGTACACTTTCGCAATCAGAGTGCATTTCACCACCGCCAGCCAAAATTCTTCGATCAATATCGACCGCGACCTTGATAAGCGGGTCTAACGCTTCCAACATTTCATCAATTTGTTGGCGAGTCGCTTTCTTTCGGATAATATGGATCATCTTAATCGTTCAAACAAATTTACTCTCTATTCACTTGCACCAGGTACCCGACTTTCCAAGAAATTCTCCACTACCCTGAGAAACGCCTCCGGAGCCTCGTAATGCACCCAGTGTCCGGCGC
>CAYQGB010000104.1:10922-12720 GCA_964416895.1 uncultured Calditrichaceae bacterium
TCCACTACCCTGAGAAACGCCTCCGGAGCCTCGTAATGCACCCAGTGTCCGGCGCCGGGGATGGTGACGATCTCCGCTGTCGGAAAGCGGCTCCGGAGGAGCGGTTCATCTTCCGGCTGAATGTAAGGGGAATTCCCGCCCCGGATAAACAGGGTCGGCCCGGTGAACGGTTCCCCTTCGGGAATGGTATCCCCGATCTCTCTCAGGGAACGATACAGCACCGGCAAATTTGCCCGCCAGTAAAACCGGCCTTCTTCATCTCGGGCCAGATTCTTCAACAGAAAATTGCGGATTACCGAATTGGGAATACGGGACGCCAGTTGAGCATCGGCCTCCTGGCGGCTGCGCAGGCGGGACAGCTCCAGGGAGAGCAACGCAGAAAGGAGTTGCTCAAAAAACGCCGTGGAATACACCTTCGGCGCGACATCCACCACCACCAGCTTTTGCACCTTGTGGGGATATTGCTGAGCCAGTAGCATGGCGACCTTGCCACCCATGGAGTGGCCGATCAAGGTTGCCTGATCGATGCCGTGGTCGTTCAGGAATTCCCGCACATCTTCGGTCATGGCCGGGTAGGTGTGCGTTTCACTGTGGGGAGAGTTGCCGTGGTTGCGGAGATCCAGCAGATACACGGAGTACTTCTCTCCCAGCGCTTTGCCGATGCGCATCCAGTTGTCCGAAGAACCAAACAGCCCGTGCATAATCAGCACGGGCCGGGCATGGGCACTTCCCAGATGTCGGGCAAACAGTTTCATGATCTTTCCAGATAATGCTCCGGTATGGGTTGGCGACCGGCGTATCCGGCGTCGATGTCGTGATAGTACTGGATGGAAGGCTCGTCGCTGCGCCAGCAGAGAAAGACTTCCCGTCCGTCGATCACCGCCGGAAAATCCACCAACCCGATGGAAAAATTCCAGTCCTTGTAAAAGCAGCCGATCTCTTCCAGCTCCCGAAGGTAGTGGCGCAGTTGCTGCACTTTATCTTCAATCTGAGGGTGATCCTCGGCCTCTGCCCCCAGCATGGTCGCCAGAATGCGCACTTCGTGGCTGAGATCCAGGATGTCCCGCACAATCTGCCGTACCAGCGGCAGGGTTTTTTCCGCTTCTGCGGGAGTAAAGTATCGTTTAAACGGTTGAGCCATTAACTTTCTTCCGGGTTCAGATATTTAAACACCAGGGCTGATAAAGCGCCCCCCAGGAACGGACCGATCAGATACAACAGAAGATGGGAGAAATTTACCTCTCCCTGAAACGCTTTCCAGATCATCGGGCCGACGGCCACGGCGGGATTGTACACCGCCCCGGAAAATCGCGCGCCACAAAAAGCCCCGGCCATTAAGGTAAGCCCGATGGCCAGGCCGTAGATGTAGTT
Source organism: uncultured Calditrichaceae bacterium (assembly GCA_964416895.1). GTDB lineage: Bacteria > Calditrichota > Calditrichia > RBG-13-44-9 > J075 > CAYQGB01. Next base: position 12,294 of record CAYQGB010000104.1, read on the forward strand.
GCCTTCCAGTTTCCGGGTCGTGGCGACGTTCAATATAACAGATACCAGAAGGAAGGTAAACAGAATTTCTATTAAAAGTGCTTTTTCAAACGCCACCCCGCTTCCGGGAGCAGGCACAAAGCCCTGGCCTTTTACCCAGCTATAGATTGCCGCGGCGGCCAGCGCACCCAGCACCTGAGCAACAATATAAGGAGCCAGATCCCGCACATCCAGTTTGCCCCGCATCCACACCCCCAGGGATACCGCCGGGTTGTAATGCGCCCCGGAGACGTGTCCTCCCAGATATACCAGGGCTATCAACATGACCCCGATGGCCAATGGATTTCCGGTAAATGCTATAGCCAGTACCAGAAACATCGTGCCGATAAATTCCATCACATAGCGTTGCATGAGCCGTCCTCCTTTCAGTTATATCCGTTCAGGATGA
>CAYQGB010000105.1:0-12718 GCA_964416895.1 uncultured Calditrichaceae bacterium
TGTGAACGAGATGGTAGTCATCTGTTCACTAAATCAGCTAAGGTTCACGCCCATGCGACGCAGTCGGGGATGCTGGTTTCTGGATGCTGGATGCTGGATACTGGATACTGGATGCTGGATGCTGGATGCTGGTCCGGAAGAACTACCGGTTACCTCTCGTGATGCGTGAATAATTTGATCACGTGTTACGGGGAGTTAGAGCAAGTTGAGCCTTTCGGCTGCGTTGCATGAAACGTAACCAACACTCCGTGGTCGCAGCAATTACCCTGACTTTGATACAATTTTGATCAAAAAATACCTTGACTTTGTTACAAAAAAGGCCAATAGTTGCCCTGACTTTGTTACAGGCTGTTCAAGAAACGAGTTGATTATTATGAACTTATTGTTCAAAAGAAATATTCTGAACGAACTTGAAATCTGGAAAAAGAGAGCCGAACGAAAGCCTTTAATGCTGCGAGGGGCCCGTCAGGTAGGCAAAACCACGGCGGTCAAAATGTTCGCCGAAAGTTTTGAACATTTTATCTACATCGATCTGGAAAAACCGGAAGAGAAAACTATCTGTGAGCAGGCGGCATCTTTTGAGGAGTTTTTAGATGCCATTTTCTTTTTGAAAGAAGGTTCCCAAATACGCAGGAAAAACATTGATTTTTTTTGACGAAATCCAGAATTCGCCCCAAACCGTTTCCTGGCTCCGGTTTTTTAAATCTGAACAAAACGTTACCGTGAATTTAAACCGGCAACCGAGGAGCACCACTCCCTATGGCAGAATTGTTCGGCGTTGACTTAGGCGTGCATTTACAGGCGATGGTCTCGGAATATTCCGCCCATCAAACCATTTACGGCTATCCCCGGCGGAAGATTTTCCAGGGCTACGAGGGATTCGATTTTTCGGTGACCTTCCACGACCGGCAGGCGGCCACGCCGCTGGGGCCGGCCTCCGGCCCCCATACCCAGCTGGCCCAGAACATCGTGCTGGCCTTCCTGGGAGGGGGGCGGATCATGGAACTGAAGACCATCCAGATTCTGGATCGGCTGGAAATTCCCCGCCCCTGCATCGACGTGCGCAACATCGGCTTCAACGTGGAGTGGTCGCAGGAACTGCGGCTGGAAGATTCCCTGCGGGAGTACGTCAATGCCTATGTGCTGCTGAAGCTGATGGAAGAATTGGAGATCCTGGGCAAGCCCAAAGGCGATCCCTTCTACCACACCATTTTTGACATCTCCGTGGGATACGATCTGAAGGGGATATCTTCTCCACAGGTGACCGATTGGCTGCGGCGCATCATGAATGCGGAAGAGGAAATCGCCCGGGCCCTGGAGACGCTCCCGCCGAAGTATGCCCATCTCAAAAAAGTGCCCATCGACCCGCATATCGCCAATTCGGCCACCCTTTCCACCTTCCACGGCTGCCCCCGGGATGAGATCGAATCCATCGTGCAGTATCTCATCGCCGAATTGGGGCTGCATGTGATGGTAAAGCTCAATCCCACCCTGGCGGGATACGATTTCGTCAGAGAGACCCTGCGGGAGAAGTTGGGGTATCGGCATATCGAATTAGACCCCAAAGCCTTTGAAGAGGATTTGCAATTTGACGAAGGCGTGGCCATGATGCAGCGGCTCCGGGAGTTCGCCCGGCGGCACGGAAAACAGGTGGGAGCCAAGTTTACCAATACTCTGGTGGTCAAAAATACTCAGAAGGTGTTTAAAGACGAGGTGATGTATCTCTCCGGGGCGCCGCTGCACGTGATTTCCATGAACCTGATGCATCGCTTCCGCAGTGCGGTGGGAGCGGATCTGCCGGTGTCCTTCTCCGCCGGAATCGACAAATTCAACTTTCCCGATGCGGTGCGCTGCCACATGAAGCCGGTCACGGTGTGCACCGATCTGCTAAAGACCGGCGGCTACACCCGGATGTTCGATTATCTGAAGCATCTTCGGGCGGCGATGGAATCGGTGGGAGCGCATACCATCGAGGAGTTTATCCTGCGGAGCGCGCCGCCGGAAGCCCGCACCAGCGCCATCACCGCCGGGGCGGCCAATGCCCGGGAAATCGTGGCTCAACTGGCCGACAATCCCCGGTATCACTATGAGAAGAATCGCAAGGAACCCCCCAAAATCGACAGCCACCTGAGCCTGTTCGATTGCATCACCTGCAACAAATGCCTGCCGGTGTGCCCCAATGCGGCGAACTTTTCCCTGCCCATCGGCCCGGTGGAGATTCCCACCGTCAATTACCGGTACCGGCAGGGCGATTTTGTGGCCGTTCCCGACGATGTTTTTGCCCTGAAGCAGAAGGCGCAGATCGCCAATCTGGCCGATTTTTGCAACGAGTGCGGCGACTGCGACACCTACTGCCCGGAACACGGGGGGCCGTTTGTGCAAAAGCCGCGGTTTTTCTTCACCGAAGCGAGCTATTCCCAATACGCCGACGGCAACGGCTTCTTTTTGCCTGATCCCCATACCCTGAAAGGCCGAATCGGGGAGCGGGAGTATCTGTTGTCGTACAATCCGGAGAAAGGGGTGTATTTGTGGCAGTCGCCGGAGGTGGAATTGCTGTTGGACGCCGATCATCGGTTGATCAGCGGGATGGAGCGGGCGCAACTCCTCGACGGGCAGACCATCGACATGCAGCCGTATTACATCATGCGCATGCTGTTAGACGGGCTGCTCCGCGCCGCCGATACTTATCCGGCGATTATGTTGCGGCAGGGCTGAGGGCCTCGATACGCCGGCGGTCACTCTTGTTGGGATTGGCGCCGGGCATACCACTCCTGAATGTAGTTCACAATCTCCCGGGTATCCGTGCCGGGGCCGAACAACCGCCCCACTCCCTTTGCCTGCAACGCCTTCATGTCTTCTTCGGGAATGATGCCCCCTCCGGTGAGCAGCACGTCCTCCAGGCCCTTCTGTTTCATCAGTTCCAGCACCTTCGTAAACAGGGGCATGTGGGCGCCGGAGAGCACACTGAGGGCGATGACATCCACGTCCTCCTGCACGGCGGTCTCCACGATCATCTCCGGGGTTTGCCGCAATCCGGTGTAGATGACCTCCATTCCGGCGTCCCGCAGGGCCGCCGCCACCACCTTGGCCCCCCGGTCGTGCCCATCCAGCCCCGGCTTGGCAATCAGCACTCGAATTCTCTTTTTTGCGGTCATGGCTTACCCTCCGGCCTGGGTGTCTTCTTCGTTTCCGATTTTCGCCGATACAGCCCGGTCAGATAAAGTTCAACTTCCCGGATCATCCGATCAACCGAAAAATTTTCCCGAATAAACGCCCGGGCCCGTTCTCCCATTTGCCGCCGCCGTTGGGGATCCTGCAGCAGTTCATCGGTCTTTCGGGTCATCAGGTAGATGTCGTTGAGGGGCACCACGATGCCCACCTCTTCATGGGGAATTAGCTCCCGCACGCCCCCCACGTCGAAGGCCACCACCGGGCGCGCCGCCAGCATGGCTTCCATGACCACGTTGGGTTGACCTTCTTCCTCGGAGGTCAACAGCACTACATCGCACAGGCGGTATAGGGGGGCTACCTCCGTCTGCATTCCTAAAAAATACACGCTTTCGATGAGCTGCAACTCGGCGGCATAGGCCTGGATGCGTTCCCGTTCCGGACCGTCCCCCACAATCAGGAACAGCGCTTCGGGCCACTTTTTGATGATGTTATGGGCCACCTCCAGGAATACGGTGTGCTGCTTTTGTTTGACCAGACGACCGAAGATACCCAGCACCGGCTCCTGATCGGGAATATCGAACTTTCGCCGAACCGCTTCCGGATCAACGGTCGGAGCCTGGTTTACCTCGATGCCGTTGTGAATCACCCGGATGAAGTCATCCTCCAGCCAGCCGTAGGAGAGATACCGATCTTTGATGGCCTGAGTGTTGGTGATCATTCCATCCACCAGGTGGGTATAAGTCAGCCGGTAGCGCCAGTTGTTGTGGAGGATGGGCAGGCCGTTGCGGGCGACCACTATCGGGCGTTGGCGAGACAGCCGGGCGGCGATTCCCGCCAGATGCACATCTTTATTGAAATTGGTTACCACCACGTCAATGTGGTGCTCCCGGTAAAACCGCATTAATCGCCAGATATTGCCCAGCCCCAGATCGCCTTTGATATTTAGCGGCAGGGTGGGGAAGTGGTGCTCCTGACATCGCCGGAGGAACAGGGAATCGTTGCGCCCGGCAAAGAAAACCCGGTGGTTCCGTTCCCGGAGACCGCCGCCGGTGGTCAACATCCACTTTTCGCCCCCACCCCAGGTGTTCACCCCGATGCTGTTCATAAACAGAATATTCATGCTCAACTCTCGCGCTGTCCGTTCCACAATAAACCGCCGTCAGATGGCTCACCCGACTGTGCCTCCTGCACATTGCCTGGGATTAACGGGAAACCAGGTGGGTTATCCGGTGAACTGCAACTCGCACAACTGCTGGTATCGGGGGGACCGCACCAGCAGTTCCTCGTGGGTGCCTTCATCAACGATCTGTCCGTCTTCCAGCACCACGATTTTATCGGAATTCACCACCGACGCCAGTCGGTGGGCGATGACCAGCACCGTGCGATCTTTCATCAAGTTCTCTATCGCTTCCTGGATCAAGAATTCGGATTCGGAATCCAGGGAAGAGGTGGCTTCATCAAAAATCAGGATGGGGGGATTTTTCAAGATGGCCCGGGCGATGGACAGGCGTTGCCGCTGGCCGCCGGAGAGGCGCACGCCTCGCTCGCCGATTACCGTGTCAAACCCCCGGGGAAGTTCCATGATAAAATCGTAGGCATTCGCCAGGCGGGCGGCCCGCTCAATCTCCTCCCGGGAGTAGTTTTCCATGCCGTAAGCGATGTTGTTGGCCACGGTATCGTTGAACAGAATGACCTCCTGGGTAACGATGCCCATCAGGCGGCGCAGGTTATTCAACCGGATGTCCCGGATGTCGATCCCATCGATGCGGATGACCCCGCCGGTGACCTCATAGAAGCGGGGCAGCAAATTCACCAGAGTGGTCTTGCCCGCGCCGCTGCTGCCCACCAGAGCCACCTTCTGATTCTTCAGCACGGTCAGGTTGATTCCCTTGAGCACCGGCTCTTCGGTTTCCTCATACCGGAACCACACGTCCTGGTATTCGATGGCCTGGCGGAAATCGTTTTTGGGGAGGGCATCCGGCCGGTCGGTGATGGTGATGGGTGCATCCAGCACCTCGAAGATGCGTTTCCCGGAGGCCAGGGCAATTTGCACGTTGTTGTTCAAGTCTCCCAGACTTTTGATCGGCTCCATGATGGAAAACAGGATAATGGCGAAGCGGATAAAATCTTCCGAACTGAGCAACTGCCCCTGCAGCACCAGCTGCCCTCCGAACCAGATCACGCATACCATTACTCCCACCCCCAGAGTTTCCGACAGCGGGCTGGACAGTCGGTGCAGCCGCACCTGCCGGAGCACCGCCTTAAAGTGCTGGCCGGTCAGGCGGCGAAATTTATCGCTCTCGTATTTCTCCATGGCAAAGGCTTTTACCACCTTGATCCCGGAGATGGCCTCCTGCAAAACCGCGGTAAGGTCGGCCAGCCGCTCCTGCACCCGGCGACTCTTCCGCCGCAGGCTCCGACCGATTTTTTGGATGGTCACCGCACTGAGGGGGATCACCACCAGCGCCAGGAGCGTCAATTGCCAGCTGATGCTGAACAGGAGAAAGACAAACATGGCGATCAACACCGGATCCCGGATCAGCTTGGTGAAGCTGCGGTTCAGGGCCACATTGACCGCGTTGATGTCGTTGGTGATGCGGGAGATCAATCCTCCGGTGCTGTGCTTATGGAAGAAACTCAGCGGCAGGCGCAGGAGATGATCGTACACCTGCTCCCGCAGATCCCGAATCACCTTCTGCTCCACGTAGCTCACCCAGTAAAACTCCCCGAAGGCGAAAAAATTCTTCAGCATAAAACTCAGGAAAATAAAAATGCACAGCAGTTTGAGGGTGTCCACCCGGTTTTCCCGATGAAACCAGCGACGGGTCTTCTGTTTCAGCCATTCGTTCAGGTTCCAGCCGCTACCGGGGGGGACCACCTTCCCGGAAGAGGGAGGAGCCGTGGAGCGCTGATGATTCACCGAGGGGGAGGGGGGAGCGGCGGGGTCGGGATTGTCGAATAGCGCGGTAATAACCGGCGCCACCATCCATACCGAGAGGGTATTAAAGATCACAAATCCGAAATTGAACAGCAGCACCAGTAGAATGTACGGCACGTATGGGCGAAGATACGACAGTAGCCTCGCATACAGGGATAACGTATCCGGAGAAGGTTTCTGGGTCATAACCGTCTCTGTCATTGCACATCCTGTCCCGAAAGCGAAGATAGTACAAAAAATTTCCCCAAAACACAAAACTTTTCCCGGCGGAAGCAATCGGAGGGCGGAGGGTGGATTCCCCGGGAATGGGGTCGATAATACCGGCATCACCGAAGAGGGTTGAGAACCACCGGAATTTTTCGTATTATTGCGAGTTCCTCAATGGCGGAGAAGTAAGCACTCAAAACCGGATGGAGAACCCTGATTTGGAGCCTGGAAACGGTAAACCGTGGTGGCAACCGGTTTCAACGACGACACCTCGCCCTTCGCGAATATGGATTAATGGTGTGTTGTTCATTGCCACGATTTTTACCACCCTGCTCACCGGTGCGGATTTTCTGGGGTATCGGTGGGAAGATATTTTTAACGATTGGTCTCTGTTGGGGGTGGGCTGGCAATACTCCTTTGCGCTGCTGCTTATCCTCACCTCTCACGAGATGGGCCATTACGTGGCCGCGCGTCTGCATGGGCTGCGGGTAACCCTGCCGTTTTACATTCCCCTGCCCATTCCCGATGCTTTCCATTTTGGCACCATGGGAGCGTTTATTCGCATCAAATCGCCCATGCCCGACCGCCGGGCGCTGATGGATGTGGGCATTGCCGGGCCGCTGGCCGGGTTTGTGGTCTGCCTGGGCGTGTTGCTGTACGGCTATGCGACCCTCCCCTCGCCGGAACTGATCCAGCAGCACATCGACACCGTGCATCAGCGAATGGGGATGCCCCCCGGCGCCAATGCCGAAGGGCTAACCCTGACGCTGGGCACCTCTCTGTTGTTCTCCTTTTTCAACGATGTGCTGGCCGGAGGGGTGGTGCCCATGAGCGAGGTGTATCATTTCCCGTTCCTGTTCGCCGGATGGATCGGCCTGTTCATCACCGCGCTGAATCTGTTGCCCATCGGCCAGCTGGACGGAGGGCACACCGTATATGCCCTGATCGGCCCCCGGGCCTGGCACATCAACCGCCTGGCCTTCGCCGGGTTGATCGGGATGACGGTCGCGTTTTTCCTGAATCAGCATTTCGAGGCTTTTTTCTGGGTGCCCTGGATGGTCATCCTCACCTTCATCGGGCTGCGTCATCCCCCTACCATGAACGATGCGGTGGAATTGACGCTCTCACGGCGGCGTTTAGGATGGCTGTGCCTGATAATTTTTGCCCTCTGCTTTATCCCTTTACCGCTGTATCTTCAATAAAAAAGGAATCTGCGGATGTTTGGTTGGACCCTCACATTCACTGCCGTGTTAGCCCTGATTTTTTTCACCCTGTTGGGGCTGCTCTGGGTGCGCAAACTTCAGTTTGATGCCGTGCATCAGAATTTTCTGGATCTGGAAGACAACTTTGGCGGACAGGTGATTCGAGCCGGTTTTGCGGTTCGCCCTCGGTATTCCGGAAACTTCAAGGGACAGAGAGTATCCATTACCTTTACGAAGGAAGGCCGGGGGCGGGGGCGGCGGTATTACATCACCATTACCATGCAGGCGCACTCCCGGGTGAATTTCAGCATTATGGCCACCGGGTGGATGCAAACTCCCGAAGCCGGCTCCCGGAGCAACCGTTCCATGACTCCCCTCAAAGAGGGCAAATACATGCTGGAAGTGCAGAAAAAGAGGCAGTTGAAAAAGCTCGATCTTAAGCGCCTGGAAGAGGCGATTGCCGTCATGGATCCCTTCGCGTATGTGTTGATGGCCAACTCCGGGATGCTGTTAGAGCGCCCCTCGGTGAACATTGTGGAGGATACCCGATTTGGGGCCCTCTCCCGCCTCTTAGAAGGCATGCACCGCTTGAAAGAGATGGTGGAGGGGTAATGGGGTGTTTCGGTGCTTCGCGCAGGGAAGCGGATGCGAGACCCGGATGAAATCCACGAAACTGCTATTGGGGAGATAAAGGATGGATGAGGAAATCAAAGATCTTTCCGGGAAGCCGGAAGAAGAGGAAAATCCCTCCGGGTCGGTGCCGGAAACATCGCCGGGTTCAGGGAAAGCGGAGGAAGCCTCCCCGGCGTTGATCTCCGGAGTGCCGGAGCATTTCCGCGCCGGATATGTGGCGGTGGTGGGCCTCCCCAATGTGGGAAAATCCACCCTGCTGAATCAACTCCTGCATTTCAAGCTGTCTATCGTTTCTCCCAAACCCCAGACCACCCGCAAAAACGTGCTGGGTATCCTCACCGAAAAAGAGTATCAGATCGTGTTCATCGACACGCCGGGAATCCTGACCCCCAGATACAGCCTGCAACAGTACATGCTCCGCAATGTTAAATCCGCCATGAAGGACGCCGACGTGCTGGTGTATGTGGTGGATGTGACCGACAAACGCACCACGGTGGAGGATGTTCTGGCGCAGTTGGAAGGGGTGGAAAAACCGGTGATCCTGGCCCTGAACAAGGTTGATCTGGTGCGCAAGGATACCCTGTTGCCCCTGATCGATCAATTTGCCAGGGGTTTTCCGTTCAAGGCCATCGTTCCCATCTCCGCATTGAAAAACGACGGGCTGGATCGCCTGTTGAAGGAGATCGTGGCCTGTTTGCCGCAGAATCCACCGTACTATCCGGAGGATTACATCAGCGACCAGCAGGAGCGCTTTTTTGTGGCCGAGATCATTCGGGAGAAGGTATTTCTGCTGTACGGGGAGGAGATTCCCTATTCCACCCATGTGGAAATTGAGGAGTTTAAGGAGCGGGAGGAGGGAAAGGATTACATCCGGGCGGTCATCTACGTGGAGCGGCCCACCCAGAAGCGGATTCTCATCGGCAAAGAAGGCCGGGCGCTGAAGCGGGTGGGGCAGCTGGCCCGGGAAGAGATCGAGATGTTTTTAGGGCGCCCGGTATTTCTGGAGCTGTTTGTCAAAGTCATGGAGGGCTGGCGGAAGAAAGAAGCCCGCCTGCGCCGGTTGGGTTATCGGTGAGGGTCGGTAGGACGGCATCTTGCCGGTCAGGGTGGGAGGATGATCAGCATTCGGTATTCCCGACTACCTCGAGGCTTCCGCCCCGGGGGTTCAAAATTCAAAAGGCAAAATGAAAAATTGAACCTGAACAGCGAATCCCGGCACCGAACCCGGGGATTTCAAAGTTCAAAAGGCAAAATGTAAAATGCACAAGGGAGCGAAACCGGAGTTTCGCAAATTTTCTCGTTCCCATCCCGACGCTTCGGGATGGGAACGAGACGCCCACTCTCACCGGGGCAAACCAAAATCCAGTATTCCCGACTCCGTCCCGACATTCATCGGGATCTAAAGCTGGGGATCTCCGCTTCGCTCCGATCTCGACTCCGTCGGGGCAAGCCAGCATCCAGCATCCAGCATCCAGTATCCAGTATCCAGAAACCAGCATCTTTTGGGCTGATTTATGAACCCTACTGATTTTCCTACCATCCTGCTGCTATTCGACATCGACGGCACGCTGATTTCCACCGACGGTCGGGCCAAAGACGCCATGTTGGCCGCCGCCGAGGTGGAGTTTCATCGCCCCATTCGGTTTCATTTCAAGGATTTTGCCGGCTCCACCGATCGGCGGATTATCCGCACCCTGATGGAGAAGAGCGGCATCCGGATGGACAACGGTGAGGCGGCCATCGACCGGATTCTTCACCGGTATCTGGAGTTTCTGACGGAAAAGCTGGCCTCGCCGAATTCGGTGCGGGTGTATCCCGGTGTGCGGGAACTGCTGGAGCGGCTCCACCGGGATGAGCAGTTTGCCCTGGGGTTGCTTACCGGCAACGTGGAGAAGGGTGCCCGCCTGAAACTGGCGCCGCCGAGATTGAATCGGTACTTTCCCATCGGGGCTTTTGGTTGTGATGAAGAGGACCGCACCCGGTTGCCGGCCATTGCCATCCGGCGGGCGGAGGCACACTATCGACAGCGATTTTCACCGGAACGGGTGTGGATTATCGGCGACACGCCCAGAGATATCCGCTGCGGCAAAGTCAACCACCTGCGCACCCTGGCAGTGGCTACCGGCGGCTGGACGCTGGAACAGTTGCAGGCGTACCATCCCGATGTGGTGGTGCCCGATTTCCAGAATGTAGAGCAAATTGTCACCCTGTTGAAAGAGGGTTCGCATTCCGGGAGGGACGGCAAGCGATGAAAAATCGGCAAAAAAACAGAAAGGGCAGCCGCTTTATCCGACTGCCCTTCGGCGTACCCCCGGTAGGAATCGAACCTACGCACATGGCTCCGGAGGCCATTGCTCTATCCACTGAGCTACGGGGGCATTTTTGACGGCGCAAATGTACAATCTGATGAGTGGGGAATCAACAACAATTTATCGGTATCTTCTCTAACAAGATTTTCGAGTGGTGGAAATGGTTCCAGGGGTTTTGTTTTCTCTTTTGTTGCACCGGGGCGGGGAAGGCTATTATTTTCGATAAGCAGTGATTATTCTTCATTCAGAGGGAAGGCGTGAGGTTTCAAAATGAGAAAAACTCGAGTGGCACATCTTCGATTTATTACCCCGATTGAGGAACCGGGTCACAAAAAATGTGATTAAAATATCACATTTTTTGTGACAAAATAATCACATATGGTTTTCCCGGTGATGGATGAATTTACTTTATCTGGTTGAAATTAAATTAATTATGAATACTGGCATATTGTTTGTTATATAAATCTAGCCATGCAAATTTTGATCGTTGACGACTCAAAGGAATATGTGGAATCCTTAACCCGCGCTCTGCGAAGAGATTTCGACGTGGTTGCTGCGCTGAGTTTATCAGAAGCGCAGGAAAAGATGAATGAGAATATTCCCATCGCATTGGTAGATGTTCGCCTGTCGGAGGAAGATGCTGCCAATCGCGATGGGATTTTATTTCTGAAGTGGGTAAAGGAAAAATATCCTGAAGTGCACGTCATCATTATGAGCGCCTATCAGGATTATGATGCGGCGGTGGATGCCCTGAATCTGGGCGCGGAGTATTACCTGAAAAAGCCGATAAACCTTCGAGAACTTAAAGAATTGATGCAGAAACTGATTCAGAAAGGTGATGCGTAAGTAAATGTTAACCCAATTACTGGCAAATGGTCTGGTATCGGGATGTCTGTACGCTCTGGTAGCTCTGGGCTTTACTTTGATCTACAATACCACTCGTGTTTTTCATATCGCTCATGGAGCGGTTTATACGGCGGCGGCATATTTTTTATACCTGTTTCTGATTGTCCTGGGATGGCCCTTTCTTCCGGCAGCGATGGTAGCACTGATGTTAACCGCAATCCTGGGATGGCTGATAGATTTTTCAGTGTACGCACCGTTGAGAAAACGTGGCTCGACGTTGTTGATTGCCTTGCTGAGTTCCATCGGACTGTATACCGTGGTGGTGAACGTGATTGCCATGTTTTTTGGAAATGAAACCAAAGTGCTTCGTCCGGGAATAGAAAAAACCTATCAATTTGGAGACATTATTTTGACCCGGATTCAGGTGGCGGAAGTAATTGTGTTTTTAGTATTGTTTCCCCTGATGATGGGCTTGCTAAAAGGCACGCGCTGGGGCAAACAAATCCGTGCTGTTCGGGATAATCCTCAATTGGCGGAAGTGATGGGCATCCGCCTATCTCGAATTTACAGTTCGGTATTCATTGTGGGTTCTGCATTAACCGGGGTTGCCGCTTTTCTTTCTGCCATGGATGTGGGAATGGATCCCCACGTGGGCATGCCAGTATTGCTTACCGCCGCGGTGGCCATGATTATCGGTGGAGTGGGCACTTTTGGGGGAGCGGTGTTGGGCTCTTTTTTGATCGCTATTTTACAAAGTCTGGTCATCTGGCAGATTTCTGCTCGATGGGTAGATGCGGTGACATTCTCCCTGCTGATTATTTTTCTATTGTTTAAACCGGAGGGTCTTTTAGGACAACGCAAACGGATAGAAGAGGCGCTGGCATAATGAATTATTTGCTTCACATTTTGATTATGATTAACCTCTACGTGGTTTTAACATTGTCATTGAACATTGTGGTGGGGTATGGTGGATTGTTGTCCCTTTGTCATGCTGCGTTTTATGGAATCGGCGCCTACATTTCCACTCTGTTGATGATGCATACCGGGATGGGGTTTCTGCCTGCAGCATTATTGGCGATATTGGGGGCCATATTGCTGAGCATCATCATTGGCGTGCCTTCATTGAGATTAAAAGGCGACTATTTTGTACTGGCAACCCTGGGATTTCAGATCATCGTGTTTGTCATTCTATATAATTGGGTAAGCGTCACCCGCGGACCCTATGGCATACCGGGAATTCCCCAGCCCAATCTGTTGGGCTGGAAGGTGGATTCCCTGCCGGAGTATTTTCTATTCAGTGCTGCTCTGGCGGGAATCTGTAGCTTGTTGATCTACTGGATTACCTATTCGCCGTTCGGCAGAACCCTGAAATCCATCCGTGATGATGAGATAGCCGCCGCGGCATTGGGGAA
>CAYQGB010000106.1:0-12205 GCA_964416895.1 uncultured Calditrichaceae bacterium
CTGGGCAAAACGCTGTATTTGTGTATCCGTATGCATTGCCAATTCTCCTGTTTTTGCATTTACTGAAGGCACAGAAATTGTTGCTATTTTTGAGGCACAGATACCGATGTTCCAGCCCTGGTGCGGCAGAACTTAACCTGGTAACACCCATATCCTGTGGGGTTACCAAACAAGCCTGCACAAATATAAGTTATGGATTGCTTTTCCCTTTAAAAAGCTGAGATTTGATGGTTATCATCATCCATCCCCAATATTGGAAGGTATCCCGGTTACCTCCCTTCAGTATCTCCATAGATGCCGTGGGGAACATCATCGAATACCCGGCCTTGAGGTTAACCTCGGGAAGAAACCGATACTCAATCACCGCATCCAATTCCGATCCCAGAGATTTATCAATCGCCTTTTCGGGGTTGAACGGATCCGGCACCCGACCGGCCAGCCGAAAATGATGATAATCCACTGAAGCAGTCACCTGTTCAGAAGGGAGAAGGCTCACACGGCCGAGGATATCCACCAATCCCCCGTTCCGGGTATGCACAGGGATATTCAGGAAGTAGTCCAGGGTACCGTAAAATTTGTGATTGGTGGCATACAGAGTATGAAATGTGCGCATCCGGTTATCCGGGGGATTCACCCCATCTGTACCGGAAAGATAATCAATCCCTCCGGTGATAGAGAACTTGTTCAGCCCCAGGCGGGCGCGAAATGCCGCCAGAAACGCCGTGATGGAGCGCTGAAATCTATCTTTGCCGGTCTGATAATAAGCCGTTCCGGTAAAGCGCCAGGGATCGGTTTTGATTTGCACATGGGGCCCCAGAGTGTAGCGATACGTGATGTCATCCCGGCTGGTATCGGCCACTTCAAAACCATCGGCAACCGCCGTGACGCTCAGTTTAATGCTCCGGTTCACCGATGTGTTTACCCACAAGAAAAACAGGGAGCGATAATTATTCAGCCCATATCGGCTGCGGAAGAGCTTTTCGGCGCTGTTGTTATAGGCCGCTCCCAAATCGACTTTCCAGGTTCCCTTCCGAAATTTCAGAACCGCGGCATCATGGCTGCGAGCCTGTTGAGTCCAGCCCACGTTTCCCAGAAGGCGATGGTCATCATACACCAACTCCTGTCTTCCGAATTTCAACCTCACCTCAGGGGTAAACTCAACGATCCCCCAGGCCTCGTGCAATGCCGTGCTGGGAATGTCCTGTAACTGCTCTTCATCCCCCCAAACGCGAACATCCTGCAGAGAAATTCCAATCCGAAATCGATCCCCTCGATAACGGAGTGTCAGGCGGCTGCGCTGGGAAGTAAAGATTGCTGTTTTTGAAGAGGGAGATGCCAGGGTTTGATAACCGTGTCGAAACTCGGTTCGGGGCCGAAGTTCACCTTCTACAACGAATTGGGTCCATCCTTTATCGGGTAGAAAGAATAGCAAAAGCAACACCAGCCCCAAACCATTAACCGTTCGATGCCGTCTCATGCCCGTAACTCCTGTTGCCGGTATGGGATGAAAAGCCTGGAACACTGGGATGGTCAATTATTGGGATATTGGGCCATCGGGGAATAATGCGGAAGGATAAAATTCGAAGGAAGACCTCCCGGTATCCCAATATTCCGGCTTTTTAATACCCCGCCTTTTGCTTCGCCGATTTACGAAGATAGCGCCTTCTCCAGGTCGGAAAAGATTCGGCGGAGATACCCATTTTACAACGCCGATTCTCCTTCCGCCTCCGGCGCCACCGCTTCCACACGATTGGCATGGAGGGCATACACCGTTCCCAGGCAGATCAGCGCTAAAAGGATAAACACCATGAACCCCCGCACATAGCCGATGGCGCCCATCTGTTTGGCGATGTAGCCCATGATGGGGGGAATGGCAAACCCGCCGAAGGCGCCCAGTCCCCCCACCCAGCCGGCGGCCCCGCCGACCGCTTCCGGCACATAGGCCGGCACCAGCTTGAACACCGCCGCATTGGCAATGCCCATACCCACCGCCATGACAATGGCCGCCGCCAGGGAAACATAAAGATTGGTGGAAAGGGTAATAACCAACGCCCCCAGCAACAAAGTGAGCAGGCTATAGATGGCGACTTTCTCTCCCCCCAGGCGATCCGCCAGTTTTCCACCCCATACCCGAATTCCGGAGGTGAGCAGCGAATACGCCGCCGTAAACGTTCCCGCCAGCACCCCGGAAAGCCCGTAATACGATTGCCAGTATTTGGGGAACCAGGCCGTCAGGGCAATGAATCCACCGAATGTGGTGAAGTAGATAATCACCAGCCCCCAGGTGCGCAGCTTGGCAGCTGACTTTTTCAGGCTATCCAGCACTCCTCCGGTGGGGAAAATTTCCTGTCCCAGTTCTCTGGCTCTGGCGATGGCCTCTTCCCGGGACATACCTTTGCCCACAAACTGGAAGTAATAGGCATTAGCCCCGATTACCAGGAACAGCACCGTTCCCACGATTAGAAACAACCACCAGGCCAGATAAGCGGAGATCAACCCGTAGCGCTGCAAAAACAGAGGGAGAATCAGAGCAAACATCCCCGGCGCCAGATTGCCCACCCCGGCATAAATGCCCAATGCTTTCCCCTGCTCCCGTTGTGGAAACCAGTAGGAGGTCTGGCCAATCCCCACCGAAAAGGTGGCGATACCGCACCCGCTCAAAAACCCGAAGAACAGAACCAGCGGATACAGGTCGCTGCTCATGCGAGAGGGATAAAACAGAGAGAGCAGGCCGAATACGCCGCCCAATCCCACCACGGAAAGCAAAAGTAAGATGGAGAACGGTTTTTTTCCGCCGGTGGTATCCACCCAGGCGCCAAACGGTATGCGCAGCAAAGAACCGGACAGCGCCGGAATGGCCACCAATAGCCCTACCTGCGCGGGATTCAATCCCATCACTTTCTCGAATTCCACCGCCGTGGGACCATACAAAGATACGGCAGCAAATCCGAAAAAAAATCCCAGAGTGGTTCCAATTAATCCTTTGGTCGGGTTTCCTTTCGGCTCCATGTTCGCTCCCATCTACCGTTTTATGCTCACGCTAATTGTTTTGCGGTTTGGTGAACGTCCATCCCGCCTGAGGATTCCGCACGCTACGCCGGGGCCAGTTCCAGATGACCCGCTGATAAGGCCGCCACAGATAATGCAGGGGCACCACCAGCAGATGCACCAGCCGGGAAAAAGGAATGAGCAGAAACACCAGATAAGCGCCCACAATATGCAATTTGACCACCCAGGGCAGGGTGCTCACCGCGGTGATATCCGGACGGAACAGGAAAATGGAGCGGAGATAAGGCGTCAGCACCGCTGCAAACCAGGAAGAACCCCACCGGGCATTCAGGGCGATTAGCAACCCCAACACCACTTGAACGATCAGCAGGATTTCGATAAAAATGTCCATCTTGCTAGTTACCGGCTTCAACCGGGGATTGGTCAGGCGGCGAATAAACAGCACCACCAGCCCATACAGCACGATCACCCCAAAGGCAAAAGCGGTGGCTTCCAGGATGAGCAGCCGTACCGGTTGCCGATTGAACGCCAGCACGGTTTTGGGAAATAGAAAGGCAATCAGATGTCCGAAGAACAGCACCAGAATGCCCCAGTGAAAGGGCATAACGCCCCAGAACAGTTTGCGATTTTCCAGAAATTGAGAGGAAAGGGAGGAATAGGTGAACTTATCTTCCCGATAGCGATAAATGGTGCCCACCAGAAAAATGATCAGGGCGGTATACGGCAAACCGATAAACAAGAATCCATCCAGTGTAGCCATGATCCCCTCGTGCAATTTTATGGTTCATCCGCTTCCAGCTTCATTTCGCTTCCCACCGTTTGCCGGAAATCGGCAGTGGTTGGTGCTACTTCCGGCGGCTCCTTAATCCGGAAATCCTCCTGAAGCGTTCGGTAAACTGCCAGCAGAGGATGCCGGTAGATGACCCCATAACCGGTGGGTTGCTCCAGCAACGTTTTGTGATGTTTCTGGTATACTTGATTCTTTTGTTGCAATTTGTGGGGATCAAACTCCCCGATAATTTTCCCCAAAGCTGGAGCCACGATCTTCTCCACCAGTTCCTGCCGCAAATCCGCTTTTCCCATTTTCGCCAGCAGGCGCAGCACGTTGGGCAGATGATCGGCCAGTTCATTGCCGCAATCGTTGCCGGCCTCCTGATGCTCCCGATTCAGGTGTACCAGCAGCTTGCCCCGCTTGTAGTCATCTCCAAACAGCACATAGCCGATGTCCAGGGTGGTTACCGCCTGCACGTCGAAGGTGCGCAGATACAGCTCCTCCAGGGTGACCAGCGAAGCCGTGGCAACAAATTCGGTAAAGGGGCGCAATTCCGCCCCGGCCCGGGGATACCGTTCATCCAGCAGCGTCTGGACCTGCTGCACGGTTTCCCCAAAATCGGCGGTAGGATAGGCAAACAGCTCCGCCAGGTGCCAATAGTGATCCAAATGTTTCATCCGCGATCCTTTCCCGATCACCGGGAAGCCCTCCCGGCATTTGTTTCCGATTCGTTCAATTTCTTTTCCAGGTACGTTTTGAGTGCCCGGGCATTGTTGAACTCCGGATCTCTGGCAGCGTATAGCAGCGTCATGGTGCCTTCCCGGGTTTTTTGCAGCAGTTGTTCTACCGCCTCCGGTCGTTGATCCAGTTCCCGAAAATATCGCCGTTGAAATTCCTCCCACTTCTCCGGATCATGACCAAACCATTTCCGCAGGTCATGGCCGGGGGCAATCTCCTTCAGCCACAGATCGATCCGGGCACTTTCTTTGGGTAACCCCCGGGGCCACAACCGATCCACCAGCACCCGGAAGCCGTCTTCCGGCAAAGGTGGTTCAAAAATTCGTTTGATCCGTATCCGCTCACCCATCTTTACCACCCACCACTCCACCATTCACCAATCACCATTCACCAATCACCATTCACCAATCACCATTCACCAACATCACCAGCCCCGCAACGGCTTTTCTTTGAATCCGAATCCCACCGAACCCCGGGCATCGCCGGCAAACTCCAGCATCTCGATGGCTTGTTCCCGATGCGCCGCCGGGATGACAAAGCGATCATCAAATTTGGCCAGGGAAGTCAGATAGTAAATGTCCTCGGCGATCTCCGGCGTCAGTCCTGCATCCTTCAAGGCGGCATTTGCCCGTTCTTCGGGAATATCGCCCACCGTCTTGTGCCGCCGATAGATGCGCACCGCCATCAGTTTCTTCATGATCGGTTTGATCTGTTCCACATCCCCGGCACTGAACAGGTTCGCCAGATACTGAAGCGGAAAACGAGACTGTTCCAGAGTGCCCCACAATTCTTCGGTGGTGCTGTTATACAGCCAGCCGTCATCCCAGAATTTGGCCCGGGAATCCAGTTGTTCCGGGCGTTCCTGATGCACTTTCTCTTTCAAAGAAGCCATCACCGGCAACAACGGGGGGACGTAAAACAGCATTGGAAGCGTGCGGTATTCCGGATGTAAGGGCAGCGCCAGCTCCCAGGTCTTCACAAACTTATACACCGGGGAGTATTGGGCCGCTTTGATGGTGGAATCCGGAATCCCATTTTCCCGGGCAGCCCGAATAACCTTCTCATTAAAAGGGTCCAGGATGAGGTGCCGCTGACGTTTGGTCAGGAGTGCGGGATCGTTGGCATTGGCGGCATCAAAAATTGCATCCGCGTCGTACAGAATCACTCCCAGATAGCGGATGCGCCCCACGCAGGAGTGCATACAGGCGGGCGCATAGCCCGCTTCCAGGCGAGGATAGCACAGGATGCACTTTTCCGATTTCCCGGTGCCCCAGTTGAAATAGGATTTTTTGTACGGACAGGCGGTCACGCACATCCGCCAGGCCCGGCAGACCTTTTGATTGATCAGCACGATGCCGTCCTCACCGCGCTTGTAAATCGCCCCGGAGGGGCAGGAAACCACGCAGGCGGGGTTCAGGCAGTGGTTGCAAATACGGGGTAGGTAGAAAAAGGCCATCCGTTCCAGTTGAAACATCGCTTCCCGCTCCGCGGGTGACAGCCCTTCTAAATTAGGATCCTGACGGGCAAAATCCGGGGTGCCGCTCAGGTCATCATCCCAGTTCGGCCCCATTTTGATGTCCATAGGCTTTCCGGTAATCAGCGAGACCGGGCGGGCGGTGGGCTGATCGTCCCCTTCCGGAGATTCGATTAGATCCAGATATTTGTAGGTGAACGGCTCATAGTAGTCGTCGATTACCGGCAGGTGGGGATTGTGGAAGATATTCAGCAGCCCGCGCAATTTTCCTGCTCCCCGGAGATGGATGTCGCCATCGCCGTTTTTCACCCACCCCCCTTTGTAGATGTCCTGATCTTCCCATCGGGTGGGATACCCGGTACCCGGCTTGGTTTCCACATTGTTCCACCACATGTACTCCGTGCCCTTCCGGTCGGTCCAGATATTCTTACAGGCTATGGAGCAGGTGTGGCAGCCGATGCACTTATCCAGATGAAAGACCATCGAAATCTGTGCTCTGATGTCCATGGCGTCTCCATTTGCTATTGATTATTGTCTATTGATTATTGATTATCTCATCTCTTCTGGCTTGTTTTTCTCGATGCGATAAATATTGATGTTAGTTGCTCCGCTTCCTGCAATAACGCCTCAACTCGTTCGCGTTTCATCAATTCTTCATCCACAACGAATTCTATTCAGAACGCTGATTCGTCCACTTCCTCAATAACAATGCTCAGCTTGGCGACAAAACTCGCATTGATTGCGCTACACAAGCAGCCCGATAGTTTGCCGCCACCGAAGTGCCTGACCTGATCAATTGATAGCGAACATGTTTGCCCAGAGCATTGTCCGGTAAACTGAGCGCCAACCTTACACAACGATGTGCAAATGTTTTTCGTGCGCCGCTTCAGTTCCCCCTTATCCACCTACCCCACCCACTAAATCATCAATCAAAACACTACTTTATCCATCTTCTTCACAATCACATGGGTATCTCGGTTGGGGGCGGTGGGGCCCCAATAGTTGAAGTGGTAAGTGAACTGTCCGTAGCCGCCGGCCAGCAGGTTGGGCTTCAGGTGCACCCGGGTGAAGCTGTTGTGACCGCCGGCCCGCTTGTTACCTCGCACCTGAGACTTGGGAATGCCCACGGTGCGCTCCGGCACGTGATACACAATGCACACGCCCTTCGGAATCCGGGAGCTGACCACCGCCCGGGTGCAATAGACCCCGTGATCGTTGTACACCTCCACCCAGTCGTTGTCCTGAATGCCCAGTTCCCTGGCATCCTCTTCGTTCAACCAGCACGGTTCGCAGCCGCGAGAGAGGGTGAGCATGCGCAGGTTTTCCATATAGGTGGAGTGGATATGCCATTTGCCGTGGGGCGTCAGGCAATTCAGCACTTTGGCCTGGCCAGATTTAAGGGTTTCGCGCAGATCACCATAAGCTTCCCATCTGGGCGAAGGCTTGAAGGTGGGCAGGTTTTCTCCAAAGGCGATATACATCTCATGATCCAGATACATGTGCTGGCGTCCGGTCAGGGTGCGCCAGGGCACCAGTCGCTCCACATTGTAGGTGAAGGGAGCATAGGCACGCCCACCGTTCATCAATCCCGACCACAGAGGCGAAGTGTTGTAGCGCCGCGGTTTGGCCTGTAAATCCTCGTAGGTCATGCGCACGTCGCGGCTGCCCTCGGCCAGGTCGGCGAGCACCAATCCGGTTTTCTTCTCGGCATTTTCAAAGGCGCGATAGGTCAGTTCGCCGTTGGTCAGCGAGGAGAGCTGCAGCAGCACATTGGCCGCCCATACGTCTTCCTTCAAAGATGGATACACCTTGCTGTTCTGCTTTTCCACCGGAAAATGAGCCGATTCCACCAGTTCATCATACACATCCGGGCACTCATAATGCTGCCCATGAGCGCCCAACCCTTTGGTTCTCACGTTTTCGCCCAGGGCGATGAATTTGTCATAAATGCGGGTGTAATCCCGTTCCACCACCGCCAGCTTATGGGTTGTTTTGCCGGGAAGCGGCTCACATTCGCCCAGATACCAGTCTTTCACCGAGGGCTGAGCAATTTCATCAGGGGTGTCGTGGGACAGGGGTACGGTGACGATGTCCTTCTGAGGTTCGGAAAAGTGCTGTTTGGCCAGTTCGCTGGTGACCCGGGCGATTTCCCGGAAAATCTCCCAGTCGGTTTTGGATTCCCACACCGGGGCGATGGCCGCCGAGAGGGGATGAATGAAGGAGTGCAGATCGGTGCTGTTCAGATCGGCCTTCTCATACCAGGAAGCCGCCGGTAGCACGATGTCAGAATAGAGTGCCGAGGAATCCATGCGAAAATTCAAATCCACCACCAGATCCATCTTTCCTACCGGGGCCACCTCATGCCATTTCACCTCTTCGGTTTTTTGATCTTCCCGGTCGGTGGCGATGGCGTTGGAGTGGGTACCCAGATAGTGTTTGAGCAGATACTCATGCCCCTTCATGCTGCCCATGATGGCATTGCCCCGCCAGATGTACCACACCCGGGGCCAGTTCTCTTCCGCATCCGGGTCCCCGACGGCATAGCCGATTTCTTTGTTTTTCAATTTATCCAGCACATACTGCTTGATTTCGTCATCCGTTTTGGCTCCGTTCTCCACCGCCTCCCGACATAGCTCCAGCGGATTGCGGTTAAACTGGGGATAAAAAGGCATCCACCCCATGCGCACCGCCTTGTAGATGAGATCCGCCATATGTTTACGAGTCCACTCATTTTCCGGAGTGAGGTTATAGGCGGAAAAATAGCCGTCATAGCGATACTGGCAGGTATTGATGTAGTGCCACAGGGGCGCCTGCTGCAACCGCACCGCTCCCACCCAGTCTTTAGCAAAGGCGATGGTTCCCCAGGAATCCATAGGCGCCAGCTTTTCCTGCCCCACATAATGGGCCAGGCCGCCGCCGTTGCGCCCCACACAGCCGCAGAGCATCAGCGCCATAATGCCGGCACGGTAGATCAGGTTGTTCTGATACCAGTGGTTGATCCCCGCGCCGATGATGATCATGCATCTGCCCTCGGTGGCGACGGCGGTATTCGCCCACTGCCGGGCAAACTGGATGACCGTTTCCGCATCCACCCCGGTGAAAATTTCCTGCCAGGCGGGGGTGTAGGCGGCATCTTTATCGGAATAATCTTTGGGATAATCTCCCGGCAATCCCCGGTCGACGCCGTACTGCGCCATGATCAGGTCATACACGGTGGTCACGGCAATCTTTTTACCATCTGCCGTTTTAATGTAGCGCACCGGCACGCCCCGAAGCCGCTGCTGACCGAGCGCAAAATCGGTGCAGGCGATTTGCAGCACCTCGTCATGTTGATCCAGCAGGGAGAGCCGGGGGGTGTAAGGCGTGTCATCCAGACCGTCTTCGTAGTTCAAATTCCATTTGCCCTGTTGGGAATCCCAGCGGAACCCCGCGCTCCCTTTGGGCATGACCAATTGATCGCTTTCCTCATCAAAATTCAGGAACTTCCAGTCGCCATTCTCCACATCCTTGTATTTGGCGATGCGGTTGGCGCGCACCAGCCGCCCGGGTTTGTAGTGATCGCCGTCTTTTTCCAGTTCCACCAGCATCGGGGCATCGGTGTACCGCTTCACGTAATTCAGAAAATAAGGGGTTTTCTGCTCATGGTGAAATTCCTTCAGGATCACATGCGTTGCGGCCATCCAGAAGGCCCCGTCACTACCGGCGTGCAGGGGAATCCACTGGTCGGCATATTTGGAAACCTGGCTGAAATCCGGCGCGAACACCACCGCTTTGGTGCCGTTATACCGGGATTCGGCAAAGAAGTGGGTATCGGGGGTGCGAGTCATATTCAGATTGGAGCCCATCACGGCGATGAATTTGGCGTTGTACCAATCGGCGCTTTCACACACGTCGGTTTGCTCACCCCAGATTTCCGGAGAGGCGTTGGGCAGGTCGCAATACCAGTCGTAAAAGCTGAGATTCACCCCGCCGAAGAGCTGCAAAAAACGGCTGCCGGCGGCATAGCTGAGCATGGACATGGCCGGGATGGGAGAAAAACCAATCACACGATCCGGCCCCCATTTTTGGGCTGTATAGATGTTGGCCGCAGCCATGATTTCCAGCACTTCATCCCAGGTGGTACGGCGAAAGCCCCCCTTGCCGCGCGCCTGCTGATAGCGCCGCCGCTTGGCGGGATCATTCTGCAAGTTTTCCCACGCCTTCAGGGGATCGCCGGTTTTGCGCTTCTCTTCTCGATAGGCATCCAGCAATGCTCCTCGAATCAGGGGATATTTAATCCGCAGAGGGCTGTAGAGATACCAGGAGAAGGAAATCCCCCGCTGGCATCCCCGGGGTTCATACGGAGGCAGTTTGTCGTCCAGCAGGGGATAATCCACCTGCTGGGTCTCCCACACCACAATTCCCTCTTTTACAAAAATCTGCCAGGAGCACCCTCCCGTGCAGTTCACTCCATGGGTGCTGCGATAGACACGGTCATGCTGAAAACGGTTACGGTAAAACTCTTCCCATTGGCGGGTTTGGGGCGATATCAGGTCTTCGATCCAGCTCATAATCTTCAACCCATGTTTTGATGGTTACAGGCTTCGAATTTGTCGCTGATAAATCTTCTCGTTCACGCTGGATTGTTTATTGCGCGTCCACAGACCTCCGAAAACCACCAGCAGCACCAGCGCGCCGCCCAGGCCATAGGCAAACAGGGTAAAGGCATAGTTCTTCGGTGGTTGGGCAGTTTTGTGCTCATCCACCCGGGCCAGGAATGCGGTGAGCGCAAAGATTTCCTCGTCGGTTAAAGGATGGTCGGAATAGGCTTGTTTCATGGCCGGAAAAGGAGGGCTTCCCAGGAGGGCTTTAATCCCGGCTTCTCCCAGGCGAGAATATGCGTCGGTTAAGTCCTTCGCCAAAGCTCCTCCTGCCATCACATGGGAATAGTGCACGTTGTGGCAGGAATTGCAGGCCGGTCCCCCGTGGCTCAGTCGCCGGGTACCCTGAAACAGGTTGCGCCCCTGTTCAACATCTTCCGGCGTTGCCTCACTGAGGGGTTTACCCGCAGGTAACGCGACCCCACCGGTAGCAGCTTCTCCCGGCCCGCCGGGGCTGTTTTCGGCGATGTAGGAGATGATCGCCCGAATCTGATCATCGGTAAAGTTGTTATCCGGCATCACCATGCGGTTATATTCCTCGAACAGCGCCGTGGCGTAGGGGTCCCCGCTCTTGATGACCGACTGAGAGGATCTTACAAAGCGGATAATCCATTCCTCGGGGCGGCGTTTATGAACATTTGCCAGATCCGGCCCAATCAACTTTCCCTGCCCGATGGTATGGCAGGCCACACAAACCTGTTTGAAAAGTTTTTCACCCTCACTCTGGCCAAACGCCAGGCCGTATCCGAGGATTAAACAGCCCATCATCATCCATAAGCGTTTTACCTTCATGATCACCCGACCCTATTTTGTAAAGAGATGAACGTTACTTGCCCTAAGAACGATTTCAGACTCTTTTGTCTTAAATAATAGATATGAAAACAACGTTTGCGTTGACCGGCACTTCAGCCCCGTTCAAAAGGCTTTACGATTCCGGGCAATGAACCAGTCGCAGACCTTCTTCTTTGATTTTGCGCCCCAGTTCTTCCAGAGAAGTGCTTTGAAAAACAGTTTTTAACTGATCTCGAATTTGCCCCCAATAGGCATGCATCGGACAGGGTTTCTCATCCCCGCAATTAGGCAACTGCAACAGGCAGCCCTCAAAGAAATCCTCGCCCTCCATAGCCGCAACGATGTCCATCAGAGTAATCTCTGCCGCCGATCGGGCCAGCGCAATGCCGCCGTTGGGGCCGCGGTAAGAGGTAAGCAAGTTGTGTTGGGTGAGCTGGTTCAGAATCTTGGCTAAAAAATGGAAGGAAATTTGCAGGTCTCCGGCAATTTTGCGCACCGGCACATATTGCTGCTGATGATCCGAACTGGCGATATACAACATGGCTCTGACGGCATACACGGTAGTTCGACTCAGCAGCTTCATCGCAATCCCACAAAAAAGAGTCTTTTGTCTTAAAAGTTGAGCACAACATAGCTTTTTGTGAAAATTTTGTCAAGGAGAAAAATTTTTTTTGCCCGATGGAGGTCACGACAGGCCACCTGAAACCTGTTCTTCATACGCCTGTTTACGGGCTTCTCCCAGCTCCCGATCTTTATCCAGAAAGGAAAAATACAGGCGTT
>CAYQGB010000107.1:0-12203 GCA_964416895.1 uncultured Calditrichaceae bacterium
AATTGCCATCCGCTCAGTGCGGGAGTATCGGCCAGGAAGTTTTCGCTCAGATACCCCACCCGCAGGAATATTTCCGAGGTGCGATTGACCTGCTTTTCCAATTTGAGATAAACGCGATTTTCGGTATCCAGTGAGGTGTACAACAGCAATATTAGGATGCCCCGGGGGGTTCCGGAAGATCGCAGGAATAGATCCACCAGACCAAACAGAGACCAGCCGGAAGCGAGGGTTTTGCCCAGCAGCAGCCGCAGTTGATGGTGGTAGGCCATTTTCCCCACCCGCCGGGATCGGTGGAATGCCAGACGGTAGGTGGCAGAGATCAGCAACTTTCGAGCGGAACGCGCCGAGATTTCCGGTCCGATTCGCCAGCCGCGATTTCGAGCGGGGCCGGGATTACCGGGCGTGGAGTAACGCGCCTGAATGTAAAACCGTTCTGCGAAAATCCCCAGTTCCAGTCGTCGGAAGGGCGAGAAGATGCGCCGCCATCGTAGAAATCCGTGGAAGGAAGTCAGGCGGGTATCGCCATGGCCTTCCAGCCGCCGATGGCTATAACTTCCCCGGATGATGAATGTCCGTCCGGCGCGATAGTGCCACGCGGTATTCAGGGAAATCAGCAGCAGGGAATGGGTCAAACGGAGGGGAACGGTGCGCAGGCGCTGCTGCTGCCCCGTCAGGGAAAGATTCCCCTGAAACCGCTTCCATTGGCGAGCATAGTCTCCCCGCAGTTGCAGGTGGATCAGATGACTTGCCGGTGTTGTGGAGTACAACTCCGGTCGAAAACGAAGCTGGAGCTGCCAGAAAGCAGGAGGAGCATCGTGGGAAAGGGTTGCCCGGCTTTCCAGGCGGGATATTCCGTGCAACTGCCCTGCGGTGTGGGAAAATCGGGTGTGGGAAAGCCCTCCTTCCCCGATCAGCCGATAGCGGAGCTTTTCCTCTCCCGCCATTCCGCTGCCGTACCCCCACAACCAGAGGATTAAAGCGATGGTTGCGTTGCGCTTCATAGAAACAGTTTAAAACAGGAGAGGGAAAGTTGGAAGCGAAAAAATCGGGTGTCCGGAACATCCCCAGGCGGATCGAGTGGGAAATCTGTTCCGATAATGGCGCCGCCAGGGGGAAAATGGTATATTAGCGCCACAACAGAAGAAGTGAGAACGAAAAAACCGAGAGGAGCGCATGATGAAACTGGATGATCGTTTGCAACATGTAGCCGTGTTAGGTGCAGGCGGCAAAATGGGCCGGGGCATTTCCCTGCTGCTGGCACGGGAGATGACTCTGCAACAGTTGAAAGCCGAGAATCAGGGGAAAACCTACCGTTTGATACTGGTGGATGTACATCCCCCGGCACTGGAGGGATTGAAGGAATATCTGATCGCGCAGGCAAAAAAATTTGCCTTGAAAAACATCCCCGCCCTGCGCCCGGCGTTTCCGGATGTCTCCGAAGAAGAAACTCTGGCCGAACGGTTCGGCGAAACCCTGCTATCCTTAATCCACCCCACCACCGATTTACCGGAAGTGACCGGTTCCCACCTGGTATTCGAGGCCATTCTGGAAAAGATCGACCTGAAGGTCTCCGTGTACCGCCGGTTAAGGGACATCTGTTCGGAGGATACCTTCTTCTTCAGCAACACCTCTTCCATCCCCATCCACGTACTGGATGAACAGGCCGGGCTGGATGGCCGCTTGATCGGTTTTCACTTCTACAACCCTCCGGCAGTGCAGAAGCTGGTAGAACTGATCATTCCGGAAAAAGTGCACCCGGAACTGCCCGAACTGGCCCGGGAGCTGGGGCAACGGCTGGGCAAGATCATCATTCCCTCCAACGATGTGGCCGGATTTATCGGCAACGGGCACTTCATGCGGGATGGTCTGCACGGTATCGCCGAAGCGGAACGGCTGCAATCGGAGATGAGCTTCGTACAGGCGATCTACACCGTCAATCGCATCACTCAGGAATTTTTAATTCGCCCCATGGGCATCTTTCAACTCATTGATTATGTGGGGCTGGACATTTTTCAAAGTATCCTGGCGATTATGAATCCCCATTTCCCGGAAGAGAATCTGCACAGTGAACTGATCGATACGCTGGTGGAAAAGGGCATCAAAGGGGGGCAATATCCCGACGGGAGCCAGAAAGACGGCTTTCTAAAGTACGAAGGGGGCAAACCCGCCGGGGTGTACGATCTCGAGAGCGGACAATATGTGGGGTTCGACGAGGGCGGCTGGAGAGCAGAGGCGGATGAAAAAATTGGCCCCCTGCCGGAAGGGCACGCTCCCTGGAAGGCACTGGTAAAAGCTCCTCAACGGGAGAATGCTCTGGCAAACTACTTCCGGAATCTGAAGGCCATGGACACCTTTGGAGCCAGGCTGGCCTTGAGGTATTTGAGACGTTCAAAAGAAATCGGTCAGCAGCTGGTGGCAACAGGAGTTGCCAACTCTGCGGAAGACGTAAACGGCGTGCTGATGAACGGCTTCTTCCACCTCTACGGGCCGATTAATGATTATGTCGATTGAGGGAAGGAGAGTAGCAGGGGGAGAATTTCGACAATTTTTTCATCGGGTTGGTTTCGTGGTAATGGAAGCCAAACCGGATTGAAGATTTCGATTCGTCGGGAGAATCGGCGAAGGGGGAAACGGAGAGACAAGCCCTTATATCTGAGCGATTTCTTCAATCTCCGTATTGCTGATTCAGATAGGTTCTGATCTTTGCAAAATAGGCCTTCGCCGCCGGCCAGTGCCGTTCCGCGGAAGGGTAGGTGTACTCCTCATCCAGGTGGTGCAATTCTTCCAATTGCGCAGTCAGGCGAATTAGTTGCTCCGCTTCGGAGCGGTATTTGATTTGATAGGACTCCCACAGCCTCTCCCAGGAAATCCGCTGCGATATTTGATATAGATCCACCCAGTCCTGTTTTCTCTGGCGAGAAAGCAGTGCCCGCAGCTTCATGCATCCGATGTCGAGGAGGGAAGCAAGGGGTAGCCCTTCGGCCAAAAGGCTATCCAGTAAGGGAAAAGGATAATAGTAAAAGTTGCAGGGGTATCCGTCCAGATGCACCCGGAGGCTTCCCTTGCGGCGGTGCCGGATATCGGCCCGGAAGTCACGGGTGAGGATGACGTACCAGTCATCGGGGCAGAAGGGATGGCAGGTGAAAAAATCCAGGTTGGGGGATTGCCGGTGCCCCAGGTGAAAAATCAGCCCGGCGCCTCCGGCCAGGTAAAAATGCCCCTGTCGGAATTCAGGCATTCCTCCCAAAATCGTTACAATATCTGCCTGTTGCGGTAGTAAGTACGAAAAACCCATGTTTCGCCCCCCGGTTAATCGGCAAATGGAAATTGAAGTCGAGTGCCTTCCAACACATGGTCTAATGATAGGGCAGCTTTGCTCATGCTGCAACCGGAATATGAATATCCGGATGACCGTCCTGCCTTCACTCCCGTGGCTGATTGTCAGGAATTCCCCGAACTTCGGCCATCTTGTCACAAAGGGAAACGTTCCGGAACAAGGCGCTTTTACCAGTGTAAAATCAATCGGTTAAGTTGGTTTTTCCAAAAGTGGCATCGTTTTTGTGATAAATCAATCGCGATAAATGAAAAAAAAGATATATTGGAGGGACTATGCATATGTTCTTTACAGAGTGGCTTTCATCCCATTTTTCAGCTCCCTGGCGAATGCTGTTGATATTGGGATTGCTGTTCATTCTCATCGGTGTGGTGATTATATTGGTTCCGGAAATTCTCATCGCGTTTATCGCCAGCATCTTTTTACTGGTGGGTATCTACATCCTGCTGCTGGCCTGGGAAGTGCGTCGCCATGAGAAAACGCTGTTCCACAGCCGGTACCGAATTTTTTGACCTGACCGGGTATGAATTGGGTAAAAAAATGGCTATCTTTGAGAAGGTTTGGCATATATTGCTGGCAGGGCCAGACAAAAGCCAATGTGTGGGACGTGTGAATAAAACATATTTTTCAATACGAAAGGAGGGGATGAAATCCCATGGCAATTAGCACCAAAAACGCTCAACATATTGAAATTCCCCGGGAATTACCGATCATTTCCGTTCGCAACACGGTATTCTTCCCCAATCAGTTTATTCCTCTGGCGATCGGCCGCCCTAAATCGTTGCGGCTGATTGACCATGCGTTACGGAACGAAACCCTGATCGGGGTGATTACCCAGAAAGATGGAACGGTGGATGATCCCACTCCCGAGGATCTGTACACCGTGGGCACGGTTGCCCGAATTCTGAAGGTTATCGATCTTCCGGATGGGAGCAAGAGTGCTTTCATTCAGGGGATCTCCCGGTTTGCGGTGGAAGAATTTCTGCAAACCGATCCTTTCTTTATTGCCCGCATTACCCCCCTGGAAGATATTCCCAGCCAGGACGAACTGCATGTTCATGCGCTGGCCACCAATTTGAAGAATCTGTTTCACAAAGCGGCGGATCTGGCCCCGGAGATTACCTCCGAACACCAGGCCATGATCGCCAATCTGCACGATCCAGGCGCCATCTGCGATCTGGTCATCGCTTTTGCCAATGTGCAGATCGAGGAAAAACAGGAAATCCTGGAAACGCTGGATATCGAAAAGCGCCTGACCCGGGCCACGTACATTTTTAACCACTACCTGCAAACCCTGGAACTGAGCAAGAAAATCCAGTCGGAAGTGCAGGATGAAATCAGCAAAAGCCAGCGGGAGATGTATCTCCGCCAGCAGTTGAAGGCGATTCAGAAGGAGTTGGGCGAATACGAAGAAGGCTCCGACGTGGGCGAATTGCGCAAGCGGCTGGAAGAAGCGGATCTCCCGGAAGAAGTGCATAAGGTGGTCGAGAAGGAGATCGACCGGCTGGCCCGGATGCATCCGGCCTCGGCGGAATACACCGTATCCCGTACTTACATTGAGTGGCTGCTGGATATGCCCTGGAACATCAGCTCGCAGGACAATCTGGAAATCAGCAACGTGCGGGATTCTCTGGAAGCGGATCACTACGGGCTGGAGCGGGTGAAGAAACGGATTCTGGAATATCTGGCGGTGCGGAAGCTGAAGAACGACATGCGCGGGCCTATCCTGTGCTTTGTGGGACCGCCGGGGGTGGGCAAAACCTCTCTGGGACGTTCCATTGCCAACGCTCTGGGACGCAAGTTCGTGCGCATCTCTCTGGGTGGCGTTCGGGATGAGGCCGAAATCCGCGGGCACCGCCGCACCTATATCGGGGCATTGCCCGGTCGGATCATTCAGGGCATCAAGCGAGCCGGAACCAATAACCCCGTGTTCATGCTGGATGAAATCGACAAGCTGGGGGCGGATTTCCGGGGCGATCCTTCCGCCGCCCTGCTGGAAGTGCTGGATCCGGAGCAGAATCACAGCTTCAGCGATCACTATCTGGAAGTGCCTTTCGATCTCTCTAAAGTGATGTTCATCGCCACGGCCAATATTCAGGATACGATTATTCCCGCGCTGCGAGATCGGATGGAGGTCATCGAGATTCCCAGTTATACGGAAGAAGAGAAGGTGATGATTGCCCGTAAGTTCCTGATTCCCAAGCAGATCAAGGAACACGGTCTGACGGAAGAGATGGTCACCTTCTCGGAAGGAGCGATTCGCAAAATCATCAACTCCTACACCCGTGAAGCCGGGGTGCGGAATCTGGAGCGGGAAATTGCGGCCATTTGTCGAGCAGTCGCCAAAGAGGTTGCTTCCGGTAAAACCGAACCCACTGCGGTGGATGAGGAGATGGTCGGCGAGGTACTGGGACCGATCAAATACTACAGCGAGGTGGCGGAACGGATTGACGAACCGGGTATTGCCACCGGCCTGTCCTGGACGCCCATGGGTGGAGATATTCTTTTCATCGAGGCCAATAAGATGAACGGAAAAGGCAACCTGGTGCTCACCGGGCATCTGGGAGATGTGATGAAGGAGTCGGCCACGTTGGCCTTTAGCTACATTCGGGCCCGGGCGCAGGAGTATGGCATCGAGGAAGATTTCCATCAGAAATATGATATACATATCCACGTGCCCGCCGGAGCCATTCCCAAAGACGGCCCTTCCGCCGGGGTGACCATTTTTACCGCTCTGGTTTCTCTGCTCACCGGTCGTCGGGTGCGCAACGATGTGGCCATGACCGGCGAAATTACCCTTCGGGGCAAGGTGTTGCCGGTGGGCGGCATCAAGGAGAAGGTGCTGGCCGCCCATCGCGCAGGGATCAAAACGGTTATTCTTCCGGAGAAAAATCAGCCCGATATTGTGGAAATTCCCGACAGCGTCAAGGGGAACATCAAGCTGGTGTTTGTGAAACACATGGATGAGGTGGTAAACATTGCTCTGGAGAAGAAAGCCGTTTCCAAAAAAACTTCTAAAGGCGGAAAATCTACCTGGAAAGAAGTTGCGGCGGAAACCGGCGTAGAAGGTGAGGTTCGATAGATGAATCCCAACGTGGATTATTACGCGATCCTGGGAGTTAGCGAAACTGCCACGGTGGAAGAGATCAAATTGGCCTATCGTCGTTTGGCCAAGGAGTATCATCCCGATTCCCAGGGCGGGAACAAGGAGGCTGAAGAGCGCTTCAAAGGGATTAGCGAAGCCTACGCCGTGCTCAGCAATGAGAAGAAGCGGCGGGAATACGATCTTCTTCGCCGGAGTCGTTTAGGCGGCTCCGGCGAAGGTTTTCATTTCGGGGGGGGACATCCCGGTTCCTATCAGGTCAATTTCGGGGAAAATCTGTTTGAGAATATGCAGGATATTTTCGGGGATCTGTTTAACCGGTTTGGTGGACGGGAAACTGCTCCGGAAGGTGGCTATGGGGGAAGAATGAATCCAGAAGATTTATTTACCGGAAGAGCTGGTACCGCGAGCCGGGGAGCCGATCTGGAATCCACGGTAACCATCCCGTTCAATCTGGCGGTAAACGGGGGGGAAACCATCATCACCACCCGAATGGGGAAGAGGGTTAAGCTGAAGATTCCTCCCGGGATCGAAGAAGGGAAAAAAATTCGTCTGAGAGGCCATGGCGCGCCCTCTCCCAACGGGGGGGAACCGGGAGATCTTTATCTGATTGTGAAAGTTACTCCCCATCCGGAGTTTGAGCGAAAGGGGGCGGATATTTATTCGCGAATATACCTGAATATCGCCGAAGCGGTGCTGGGAACGGAAGTTCAGGTCAAAACCGTTTCCGGAAAACATGTGAAACTGAAGATTCCCCCGGGCACCGGGAGCGGAAAGATTTTTCGCCTGCCCCAACTGGGAGTAAAGACTGCCTCCGGAGCAGGGGATCATTACGTCCGGGTAGAGATTGACGTGCCGGTGGGGTTAAGCCGGACACAGAAGCGGGAATTTGAAGCCTGGGCGAAGAAAATCGGCTTGATTAATTGATGTTTACCAGGGCCTCCGTAATTTGCATTTAACTAAATCAATCCCTAATTTTACACCTGTTCATAAAGGTCGATCAGGGAAACCGCTTTTTCGAGTGGGGTTGCCACATTCATCTAAATTGTTATGAATTAATTTTCAGTGAGGTGGAGAAAAGGGAACAATGTTAGATACTCTGAAAATTTACAATGAGTTAAAAGAAAAATTAGAGCCGGAGGCGGCCTTACGGATTGCGGAGATCATTGGGCAGGTGTATGGCGAGCTGGCGAATACGGTTACCAAAGCCGACTTCAATGAGCTGAAAGAAGTGGTTCGGGATTTAATTCAATCCCAGAAAGAAATGGGGGAGGCCCAAAAACGTACCGAGCAACAACTGGAACAGTTAACGACTCGGGTAAATGATCTGGCCGAAGCGCAGGAGCGCACCGAGCAGCGTTTAGAGGAATTGGCAGAAGCACAGAAGCGAACTGAAAATTCGTTACAGCAATTGGTTAAAGACCATGAGAAAACTCGAAAACAATTGGCCGGAATATCAGATACGGTGGGGTACACGTTAGAAGATCGAGCGTACCTGGGTTTGCCGGAATTGTTGAAGAAAGACTACGGAATTACTTTGACAACGCCCCTGAAGCGAGGATATTTGCAAAGCCGCGATGGGAAGCCCATCGAAGTTAATATCCTGGGGGAAGGTACTCAGAATGGCACTGATGTATTGATTATCGGTGAAGCAAAAAGTCAATTGTCAAAGAAACACATTGATAATTTCTTTCGAAAAAAATTGAAATATTTGCAAGACATACATCCGAATATTTTTCCTTTGTTGGTTACTTACATGATCAGCGAGCCTGAAGTAGAAGCCTATGCCCGAAAGAAAGGGTGCGCGTTGTACTATTCTTATCAGTTTCTCCCGTTGAGCTTTATGTAAAAAACTCTCCTTATCGAATCTTCCCGATCAACGCTTCCGGGGAATGGATTTCCCCGACTGTTTGTAGCAAGCGCCGGGCGGCGTTTACTTTTCGTCGCAGATTCCACATCAGCACTCCCCGCAGCTGTTTACCCCGGAGGTAGTAGATCACCCCTTTTTGGAAAGGCTCCTCCCAATCCATCACCGTTTCCAGGTCGGCGGAAATCTCCCCCACCGCCTCGTAAGCCAGATCAAAAATTTCGGAATAAAAATATGGCAGGTGCTCGTACGGCTGAAGCGAACCGGCCATCCCCTGACCGGCGAGGTATCCGGTCATATTGGCATGTTCTTCATGTTCCACCAGCATGTATCGATCGAGAACGGGGTTGTAAAATTCGGCCACATCTCCGGCGGCAAAGATATCCCGGTGGGTGGTTTGCAAATATCGGTTTACCACAATACCTTTGTTGACCTTTAACCCCGCCTGCACGGCCAATTCCACGTTGGGGCGAATCCCGATGCCGGCCACCACGCCATCGACGGTTTCAACATGGCCGGATTTGGTGACCACCTTCAATTTTCCTCCTTTCCGCCGAACATCGGAAACCCACTCCCCGGCCAGCACCCGTACGCCCTTGCTCCGATAATATTGGGTGACATGCTCGGACAACGCCCCGGGAAACGTGAGCGCGCCGATACCGGCTTCGGGGAAAAACATCACCACTTCTTTGCCGTTCTGATTCAGCACTGCGGCTATCTCCGACCCGATGAACCCTCCTCCGATGACGGCAAATTTACCCGCCGAATCCACCAGCTCTCGCAGGCGCCGATAATCTTCCAGAGTGCGAAAATAGATAATATCCTCTCCTCCAAAGGGAAATTGAATCACCCGGCCTCCGGTAGCCAGCAGCAACTTTTCGTAGGAAAATTCCCCTCCGTCTTCGGTGCGCACCCGACGCCTGGCCACATCCAGTTCGGTAGCCCGTTGCCCTAAATGCAACTCTACCTGCAAGTCATCTACCGGACGCCAGATCATCTCCTCGCTTTTGCCCAGCCACAAGTCTTTAGACAATGGAGGGCGGTTATACGGTGGAAAAGGCTCCTCGGAAATCAGCCCGATGCTCCCCTGTTTATCCTGCTGACGAATTCCCCGTATGGCCGCGTCCCCGGACATTCCCCCGCCGATAATCAAATAACGGTAATGCATAAAACTCCTCCGGTTTTAACGAATTCCATCGGATTACCCATCGTAATGAGTGTGCCACAAATGATGGATCAACGGAGTGAGAACTTCCCTCCGGTGTCATTCCCCCGCCGCGGTTACACACCCTTTACGTCTTCGTTGTTTAACGGCCCCCTGAACAGTTACCGAAGATTAATCAAAAACGCCCGGACAAGCAATTTTAAAAAGCATTGGCCTGTAACGGTGTCTGAAAGGAAAAAAATCGCCGTTTCAAAATTTGCTTTTGACCGGTTTTTTTATCAAATTTTGCGTTTTTAAAATTGCTTCAGAGCAGATAGTGCGTAAACGGCTGTATCGAACTGCGGGGAGGAGCACTCTTGTCTCATATCATGCGACCCCACCGAAATGTTGGCATCGTCGGATACGGCGCTTATGTTCCCCGGTATCGCCTGCCGGCGGCGGAGGTTTCCCGGGTATGGCGGGCGGGACAGGATGCCGGGGTGTTGCCCATCCACCAGAAGAGCGTGCCCGGCCCGGATGAAGACACCGTGACCATGGCGATTGAGGCGGCCCAAAATGCCCTGGCCCGGGCGGCCATTCCCCCGGAAAAGATCGCTGCCGTGTGGGTGGGATCGGAATCCCATCCCTATGCGGTGAAACCCACCGGCACCATCGTGGCCGAAGCCCTGGGCATTACCCCTTTTACCGCCGCTGCCGACCTGGAATTTGCCTGCAAAGCGGGTACCGAGGCCTTGCAGGCGGCCACCGCCTTTGTGAGCAGCGGAATGGGGGCATACGCCCTTGCCGTGGGAGCGGATACCGCTCAGGGGCGCCCCGGAGATGCTCTGGAGTACACCGCCGCCGCCGGAGGAGCTGCGTTCATCCTGGGGCCGGGGGAAGAGGCGCTGGCGGTGGTGGAGGCCTCTTGCAGTTACGTTACCGATACTCCGGATTTCTTCCGCCGCTCCCATCAACTCTATCCGGAGCACGGCAACCGGTTCACCGGGGAGCCGGCCTATTTTCATCATATTGTCAGTGCGGCGACCACCCTGATGGAAGAGCTGGGATTGAAGGCAGCGGATTTTGCCGCGGCGGTGTTTCATCAGCCCAACACCCGTTTCCCCATGAAGGTGGCTGAACTGCTAGGCTTCTCCCGGGAGCAGATCGCCACGGGGTTGCTCTCCCCGGAGATCGGAAATACCTATGCCGGGGCGTCTCCCCTGGGATTAACTGCGGTGCTGGATGCCGCCCAACCGGGGGATCGGGTGCTGATGGTCAGCTTTGGTTCCGGCGCCGGCAGCGATGCGTTCTGCTTGCAGGTCACCGACCGTATGGAGGTCGCCCGCCATCGAGCGCCCACCACCCGAAGCTACATCGAGCGGGCAGTGCCTGTTGATTACGCCACCTATGCCCGGTGGCGGGGGAAAATTCATCTGGGATGAGACAGCGTTAATCAGGAAATAGATCATGCGGGAAGTTGCCATTATCGGGATCGGCCAGACCCCGGTGCGGGAACACTGGGATCGGAGTTTGCGGGAGCTGGCGGTGGAGGCAGTGTGGGAAGCCCTCACCGATGCGGAGCGGGAGACGGTGGAGGCGCTGTATGTGGGCAATATGCTCAGCGGCCCTCTGGCGGATCAGGAGCATCTGGGAGCGCTGGTGGCGGATCAGGCCGGGCTGCAAGGGGTGGAAGCCGTCAAAGTGGAGGCGGCCTGCGCTTCGGCGGCGGCGGCCTTTCGTCAGGCGGTGATGGCCGTGGCTTCCGGGATGGTGGATAGCGCCGTGGCTGTGGGGGTGGAAAAGCTCACCGAGCGTAGCGGCACCCATACCACCCACGGTCTGGCAACCGCCGCCGATGCCGATTACGAGACGGCCCTGGGGCTGACCTTTGTGGCCCTGAACGCCCTGCTCATGCGGCGATACATGCACGTGTATCATTATGACAGAGAAGACTTTGCCCCGTTCGTGATTCAGGCGCATCAGAATGCGGTGCATAACCCGCTGGCTCTGTTCCGCCACCCCATTACCCTGGAACAGTACCGCCGGGCCAAGATGATCGCCGATCCCATCTGTCTGCTGGATTCCAGTCCCATCGGGGATGGGGCGGCGGCGGTGGTGGTGGTGCCGGCAGAACGCCGGAAGCGCGCCCTGCGGGTGCAGGCCTGCGAGGTGGCCACGGATACGGTGGCGTTGCATGACCGTCGGGATCCCCTGTGGCTGACGGCGGTGGAACGGAGCACCGCCCGGGCTCTGCAAACCGCCGGGGTAGATCACCGGCAGATCGATCTGTTCGAGCTGCACGATGCCTTCAGCATTATGAGCGTTCTTTCTCTGGAAGCCGCCGGTTTTGCCGAACGGGGCACCGCGCCCCGCCTGGCTAATGAGGGAACCCTGGCGGTTACCGGACGCCTGCCGGTGGCAACGTTCGGCGGATTGAAAGGGCGGGGGCACCCGGTGGGCGCGACCGGGCTGTATCAGATTGTGGAAGCCTGCCGACAACTCCGGGGAGAGGCCCCGGAAGCCATTCAGGTGCCCGAAGCCCGCCGGGCCATGACCCAGAACATCGGCGGCAGCGGCGCTACCGTGGTGACCACGGTGCTGGAAATTGCTTAGGCTCGCCGCTAAAGATAGAAACGGATGTTTCGGTGCCAGATGAAACCACTTTGGGATGAATTGCTTTGCGTGATGCCCCGTCATGACGCATAGGCGTGAACCTAACGATTGGGCACGCTCCCCTCGTTCCAAAACTCTGTTT
>CAYQGB010000108.1:0-7277 GCA_964416895.1 uncultured Calditrichaceae bacterium
ACCAGATCAAACTTTAAACATACGAGAAGTTGAATTATTGTAGCAAAAATTTCATTCCTTTTGGCCTGGTCATCTCCGTAGGAGATGAATAGATAAGGTGGATGAATAGTTCTAAAATGTTACCAAGTCCCTGCTTCGTTCTCTTTTCTCTCCAAGTCTTTTTCTTGAAATCTATGAGAACCCCCCACTTTGCCTGGAAAATTAGTCAATCAAATGCACCACCAATCCACTCCGCAGCTTGGGTTCAAACCAGGTGGATTTGGGCGGCATGATCTTGCCGGCATCGGCGATGGCCATGAGATCCTCGATGGAAGTGGGGTATAGCGCAAAAGCCACCGCCCACTCGCCGCTGTTCACCCGCCGTTCCAGTTCCTCCAGACCTCGAATTCCCCCCACAAAATCAATGCGTTTGTCCTTCCGGGGATCGGTGATGCCCAGAATCGGGGCCAGCAGATTCTCCTGAAGGATGCTCACATCCAGGCGCTGCACCGGATCGGCCTCGTCAAAGACGCCGGGGAGCGTTTCCAGACGATACCACCTTCCGGAAAGATACATCCCGAAAGTATGGGGTTTCTCCGGTTTGTAGCGCTCACCGGAGGGCATCTCGGCCAGGGAAAATTTTTCCCGTACTTTTTCCACAAAAGCGGCTTCATCCAGCCCGTTTAAATCCCTGACCACCCGATTGTAATCCAGAATTTGCATCTGATTGTGAGGGAAGATCACCGTCAGGAAGAAGTTGTATTCCTCTTCGCCAGTGTGATGGGGATTTTCCGCCTGTCGTCGTTGCTTAACCCGCATGGCCGCAGCGGAGCGATGGTGTCCATCGGCCACATACAGGCAGGGAATTTTATGGAAAGCCGCCTGCACCCGGGCAATCCAGTCCGGATCGTCGGCTACCCACAGGGTATGCCGTACGCCCTTCTCATCGGTAAAATCGTATTCCGGCGGAGCGGCGATAACCTGTTGAATGAGTTGATCAATGGTTGCTTCCGCCCGGTAAGTGAGAAACACCGGGCCAACCTGCGCCTTTTGATGCCAGATGTGTTTTACCCGGTCGTCTTCCTTGTCCGGGCGGGTAAGCTCATGCTTTTTAATGATGTCCTTCTCATACTCTTCCACAGAAGCGCAGGCCACCAGTCCGATCTGCTCGTGATCTCCCATCACCTGCTTGTACACGTAAAAGCAGGGGCGATCATCCTGAATCAGCAACCCCTGGGAAATGAACCGGCGCAGGTTTTCTGCTCCTTTTTCATACACTCGCTCATCGTAGGGATCGGTGCCTTCCGGCAAATCAATTTCTGGTTTGTTCACATGCAAAAAGCTATAGGGGTTGTCCTGAGCCATCTCCCGGGCCTCTTCGGTGCTCAGCACATCGTAGGGGGGAGCGGCCATCCGGGCGGCAATTTCTTTTTTAGGTCGCAAACCCCGAAATGGACGAACCGTTGCCATGAGCGTCTCCTTTCCCGTTAATCTACTGGACTTTCCGGCGCTTCCGAAAACAAAAAAGCGCCCCACAAAAGGCGCTTTTTTATGGTGATCCGGTACCGGATCAACCCAGATAATATCGATTGCGATAATCCCTGATATCGGCCTTCTCTTTCAGGGCATTATACCACTGATCCCAGGCGGTTTGCCGTTTGCGTTGCAACAGTTGATTGCGGATGCTCAACCGCTGCTGTTCGTACAATTCCTGGTTGAATTCCGGGCGATCTTTGACCCGGATGAAGATGATCCCCTTCTTGATGTCCAGCGGGGGAGAGATAGTGTTCAGCGGAAGAGTAAACGCCGCGGCCAGCACCGCCGGCTCCCGGCCGATCTTGGGCACAAACCCCTCCATGGTGAAATAATCGGTAGAATCCACGATCAGCCCGCTGGTGTCGCTCTGCACAATCTCCTGGAAAGGCCGATCCCCTAATTGTTCCACCAGAGGACGGATCTTTTCCGCATACTGCCGGGCCAGTTCTTTTCGCCGCTCGATTTCCAGGCGGGTTTTGCACAACGTTTTGACCTCTTCAAAAGGGCGATATCCTTCGGGCAGAATTTCCGCCACTTCAAAAATGATATAGCCCTGCGTCGCTTTGTAGGGATAAGACACCGCATTTTTATCGGCATTAAAGGCCCAGCTTACCGCTCCCGGAATGGCTCCCAAACCGGGGATGAAGTCGTTATTGCTTTTGGCGAAGGGAGAGGTCTGTTTCACTTCCACACCCATCCGGTCGGCGGCAATTGAAAACCCTTCGTCCTGGGCTTCTTCGGCGAACCGTTGAGCCTTCTCCCGGGCCTCATCCAGGGTGGCCCGGCTGGGACTAAACTTCAGCAGAATGTGGGAGGCTTTCACTTTCTCCTTGCCGTCTTCCACCTTGTGATCATCCACTTTGATGATGTGCAGCCCAAACTGGGTTTTGACCGGCCCCACAATATCTCCCGGTTTGGCGGCAAAGGCGGCATCGGCAAATTCCTTGACCATGTCCTTGCGCTCAAAGTACCCCAGATCCCCCTGATTTCGGGTGACGCTGGGGTCTTCGGAGTATTCCAGAGCCAACTGGGCAAAATCTTCCCCCTCCAGCGCCCGCCGTTTGATCTCCTCAATTTGCTCGTAAATTTGAGCGGTATCCTGAGCCGTGGGGGTGGTGGAAAAAAGCACGTAGTTCAACCGGCGCCGTTCCGGTTGTTTGAACTCCTCTTTGTGCGCTTCGTAGAAGGCCTGCACATCCGCATCGGTGATATTTAACGGTGTATCTCGATACTTGCTGACCGGCACCAGCAGATATTCGATTTTGGCCTTGCTGTTCTGGCGCATAAACTCTTCCCGAATCTCTTCCTCGGTGACCATTACCGAGGAGGTAATAATATTGCGCAGCTTGATGTAGGGCAATTGGGAGCGGATCAACTCTTCCTGATAGGCCAATTGGGGGGCCAGCCGGGGATCCCGCAGCAGGTCTTTGTATTTCTCAACGTCGAACTGGCCGTTGGTTTGAAAATTGGGATTTTCCCGGATCTCCGGAGGAGGATTGTTCACAAACAGATTGAATACATCCGCTTTGGTAACCTGGATGTTCAATTCATCGATTACCGGCTCCAGCAGCACTTGCTGGATGAATTCTTCCCAGACGTTGTCCCGAAGCTGGCGGATTTCTTCTTCCGTGAGTCCCCGATCCAGGTTCGCTTCCGCCCGGGCGCGAGCGTTGCGCACCATCACCTCGTAGTCGCTATATTTTAGCTCTACTCCGTTGACCTCCCCGACAATCGGATCTCTGCGCTGAAGCAATCCGGAAAGGTCGGCTCCCCACTCCACTACCATCAATCCCACAAACGACAGGATCAGAATCACCAGCACCCATTTGGCGATGTCAATCATTTTCACCATCATAAGCCAGTATCTCCCACAAGAATGAAAGGTTATTCCATTAGCCACAAGCTCAAAATTTACCGGTTGCAACCGGAGAAATCAAACAAAATGAAAGAAATCAATTTTGCCACTGGATTTACCGGGATGAATATGCAAAATTTGCCCTCGTTTGAACGGAAAGAACGGGAGAACGTTCATTGGGTAAGTGTCACCACATGGGAGTCGCTTTCAAAATGCAGGGGCGTATTACGCATGTAAACGACTTTTGAAGCAATTGCAAAAATCTCTACTAAAATTCGGATACCCATGTTAGCCTTGTTTAAGATCGTATCCCACACGGCGGATATCGGCATCGATGTGGAGGCGGGGAGTCTGGAAGCATTGTTCATCGAAGCTGCCCGGGGATGGAAATATGTGGTGCTGGAGGATGCCCCCACCCGGGCCGAGGAGGTGCGCCACATCTCCCTGAAGTCGGACAATCTTGAGGATTTGCTGGTTCAGTGGCTTGGGGAACTGAACTATTTCCTGACGGTCGATTTCTGGGTGTTGCACGACGTGGTTCGCTTAACCCTGAATCATCGAACGGAAAACCGGTGGGAACTTACCGCCGAGGTAAGCGGTGAAACCTTAGACCCGGAACGACATTACATCTACTTCGATATTAAAGCCATTACGTACCATCAATTGAGCATTCAGGAAGAAAACGGGTGTTATCGTACAAGAATCATTTTTGATATTTAACAGCAGTTACACCACTTGTTACCGTGAAGTTAGGGTATTTTGCATTTCGTATTGCGTATTTCGTATTGCGTATTTTCCAGTACCGGATCTACCGATTTTTGTTTAACCACAGAGCACCCGGAGAAATCGCAGAGAGTCACAAAGAAAATCATTATTATCAATGCCTTGCGGTTTTTAGCGCTTGCTTCGAGAATTTTGCAGTTAAAAACGGATGAGACGATAGCTGGCATCAGCATTTTTCAAAAATGTTCAATAGTCATTAGTTTTGCGTTTTTCGAGTATTGAAAACGCTGATTTATCGAGCATATCGTGAATTACTGCAACAATGTTACTCTGATAACGTGTTCCGGAAATTGCCCTGAACTCCCACACCGCGTTTATCGGAAGGCCTTAAAAGGCCTGCATGGTTTCGTTGAATTCCGTTTTCCCCGCCGCCATAAATGGCGGGGCTAATCAAGTGATTTTATTATCATTGGCCCCGTTCTTCAGGGCGGGGAAACTGAGAACACCAAACATCTCCCCAGGGGCTTTAGCCCTTTTTGATGAGGGAGCGAAAAACGCCAAACTAATGAATAGTGGATTGCGTATTTTGATGCGCCGATTACGCAATACGCAATACGCAATACGCAATAATCTAAACACCTACAGCCTGTAAAAAAGGGGGAGTGACCATGAAAACCTGGACATACAAAGATTATCAACTGGAGCAGGTCGGCGAAGTGGCCTGGATTATCCCGCCCCGGGGGGGAATGCGGGTGCCGGGGAAAATCTACGCCTCGGAAAAGATGCTGGAATCCATCCTTAAAGAAGATGAGAGCATCCAGCAGGTGATCAACGTGGCCACGTTACCGGGCATCCAGAAGTATTCCATCGCCATGCCCGATATTCACTGGGGATATGGCTTTCCCATCGGAGGCGTGGCGGCCACGGATGTGGAGGAAGGGGTGATCTCTCCCGGCGGCGTGGGATACGACATCAACTGCGGGGTGCGCCTGGCCCGCACCGATCTGGAGTACAAGGATGTTCGCGATGCAATGGAAAAGCTGGTGACGGAGTTGTACCGGCATGTTCCCACGGGAGTGGGTGCCGGGGGCGCTATCAAGAAGCTTTCCAAACAGGAGATGAAGTGGCTGCTCAAGGAGGGCGCCGCCTGGGCGGTGGATCACGGATACGGGTCCCCGGAAGATCTGGAGTGCACCGAAGAGAAGGGTCGCCTGCTCACCGCCGAACCGGAAAATGTGAGCAATCGGGCCATTGAACGAGGGCATAACCAGGTGGGTACCCTGGGGTCGGGAAATCACTTTCTGGAAGTGCAGGTGGTGGAAGAGATTTACGATGCCGAAGCGGCGGAAGCCCTGGGGCTGTTTCCGGGGCAGGTGGTGGTGATGATTCACTGCGGTTCCCGCGGGCTGGGGCATCAGGTGTGCGAGGACTATCTGCGGGTGCTGGATAAGGCGGTGCACAAGTACGGCATCTCCCTGCCGGATCGGCAGTTGGCCTGTGCCCCCATCCGGTCGCCGGAAGGAGAGCGCTATCTGGGAGCGATGGCCGCCGCGGCCAACTTCGCCTGGGCCAATCGGCAGGTGATCATGAGCCTGGCCAAAAAGGCCTTTCAGCAGGCCCTGGGTATTTCCGAGCGAGACCTGGGCTTTCGGCTGGTGTACGATGTGTGCCACAACATCGCCAAGATCGAGGAACACGAGGTGGATGGGCAGATCAAGACCGTGTGTGTGCATCGAAAAGGCGCCACCCGGGCCTTTCCTCCCGGTCATCCCCTCACTCCCAAAAAGTATCGAGATGTGGGGCAGCCGGTGTTGATTCCCGGCGACATGGGGCGTTATTCGTTCGTTGCCGTGGGGCAACCGGCTTCCATGGAAGAGAGCTTCGGCAGCAGTTGCCACGGCGCCGGCCGGGTCAAAAGCCGCCACAAAGCCAAAAAGGAAGCCCGGGGCCGGGACCTGTTGGCCGAGATGCGCAAGATGGGCGTGGTGGTGCGGGCCCGGGGTATGCGCACCGTGGCCGAAGAGATGCCTTTCGCCTACAAAGATGTTTCTCAGGTGGTGGATGTAATGCACAAGGCCGGGATCAGCAAGAAGGTGGCCAAAATGGTTCCCGTGGGAGTGATCAAAGGATAACGGAAGCGCCGGTGAACACACGGATACGACACGCCATTGAGTACGGGGTATTTCGCTTCTGGGAACGGGTGGCCTGCCTGCTCCCGGAACCGTTGCTTCCCCCGCTGGCCCGGATGCTGGCGGCTTTTGTATTTCAGGGAATTCGGTATCGCCGAGAGGTAACCCTGGCGAATCTGGCCCGGGCATTCCCGGAAAAAACCGGGGCGGAACGTCGGGAAATTGCTCGCCGCTGTTATGGGCATTTTGCCCTGCTGTTGCTGGAGTTCTTTAAGCTCTCCAGCTGGTCCCCGTCCCGGCTGGAAGCGATGATTGAAATTGAAAACCCGGAGGTCATCGACACCCTGCAGCAGGATGGACGGGGTACCCTGTTGATTTCCGGCCATTTCGGCAATTGGGAAGTGGGGCTGGCGCTGCTGGCCAGTCGGTACTGGCCCGGCGGGGCAGCCGTACAAAAGCGGCAAAAAAACCGCCGGGTGGATCGGCGCACGGTGGAAATTCGCCGGCGATGGGGGCTGGAAATCCTGTACTCCCGGGGAGCCGTCCAGCAGGGGCTGG
Source organism: uncultured Calditrichaceae bacterium (assembly GCA_964416895.1). Classification (GTDB taxonomy): domain Bacteria; phylum Calditrichota; class Calditrichia; order RBG-13-44-9; family J075; genus CAYQGB01. The sequence continues at coordinate 6,781 of CAYQGB010000108.1, forward strand.
CAGTTCTGGCTCAGGGGCGCCTGTTGGGGATGCTGTGTGATCAGGATGGGGGGCGCAGCGGGGTGTTCGTGCCCTTCTTCGGACACATGGCCTCCACTCCCAGAGGTGCGGCGGGGTTGTATCTACGCAGTCAGGCCCATCTGGTGTTGGGAATTTGCGTGCGGGTGGCGCCGTTCCGTTTCCGCCTCAAACTGATTCCGGTGGTGGGGGATTTCGGCTCCGGCCTGACCCCGGAGAATATTCGCCGGGTCACCGCTGCCTATACCGCGTTGCTGGAAGCCCATGTGCGGCAATTTCCGGAACAGTATCTCTGGTTCCATCGCCGCTGGAAGACGCCTTACGTTTCTGAAGAAAAAAATACCCCTGTGTCAGAGAAATTTGGCGATAACGTCGTGTAACCCCTGGGCCTGTGCTATCACGTGACATGTGAGAATTTAGTAAAACTATTCGACACCAGAGACTGGAGGCGTGAAAGGTCAACCAAGCGTATTGCGTAA
>CAYQGB010000108.1:7377-12172 GCA_964416895.1 uncultured Calditrichaceae bacterium
ACTATTCGACACCAGAGACTGGAGGCGTGAAAGGTCAACCAAGCGTATTGCGTAACCAAATGCATCAAAATACGCAATACGCAATACGTTTCCTGGCTTTCATAACCAATGGAGCGTCCGTCATCGGTTAATTTTCCAAAATTCTCATACGTGATGATAGTACACCCCTGTGCCGGAAAAAACGACTGGAATTGACAAAGCACTTGACAAAATTTGTGGATAAAATTAAATTGCGAGACTGGATTATGAAGATTCCGATTTTACATTTACTGGATGGGATTCACCGCTTTGAAGAAACCATCGAGAGTGAATCCCTAAATTTTTATCAGCAAGAGGTTTATCCGCATGCGTTGCATGTGCGGGCGGATGTGGATAAGTTCCGGGAAACGATCCGGTGCCAGGTACATCTGCGCACCGAGGCCCATTACGTCTGCGACCGGTGCTTGAAAGAGTACGAGGTGCCCCTGGACGGGGAATTTGAATTGCTGCTACACGTGGGCCGGGAAGCTCTGGAAACCGATGAAGATAATGTGGTCAATTTACCGGCGGAGACCCTGGAATTCGATTTAACCGATTATATTACCGAGTACCTGATTCTGGCGGTTCCCATGAAGAAGCTATGCCGGGAATCCTGCAAAGGCATCTGTCCCGGATGTGGAGCCGACCTGAACACCGAACCCTGCACGTGCACGGAAAAGCCGGTGGATCCCCGCTGGGAAAAGCTGCGCAATCTGTTGCAATGAAACGGGAATACGGAAATTAACAGGCACAGAAGGAGAATATCCCAATGGCGAATCCAAAACGCAAACTCTCCCGCTCCAAGCGGGACAAGCGTCGGGCAAACTGGTTGCGAAAACTCATGTCCCCCAATTTCTCCCAGTGTCCCAACTGTGGTGAGATTCGTTTACCCCATCGGGCCTGCCCCCACTGCGGTTATTACAAGGGCCAGAAGTTGTTTGCGGCAGAAGAGTGATCCACCCGGGAATTAACAGGAGTCGGAATTGTGCGGATTGTGGTAGACGCAATGGGCGGTGATCTTGCTCCTCATGCCCCGGTACACGGGGCAATTTTATATGATAGGGAAACCCGGGGGCAGGATCAGGTCATTCTGGTCGGGGATCAGGATGCCATCGAAGCGGAGCTGCTGCGCCATCGGTACCTTCCCCCCAAAAACGTGGAAGTGGTGCATGCCCCGGAGGTCATCCGCATGGATGAACCCCCGGCGATTGCCGTGCGCCAGAAGAAAGATTCTTCCATGGTCAAAGGGCTGCGCTTGCTTTCCGAAGGGAAGGCGGATGCATTCGTAAGCGCCGGGAGCACCGGAGCGCAAATGGTGGCCAGCCTGCTGACGTTGGGGAGGGTAAAAGGCGTGCATCGCCCCGGATTGGGGGCTGTGTTACCTCTGGAAAATGGGGTCGTGCTGTTGATCGATGTGGGGGCCAACGCCGATTGCAAGCCCTTGAATTTGCTGCAATTCGGAGTAATGGGCAGCGTGTTTATGGAATACATTTTTGAAATTCCTCACCCTCGCTGTGCCCTGTTGAGCATCGGAGAAGAGAAATCCAAAGGCAACGAACTGACCATTGCCGCCCATGAACTGATGGAAAAACATCTGCCCAACTTTATCGGCAATGTGGAAGGGCGAGACATTCTGACCGGCAAGGCGGATGTGATCGTCACCGATGGATTTACCGGCAACGTGCTGCTGAAATTCGCCGAAAGCATCATCGATGTGTTCGGGCGCAGCCTCAAGCGGCGGATCAAGAAAAATCTATTTTCCATGGCCGGGGCGATTATGATGCGCCCGGCATTCAAATCCATGAAACGCAGCTATGATTATGAAGAATATGGGGGAGTTCCCCTGCTGGGAATCGATGGCATCTCCATCATCTGTCATGGTAGCTCCACACCGAAGGCGATTAAAAATGCTCTTCATGTGGCGCGGACGATGAAGGAGAAGGGGGTGAACAAACGTATTCAGGAAGAATTAACCGTACGAGGGTTAACATGGGGCGAAGAGCAATTATTACAGGCGTCGGGCACTACGCACCGCCAAAAGTGCTGAGCAACAAAGATCTGGAACGGATGGTGGATACCAGCGATGAATGGATTATGACCCGCACCGGTATCCGTGAGCGCCGGATTTTAGAAGACGGCAAAGGCAGTTCATATATGGGAATCCAGGCCGCGAAGATGATTTTGAAAGAGCGGGGGATTTCTCCGGAAGAGATTGAACTGATTATCGTGGCCACGGTAACCCCGGACACCATGTTCCCCAGCACCGCCTGCCGGATTCAGGATGCCCTGGGGGCCAAAAATGCCTGGGGATTTGACCTCAACGGCGCCTGCACGGGGTTTGTGTTTGCCCTGTTCACCGGCGCCCAGTTCATCGAGTCCGGACAATACAGCAAGGTGCTGGTCATCGGAACAGATAAGATGAGCGCCATTACCGATTATACCGATCGTACCACCTGCGTACTGTTTGGCGACGCCGCCGGGGCAGTGCTCCTGGAACCCGCCGAAGAAGACGGCTACGGCATCCTGGACGCCATTCTCCATTGCGACGGCAGCGGAGCGCCTTACCTGCACATGATGGGCGGAGGTAGCCTGCATCCGGCCAGCCACGAGACCGTGGATAAGAAAATGCATTATATCTATCAGGAAGGGCGAACCGTCTTTAAATTTGCCGTTACCAATATGGCCGAGGTGTCCGCACAGATTGTAGAGCGCAATCGGCTGAAGGGAGAGGACATCCGGTTCTTTATTCCCCATCAGGCCAATCTGCGCATCATTGATGCGGCGGCCAAACGGATGGGGCTGCACGAAGATCAGGTGGTGGTCAATATTGATCGCTACGGCAACACCACCGCAGCGACCATTCCCCTGGCGCTGTCGGAAGTGTATCATGATAATAAGCTCCGGAAGGGAGATTATATCGTCATGGCCGCCTTTGGAGCCGGATTTACCTGGGGCAGTTTGCTGTTGCGCTGGGCGATCTGAAACGGTAATACGGCATAGATGAGGAAAGGAACGGAGCAGAAAAATGGGCAAAACCGCCTTTTTATTTCCCGGTCAGGGATCCCAGTATGTGGGGATGGGACGGGATGTGTACCAGCAGTTTCCCGTCGCCCGGGAAATCTTTGATCGCGCGGAAGAGATCCTGGAATTTCCTCTAAAACAGCTCTGTTTTGAGGGGCCGGAAGAGGAGTTGAAGCAAACCCGTTACACCCAACCGGCCATCTTTGTGCATAGCCTGGCCATGGATCGTCTGTTGCGGGAGCGGGGGATTGTTCCTGAAGGAACCGCCGGGCACAGTCTGGGAGAGTATTCGGCGCTGGTCAGTGCCGGGGCGCTCTCCTTCGAGGATGGCCTGCGGTTGGTGAAAATCCGTGGGGAGTTGATGCAGGTGGCCGGGGAAAAACATCCCGGCACCATGGCGGCGATCATCGGCCTGGATGGGCAGCAGGTGGAGGCCGTGTGCCGGGAGGCCGCCGACGCCGGAGTGGTGAAACCGGCCAATTTCAACTGCCCCGGCCAGATCGTCATCTCCGGAGCGGTTCCGGCGGTGCATCGGGCCATGGAGATCGCCAAACAGAAGGGCGCGCGAATCGTCAAAGAACTGGTGGTCAGCGGCGCCTTTCATTCCCCGTTGATGGAAGATGCCCTACAAGGGCTGGTAGAAGCGTTGCAGACCGTTTCCATTCAGGCGCCCGCCGTGCCGGTGTATAGCAATGTGGAAGCCGGCCCGGTGTCCGATCCGGAGAAGATTCGGGAGTTGCTCAAACGACAGTTGCTCTCCCCGGTGCTGTGGGAGAACATTCTCCGCAATATGATCACCGACGGCTTTGATCGGTTTTTTGAAGTGGGGCCGGGAAAGGTGTTGCAGGGATTGCTGAAACGCACCGCCCGGGAGTTTACCTGTTCCCCGGTGGGGAAGGCGGAAGAATTGGTGGAACTGAAGGCATGAACGATTTCCGGAGGCCGGCATGAGTGTACAGGATAAGGTGGTGGTGGTCACCGGTTCTACCCGGGGGATCGGCAGGGCGATTGCCGAAGCGTTTGCCGCCGCCGGGGCAAAAGTGGTGGTTTCCGGGCGCAATGCCGAACGGGCCGAGCAGGTGCGACAGGAGATCGAAGCCGCCGGAGGAACGGCCCTGGCGGTAACCGCCGATGTGGCCCGGATGGCCGAGGCCCAGAAGCTCATCGATGAGACCCTGAGCGCATTCGGTCGGGTGGATGTGCTGGTGAACAACGCCGGCATCACCCGCGACAACCTGTTGATGCGCATGAAAGAAGAAGATTGGGATGCGGTGCTCAACACCAACCTGAAAGGGGCCTTCAATTGCATCAAGGCGGTGACCCGGCAGATGATGAAGCAACGAGAGGGGCGTATCATCAATATCACCTCGGTGGTGGGGCAAATGGGCAACGCCGGGCAGGCCAATTACGCTGCCTCTAAAGCGGGATTGATCGGGCTTACCAAATCGGTGGCCCGGGAACTGGCCTCCCGGAACATCACCTGCAATGCCATTGCCCCCGGCTTCATCGAAACCGATATGACCGCCGCGCTGGATGAGAAAGTTCGGGAAGAGATGTTGAGCCAGATTCCCTTGGGGCGGTTCGGCCAGGCCCGGGAGGTAGCCCGGGTAGCCCTGTTTTTGGCCGGGGAAGACGCCGCTTATATCACCGGTCAGGTGATTAACGTGGATGGCGGGATGGTGATGGCGTAGCCGGTTGCTAATCGGGAATGATTGTCGTTTCTAACACCACTCCGCTCATAGGCCTGGCGTCTATC
>CAYQGB010000109.1:0-7440 GCA_964416895.1 uncultured Calditrichaceae bacterium
CCGAATAAGACGCGGGGTAGTATTGTTTGCTTCCCGGAATCCCCAATGTCGAGGTTCGCCCAAACGGGGTAACCGAAATGGAGCATACCGATTTATGGTGCACCATCACATATCATGTGGGAATTTTGTAAAACTATTCGACCACAGGCAACCGGAAGCATGAAAGGTCAACCAGGCGTATTGCGTAATGCGTATTGCGTAACCGGCTACATCAAAACACGCAATACGTAATACGTTTCGTGGCATTTCACACCGATGGGCGCCCGGCATCGGTTGATCTCGCAAAATTCTCATATCGAGGTGATAGCACACGATTCATGGTTTTAGATTGAATTTCTCGATCTTTCGATCCAGGCGGGGGCGAGATATCTTCAGGATTTGACTGGTCTTGCGCTTATTCCAGTTGGTCTTCTGCAGAATGGCCTCGATAAGAAATTTTTCCCCCTCTTCCAGGCTGATGCCTCCCGGAGGGATCTCGATCTGCATTCCCGAGGAAGCCGGCTTTTCGGTCATAATCTGAGGGGTTTCCGATTCGATGGCTTCTTCCAGAGCTTCCCGGGTAAGCATTTTGTCTTCGCTCAGCAGCACAATGCGCTCGATGGTATGTTTTAATTCCCGGACATTTCCCGGCCAGGGATAAGCCCGCAACAGCGCCTCCGCTTCCGGGGTGATCCCCTCCAGGGGATTTTCGTACTCCGCTCCGTATTTGGCCATAAAATGCCGGGCTAACAGCAACACATCATCTCCCCGCTCCCGCAGGGGCGGTAGAGTAATGGTGATAACGTTCAGCCGATAGTACAAATCGTTCCGAAAGCGCCCCTCTTCGATGGCCTTTTGCAAATCCTGATTGGTAGCGGTGATAATCCGGCAATTCATCCGGATGTCCTGGGTGCCGCCCAGCCGGCGCAGCTTCTTTTCCTCCAGAACCTTCAGGAGTTTTACCTGCACTTTGGGGGAGATGTCGCCAATCTCATCCAGAAACAGGGTGCCGTCCTGGGCCAGCTCGAACAACCCCGGCTTGCGGGTTTTGGCGTCGGTAAAGGCGCCCTTCTCGTAGCCGAACAACTCCGACTCCAGGAGGTTTTCCGGCAGGGCGTTGCAATTTACCTCCACAAACGGCTGATACCGGTCAAAACAGTTGTAATGGATGGTTCGGGCGATCAGTTCTTTTCCGGTTCCGGTTTCTCCCCGGATGAGCACGGTAACCCACTTTCGCCGGATGATTTTGGTGAGCATGTTCAGCACATTTTGCATGGCCGGACTGTTCCCGATGATGCGGGAGAAATCGTACTCATGGCGCTGCTTCTGGAACAGATCTTCCCCCCGGCTTTGCCCTTCCCAATCTTTGAACCACTCGGAGAGTTTCTCTTCTAGCTTGTGGGGTTCTTCGGACAGGTGCACCACCTCATCCACGCCCATCCGGGCCGCTTTCACCGCCAGACTGAAGGAGGCTTTCTGTAAAATCCCCATCATTCGGCAGCGAGGGCAAGCTTCCTGCAACTGCTCCACGATTTCCAGAGGGTGAACGTCTTCCCGATCAAAATCGACGATGATCACCTGGGGTTCTTCCTGTTCAATCAGAGGCCGCGCGTCTTCCACCTGAAACGCGCTTCGGATTTGCTGATTATCATACGTGTTCTGGAAACCGTTTAGCAGAGACAGTTTGTCGGCTTTTCCCAGAAACAGAATCGTAAACGGCATGTTACACCCCACTCATTGAATTGGGCATCCATCCCCCCGAAAATCACCGGCGATAGGACTGCCGGGACTTATATTTTCTTTGCTGTGCGGGTATCCACCATCCGGTAATCCCGGCCAGGAATCCCCGCACATCCATGTCAACGCCGTGCACCCGTCGGCGCACTCCGGCCAGCTGGTCGGGAATAAACAGAAAGGTATACGGGGCCTCTTCCACAATAATGCGCTGGAACTCCCCCCAGATGGGCCTGGCCCGCTCCCGATCGGAAATGCTCCGTCCCAACTCCAGCAGCGAATCCACCCGGGGATTGCAGTAAGAGACCAGATTGTAGCCTTCTTCGATGGCCCGGCAATGCCACAGCGGCGCCGGGTTGACGGTAAAATCCGCATCCCACCCCAGAATCAGGGCATCGAAATCCTTTTCCCCGAACACCTGCCGGATGAGGAGATTCCACTCCACAATATCCACATTCACTCTAACCCCGATTTGGCGTAATTGAGCCTGAATCATCACCGCCACGTCCCGGCGAATCTGATTGCCGGCATTGGTTTTCAGGGAAAACTCGAAGGGTTGTCCGTTTTTTTCCCGCACGCCGTCCCCGTCGGTATCCTGCCACCCTGCTTCGGCTAAAAGCCGCCGGGCTTTTTCCGGATCAAACTCCAGAGTGGGTAACTCGGGATCGTAGGCCCACACGAAGGGCAGCAGAGGGCCGTTGGCCGGTTGGGCGAACCCCTGCAACAGGGTCTGGATGATTTCCTGCTTGTTGATGGCGTGGGTCAGCGCCCGGCGCACCTGTACGGTGAAAAAGGGGTGGCGGTTGTTCCATCCCACAAAAGTAAAATTGCGCCCCTGATACCGGATGGCCCGTACCTGCGGATGTTCCTGCGCCTGCCGGAATCCCAGGGGAGTCAGCGAGGGCACTACATCCACTTCCCCGGTGAGCAGGCTGTTGAGCAGCACCGTTTCATCGGGAATGATGGTGAACACCACCCGGTTCAAATAAGGGCGTTGGGGCGGGTAATTCGGGTTGGCCTCCAACACCACCCGGCGATTGGCCTTCCACTCCTTGAGGATAAACGGGCCGTTGCCGATGGGCTGCCGGTTGAACGGCGCCGCCGAGAGGCTATCCGGGGGAATTTTTTCCAGCACATGTTTGGGCAGAATGGGCATTTGCAGGTCGTAGAGCACATCCGGGTATGGCCGACGCAGGCGGAACTGCACCTCATACCGCCCGGCGACGATCACCGTATCCACCAGATCAAAGCGGCTGGCGGCGGGATAACCCACCTCGGGATCTATCGCCAGACGCCAGGTAAACCAGACATCCTCGGCGGTAGTGGGAACGCCGTCGCTCCAGCGCACATCCCGGCGTAACTCAAACGTCACCACCGAATCCCCATGGGAAAATCGCCAGGATTGGGCCAGGTCGGGGGCAAATTGAAGATGTTCATCCAGGCGGGTCAAACTCCGGAAAAGCATGAACTGGATCACCTGCAGGGCGTCGGAATCCGCTGCCCTCAGTTCGTTCAGGGAGTCGAAATCTCCCTTCAGGCCGATCAGCACCGTGCCTCCATAGCGGGAGGAATCCTCCTGCCCCCACAGCGGAGGCCACAGGAGCATCATCAGTCCCAGCCAGAAACCGGGCTTACGGAAGAGTACTATGAGAAGCCGCCTGGCTTGCGGCGGTGCGATCATCATCCGTTCCTCGTTTGAGACATTTTACCGAGTGATCCAGCGTCAGTTGCCGTCGCTCCGGGGGGGTACTTCGGCACTCCCTGTCGGCGAGGGGGCACCGGGGATGAAACACACATCCGGGGGGCAGATTCATGGGATCGGGAACGCTCCCGGATAACGGCGCGGCAATAAAGGATGAAGCATGTTCCGGGAATTCAATGCGGGGAATCGACCCCAGAAGGGCCTCGGTGTAGGGATGTTGGGGGTGGGTGAATAACTGCCGTACCGGAGCTTCTTCCACAATCTCTCCGGCATACATCACCGCCACCCGCCGGGCCATCCGGGCGACAATACCCAGATCATGAGTAATCAGTAATAAGGCCAGGTTGAATTCCCGTTTGAGTTTTTCCAGCAAAAACAGGATTTGACTCTGGATGGATACGTCCAGGGAGGAAGTGGGTTCATCGGCGATGACCAGCGCCGGTTTGCAGGCCAGGGCAATGGCGATAAGAACTCGCTGGCGCATCCCCCCACTGAGCTGGTGGGGGTAGCTCCGGTACATCTGCTCGACATTGGGCAACTGCACCTGTTCCAGCAACTCCAGCGTGCGTTGCCGGGCCCGGGAGCGGGTCAATTTCAGATGGTACCGGAGCACTTCGGCGACCTGTTCTCCCACCGTTTTCACCGGGTTCAGCGCCGAGGCGGAATCCTGAAGCACAAAACCGATCTGCTTCCCCCGAACGGTGGCCATCTCCCGGGAAGAGAGTTCCCGGAGGTTCATCCCCCGGAAATAGATGCTCCCGTTAACGATTTTTCCCGGGGGAGGAACCAGCCCCAGAATGGATAACGCGGTAACCGTCTTCCCGCTACCGGATTCACCGACCAGCGCCACCGTCTCGCCGGGATACAGGCTCAAATCCACCCCGTTGACGGCTTTTACCACTCCGGTTTTCCGGTAAAAATGCGTTCGCAAGGAACGGATGTATAGTAAAGGGTCCATTACAGCCCGCTGCTAAGGGGTGCTCGCTCATCTCCGTGAATTGCCAGAGCCAGCACGCGGTGATCGAAATTCGGTTTATTTCAATGAGGTGCCCACTTTCCAGGACGACGTCGGCCCGGCACAACGAAAGGGCCTCCGTCGGGAACGACGAGTTGACTGCACGGCGGATGGTAACCTGTGGCAGCCCGGCAGGGAGACGGGCTTTTCTATGAAGTTGATTCAAGGTAAATGAAAATTTTCTAATAATCAACAGTAAATCCTCATTTTTTGAGAATCGTTCCTGAAGTTCGTCGATCAGGCGGATTGTCGGGCAAACCGCAACCCTTCCCCTAAAAGGTGCAGCCCGAGGATTGTCGCCAGGATGGCCAGCCCGGGAAACAGGCTCACCCACCAGGCCGTGGACAGCACCGTGCGCCCATCGTTGATGATGGAGCCCCAGCTGGCCGTGGGCGCCTGCACCCCCAGGCCCAGAAAACTCAGGGCCGACTCGATCAGAATCACATCCGCCATGCGAATTACCGCCACCGCAATGACCGTGGCAAGCACATTGGGAATCAGATGGTGGAAAACAATTCGTCGGGGAGGAAGGCCGGAAGCGCGCGCCCGCAGGATAAACGGCTGATGCTTGAGTGAATGCACCTCCCCGCGCACCAGGCGGGCCACATCCATCCACCCGGTAAAGGTCAGCACCAGCACCAGGCTATGCAATCCCGAGCCAAACAGCGCCACACAGGTTACCGCCAGAAAAACCAGCGGGAAGGACAACAGAGCATCCACAATTCGCATAAACAGATGATCCACCACTCCCCCCAAAAAACCGGCCACGGCTCCATACAGGGTTCCCAGGGTCACCGAGAGCAGCATCACCGACAGGCCGATCAGCAGGGAAATCCGCCCCCCGAAGAGCACCCGGGCAAACACGTCCCGACCAAACTGATCCGTGCCAAACCAGTGCTCCGGCGAAGGGGGTAAAAAGCGAGAAGCCACCGGCGCGGTGACGGCATTGGGAGGATAAGCAGCCACCCAGGGGGCTGCCACCACTGCCAGGGCAATCGTGCCCAGCAGGAGTCCTCCCAAAAGCGCCGAACGGTTTATTTCTCGCCTGTCGATCATGGTCTTATCCAATGTTGACCCGGGGATCCACCAAACGATAGGTTACATCGGCCAGGAAATTGCCCACCAGCACCATCACCGCGGCCAGCAGATTAACGGCCATAATGACCGGATAATCCCGGGCAAAAATGGCTTCGTAAGTAACCCGCCCCATTCCCGGCCAGGCAAAAATCACTTCAATAATAAAGGCTCCGCTTAACAAAAACGGGAAATACAGCCCCAGCAGGGTAACCACCGGCAGGAGGGCGTTTTTTAGAACGTGATGCAAATATACTTTTGCCGCCGACAGCCCTTTTGCCCGGGCCAGTAAAATGTAATCCTGGCGCAGCACCTCCTGAACCTGTCCCCGAACATAACGGGCAGTAGCCGCCGCCCCGGCCAGCCCCAGCACCGTGGCCGGTAACACCAGATGGCCCAGACGATCCCACAGATACGCCGAAAAAGGCAACTCATCTGCAAACACGGAACTCATCTGGGAAGCGGGAAATAGCCCCAGGGAAACGCTAAATATCAGGATGGCGACCAGGGCCAGCCAGAAAGAGGGAACGGAATACAGAAACAGGGCCGCGCCGTTCAATACCCTTCCCCACCAGCGGTGGGCATAAATGCCCGAAAGCATCCCTACCGCGCATCCCAGCAGGATGTTCAAACATAATGCGGCCAGGGTTAATTGTAAGGTGGCGGGAAGGGCTTCTGCTAAAATATCTCGAACCGGGCGATGCTGCGACCAGGAGTAGCCCAGATCGCCCCGGATAAGGCGACCGCCCCAGCGTTCAAACTGCACATACCAGGGTTGATCCAGATCCCGTTGCTCTCGAAGCGTCTGAAGCCGCCCCGGATCCGTTCTGGGACTAAAATACAGATGAACCGGATCACCGGGGCTTAGATAGAACAGGAAAAAGTTCACCAGGCAAACTGCGGCTACCAGGAGGCCTCCCTGAACCATCCTGCCAATCAGTCGGGGAAAGATTCTATCCTGCATTGGTCTGAGATACGGGTTAAGATGAAAACTTGCGCTCCTTCGCCGAAAAAACTTGTAAACTGTGGCTACTTTTACCAAGAACTGTGCCAGGGAAGGCCGCCCGGCATCGGAAAAGTTAACAAATCCTAATATATTTGCCAAAGCATCAGATTTTTCCGTTCATTTTTTCCGCCAGAACTTCCTGATCTCACGTGCAAAGGTGCTCACAATTGCGCACGATATGCACGCATGGAATGGCCGGGCAATATTCTGATAAAGACTCTCCCCTTACTCCCGGCGCCGCAAACTTTGCACGGCTGTGCATAAATTGACAAAAATCTGCAAGAAATCCGATCCCCGGGTTTTGCGATTTCCTGAACCGCTTTTTATCTAATCAACTATTTATTAGAGACTTATAAGCAGAGGGCTTTTCCCCCGATTTCTTTGGCACACCCCTTGATGTATCCTCCCATCCTGACCGATGCAAAAACCAAAAGGAGTCTGTTATGCAATCCACTGCAATGAAGCATTTTCAGGGTTTGCGGCAAATGCTGCGGCAACTCTCGGTACTTTTCCTGACCCTGGTTCTCTTCCAGCCTGTCCTGGCCCATGATCACGATCTGGAAGTCGAGGGATTTATCTCGGCCATCGGGTCGGATAGCCTGGGAACGGACAGTCTGGTGGTCAACAACATCACGTTTTTTGTGGATGCCAATACCGAAATCCGGGGCGACCACGGCACCCCTCTGACGTTCTCCGATCTGCAGGTGGGCGACCGGGTGGAGGTGCACGCCGTGCGCCAGCCGGATAGCTCCTGGCTGGCCACCCGCATCGAGGTGGAAGACAACCATCATCCGCCTCACGATATTGAGGTGGAAGGGCACATCCAGTTCCTGGGAGTGAACGATACCCTCATCGTGCAGAATATTCTCTTCCACGTGGATGCCAATACCGAAATCCGGGGCGACCACGGCACCCCTCTGACGTTCTCCG
>CAYQGB010000109.1:7540-12172 GCA_964416895.1 uncultured Calditrichaceae bacterium
GTGGATGCCAATACCGAAATCCGGGGCGACCACGGCACCCCTCTGACGTTCTCCGATCTGCAGGTGGGCGACCGGGTGGAGGTGCACGCCGTGCGCCAGCCGGATAGCTCCTGGCTGGCCACCCGCATCGAGGTGGAGGATGACGAGGATGACGACGACATCGAGGTCGAAGGGCGAATTCAGGCCCTGGGGGTGAACGATACCGTGGTGGTGAACAACATCCTGTTTCGGGTCGATTCCACCACCGAGATTCGCGGGCCTCACGGTACCGACCTGACCTTCTCCGATCTGATGGTGGGGGATCTGGTGGAAGTGCGAGCCGATCTTCAGCCGGACAGCACCTGGCTGGCCACCCGCATCGAAGTGGAAGAGGAAGATGAGGATTTCCGCATTCAGGGACGGGTTCAGAATGTGACCCCGCCTCATATTACCGTGGATAGCCTGACCTTCCTGGTCAACGGGGCCACCCGCATCCGCGGTCCCCACGGCCTGGAACTGGTGCTCACCGATCTGCTGGTGGGGGATCTGGTGGAAGTACGGGCGGCCATCCGCCCCGACAGCACCCTGCTGGCCATCCGCATTGAACTGGAAGATGAACATCCCGACACCACCATCGTCGGGCGAATTACCGACATCGGCGTCCACCAATTAAGCGTGGATAGCCTGACCTTCCTGGTCAATGCGGCCACCCGCATCCGGGACATGGACGAAAATCCCCTGACCCTGGCCGATCTTCAGGTGGGCGACTCCGTGGAGGTTCGAGCAGCCCTTCGCCCGGACAGCAGCTGGCTGGCCACCCGCATCACCCTGCGCCAGTCGGTGAACGGCCTCAACGACGACGTCCGAACCACGGCCAGAACCTTCGAGTTGAAACAAAATTATCCCAATCCCTTTAATCCCACCACCACCATTCCCCTGGTGCTTCGGGAACGGCGATGGCGGAAGGTGCGGCTGGACATCTACAACGCCCTGGGGCAGCAGATTCGCACCCTGTTCAACGGATTATTAGACGCCGGAAGGTATGAATTTCAATGGGATGGTCGGGACGATCAGGGAAGGCGGGTGCCCAGCGGAGTGTACTTCTATCAGATTCGGATCGACAATCGGGTGGGAGACAGCAAGGCGATGATCCTCACCCGATAACCACCGATGTCGCTATTGCATCCCGGCGGAAATCTTCCGCCGTTGATCACGCTTCGACAGGCTCAGCGTGACTTTATCATCCCGTCACTCTGAGCTTGTCGAAGAGTGACGGACTATCTCTGCCGGGATGCACTATCCTCCTGATGGTTCTCAAGACCATCGAGAACATGCTCCCCGTGCTTGCCGGTCACAAGTGCGGGGAGTTTTTTATTCAACTCAATGCTTCTTCGACCTGCTGGATAATGTCGCTGACGTTGAAAGGCTTGCTGAGGTAGGCCACCCCCCCGTTGTTGAGAATTTCCTGCAAATCCTCCCGCCGGGTAAAACCGCTGATCACGATAACCTTTTGATCCTGCTTCTGCTTCATAATCTCCTTGAACGCGGCCTTTCCGTCCATCACCGGCATCACCATATCCAGAATCACCAGGTCAATCTCCTCGGGGTGTCGGTGAAAAATCTCCACCCCTTCTTTTCCGTTGGCGGCGGTATATACCCGGTAGCCGCGCATCTCAAAAATTTCTTTCAACATCGTGCGAATGTTGTACTCATCGTCGATGACCAGAATCTGGCGGGGTTTTCCGGCAGCAGTTTGTCCGTTTTCAGAAGACGGGCGGGGAAGTTCGGCGCGTTCCAGAGGGAAATATACCCGAAACGTGGTGTTCTGGCCGGGAGTACTCTCCACAAAGATTTCTCCCCCCATGTCCCTGACAATATTATAGGCGATGAATAACCCCAGCCCCATCCCTTCATTTTTAATCCTGGTGGAAAAAAAGGGCTTGAAAATATCCTTCAGGGATTCCGGGGGGATTCCCGGGCCGTTATCTTCAAAAGCCAGTTCCACATATTCGCCCCGGGGGAGATGGTACAGGTAGGGCTGTAACACCTCATCTTCCCCCACCACCACCCGGCGGGTGGCGATGCGAATGTAACCTTCCTGCTTCAGGGCCTCCAGGCTGTTCTGGGCAAAAATCTTGATCAACCGGGTGAGGCGTTTGGGAAACAGCTTGAGCCGGGGAATGGCGGGATCCAGGGCCACCTTGAATTCGATGCCCTCGGGAAACTTCTCTTTCAATCGCCTGATGATCTCCCCGATCAGCCGATTGAGGTTCACTTTCCGGGGAGGTTCGATCTCGTCCAGGCCGTAATTCAGAAATTTTTGAACCACCCCAAACGCCTGCCCCAGGGACTTTTCCATCGTTTTCAGAGGTTTCTGGAGGGGATGATCTTCGGGGAGCTGGTTTTGCATCAGGCTCACGTTGGGGACCATCACGTTCAGCAGGTTGTTGAGATAGCCAGTGATGGAGCGGGAAAACCGGGTAATCTCCCCCATCACATCATTCCGAACGGCCTGTTGCTCCCGCAAATACCGGGCGGTTACATCCACGGCGAAGATCACGCTGAGGTTGAATTTTTCTTTCAGGCAGGTGCGGGTAATAAAGAATTGCCAGATGTGTAAGGTCTTATCCTGCCCCACAATGGGACATTGATACTGCTCTAATCGATCCGGTTCCACCCGGCTGAGAATTTCGGCGAAGGGTTTCCGGTGGTCTGCCGGAAGCAGGTCGAGAAACTTTTCCCCCACGATGTGCTCTTTTTCCATCGGCGTGTGCCGAAGGGCGGCGGCGTTGGCATGCAAAATTACCCCGCTTTGATCCACGGAATAGATGTACAGGGGGCTTTTTTCAAAATATTCCGAATACTTGAGATCTTCCAGGACCTTTGCAAACTGTCCCTGCTTCAGTAGCCGCTCCTTTAAATGGAAAAAATACACATGCTGAAACACCAGCAGGGAGATGATCCCCGAATTCAGGTTGACGAAGGAGAGATGATTGAGGGTCAGGTTTCTCTTGTGACTGACCAGCACGCCCAATCCGACAAATCGCCCCCATATTCGCAGGGGGAACAGGATGGCCGCTCTGGCCTGCAACACCGGCCAGGCGATGGTTTGTTTTTGAAGTTGCTCCACGTTGCCGAACAAACTGCCCAGTTCTTTTTCCTCCACCAGGGCAACGAGGTTGGCTTCGGTATCGCCGGTTTCCAGAAACTTCCGATACAGGTCAAGATGTTCCGGAGCATCGGGGAGAATCTTCTGTCGGTCGCCCACGGCGGCTTTCCCGGACAGGCAGAGGAAACCGTGGTCACAGGGCACGTGTTCCCGGATGTAGCCGAACAGGCTCCCGGCCATCTCCCCGGCGGATTTGAAATGCACCATCCGCCGCTGGAAGTCGATCAGGCTGGACAGCAGATTGATCTGTTGAATATACTCTTGAAAATGATTGTCCAGCGTCTCAAAAGAACTGCGCACATACTTTTCTAACCGGGCGATCTCCTCGGAGATGGCATGAAGCTGGGTAAGCGCTTCAACGCTCTGCTCCACGTTCTTGATGGAGTTGAGGATGTTTTCAAAATAGTGAGCGATGTTGGTTGTGGTACTCATGGACTCAGGGCCTGGGTTTGCGAGTTTACCACGGAAGCGCCGAATGCCGGTTTCAGGCGCCGACGCACTTCTGTGACCAGCTCATCAAATTCAGATGGGGTAAAAGAGAAATACCTGGGAAAATCCACATCGTATTGAAGCACGGCTTCGTAGCCGCTCCAGTGATTTTGCAAATAGTGGGCCAATATGTTGCTCAAATACAGCAGTTGTTGGGGTTGTTCCCGGGCCGGATTCTGCCCGCTCACTCCGGGAGAGTGATGCGCTCTCACCAGTTCCGCCAGCACCGGGGGAAGGTTCCACTTCGCCAGCAGAGCGCTGCCCACCTCCCCGTGGTGAAATCCGCAACAACGGCGTTCACTCTCGTCCAATCGTACCCCTTCCCGACGGCTTTTTTCCAGCAGAAAATAAAATTCTTCCCCCAGGTGTTGGGCTTCCACCAGTTTTCCCAGATCATGGAGCAGTCCGGCTACATACAGCACCGCGGTTAAATCGGGATTATAAATTTGCCCCAGAACTTCCCCGATCTTTCCGGTCAGAAAAGCATGATCCCGGAATTGTTTCAGGTTCAGCCCGTGCAGGCAACGCCCGCCTTTATAATAACTGTAGAAGGCAATCCCCAGCACCACATTCTTCATAAGTCTGGCTCCCAGAATATCGGCAGCCGCCCGGGCAGAGTACACCTGCCCGGGATAGTTAAAGTAGCTGGAATTGGCAATGCCCAGAACCTGGGCCAGCAGTGCGGGATCCCTTTCAACAAGGGGTACCAGTCGGGGCACGGGCGATGAGTCCTCGGCGCACAGCTGGATAATCTTCAGGGCGGTGGTTTCCACCGTGGGCAGGCGCCGGGTGCGGGCTACCATCGCTTCTATGGCGAATGTCTCTTCTCTGGCTTTCACCGGAACCATTAAATCCTTCCTGCTAATTGGGGTGTTCATCCTTCCTCAAGGCTCTACCCCAAAACCTGCAGAGTTGCCCGGGGAGTCAAAATTCCACGGGTGTCAGTATCGAAAAGGAAGGTGAACAACTTTATCTGCCGGGCGAAACTTCTGGCC
>CAYQGB010000110.1:0-8156 GCA_964416895.1 uncultured Calditrichaceae bacterium
TGTTGGCTCAGCGCGGGGATGCGATGGTCATCGTTAACGACGAGAAGTTTGAACCCAGAATCTGGTGATCGTTTGAGTGTGTACTAAATTTCAGTGGATATTAGTTGTTGGTAGATAACGAGTTATCGAAGCACTTCACAACGAATCCTCTGAAAATTTCCCCAAACTTCTCAAAACCGACTTCCCCCTTTTTCGCCCTGCCCAACTCTACCCTCGAAAATCTTTCCATAGCTCATCGCCGCCAGGGGAGTTTTCTCCTCAATCCCGTAATCACCGCCGCCTTCCCCGAACTCACCCCCTGAATTCCCCTCCCCCGCCGCGGCCCCGCTTTGACCCCTTCCTTATCGCTGCTAAACCGGGGCTGTTTGTACCGGCACAGCGTGGGGATGCTATGGTCATTGTATCACCACTTACCCCTCACCATTCACCATTGACCATTGACCATTGACCATTAGCAATTGACCATTCACCATTCACCATTCACCACTCTACCAATCAATCAAATGCCCCAGCTTCTCCCGCTTGGTTTTGAGGTAATCGGCGTTGATGGGATTGGGCGGCACCACGCTGGGTACCCGTTGCTCCACTTTAATGCCGTACTGCTCCAGTTCCTGAATCTTATGGGGATTGTTGGTAATCAGCTGTACCCGCCGGATTCCCAGGTCGCGAAGCATCTGGGCGGCGAACCAGTATTCCCGAAGGTCAGGCTTAAAGCCCAGCGCCTGATTGGCTTCCACGGTATCCTTTCCCTGATCCTGTAGGGCATAAGCTAACAGCTTGTTCTCCAGCCCGATGCCCCGCCCTTCCTGACGTAGATAGAGCACCACCCCTTTTCCGGCAGTCTCGATACGGCGCAGGGCGTCGTGCAGCTGATTGCCGCAATCGCAGCGCAGGGAACTGAGCACGTCTCCGGTGAAGCACTCCGAATGAATACGCACCAGCACCGGTTCGTCTCCCGATACATCGCCCTTCACCAGGGCCAGGTGATGTTCGGCGGGGTTCACCCGGTTCTTATACAGAAGCAACCGAAAATCCCCGTATTTGGTGGGCAGATGCACATCGGTCATTCGTTCGGCCAGCATTTCTGTGCGGCAGCGATAGCGGATGAGATCTCCCACGCTGGCGATTTTCAGCCCGTATTTCCGGGCTAACTGCTTCAGCCGGGGTAGCCGGGCCATGCTCCCGTCGTCATCCAGAATTTCGCACAGCACGCCGGCCGGTACCAGCCCGGCAGCCCGGGCTAAATCCACCACCGCTTCGGTATGACCGGGGCGCACCAGCACCCCGCCGTCCTCGGCAATGAGGGGAAACATGTGGCCGGGGCGGGCGAAGTCTTTTGGCGTGGCCTCCGGGTCGATCAACTTCTTTACCGTGACGGCACGATCGTGAGCGGATATTCCGGTGGTGGTACCCTCCACGGCATCCACGGTGACGGTGAAGGCGGTACCCAGTAGAGCGGTGTTTTGCCCCACCATGGGAGTTAATTGCAGTTGCTCCGCCCGTTCCCGGGTAAGGGCCACGCACACCAGCCCCCGGGCATGCAGGGTCATAAAATTGATAATCTCCGGGGTGACGTGCTCGGCGGCGACCACCAGATCCCCCTCGTTCTCCCGGTCTTCATCATCCACCAGGATCAACGGCTCCCCTCGACGGAAGATGTCGATGGCCTCTTCCGCCGAAATCAACACCGGCTCCTCTTTTGCCTCCGGTGGATGAGGCCGCCCGTTTTGTATGGCGCTTATCTTACCATTGCCGTTCATCGTTTGCCTCGTTCTGTTTATGCCATTGGGATTGTTCTGGCCGTTCATTGTTCGCTTCGTCTTCATTGAAACTTGTCTCCTTGTTTTGTGTTCAGGCTGTAGGCTGTCGTGTTTATAAGTTGCGCAGGGAACGGATCGAGGCGGCGAGGACTTTTTCCGTTTCCACGATTCTGGCGTCGAAATCCGTAGCTTGGTCGTCCTGTAAGTAACCCAGACGTTTTGCCAGACTAAACTGATAGTGCAATTCCCGCAACGAACCAAAAGCGATTTCTAGAAAACGAATGTATTCCGTTTGGCTTTCTCTGGCACACCCTTCTACGATGTTTGAAGGAACCGAAACAGCCGCCCGCCTCATTTGGGAAGTCAATCCGTATATTTCTTCCCGGGGGAAATTTCTGGTCATTTCATAGATCATTACCGCCAGTTCATCGGCCAATTTGAACGCCCTTAGTTTAGTGTGGTCGCGCATTTTATCCTCCCGCAACCGGACACCTATTTCGCCTATAGCCTTCAACCTACAGCCTACAGCCTACAGCCTACAGCCTACAGCCTATAACCTAACAGCCTTTCCACGTACTTGGCAATCATATCCACTTCGATGTTCACGGGGTCTCCGACCTTTCTGTATTGCAGATTGGTGACCTTCGCCGTGTGGGGAATAATGTTGATTCCCACCCGATCCTCGTTTAGATGCGCCACGGTCAGACTGATGCCGTCGATGGCGATGGAGCCTTCCAGAATGATGTACCGCAGCAGGGCAGGGGGGACGCGAACTTCCAGAAAATAATTCTCTCCCCGGGGATACCACTGAGTGATCTTCCCGACCCCGTTTACATGCCCCTGAACGAAATGCCCCCCCAGGCGATCTCCGGCGGCCAGCGCCCGTTCCAGATTGACCCGATCCTCCACCGCCAGCCGCCCCAGATTGGCCTTTTCCAGGGTCTCGCCCACCGCTTCCACCGCAAACACCGGAGGTTTCCGATGTACCACCGTCAGGCACACCCCGTTGACGGCGATGGAATCTCCCACCGAGAGATCGGAAAACACCTCCCGGGCCTCGATGCCCAGGCGGATTCCTCCGGCAATCTCTTCCCGGGAAACTATCCGGCCGACTTCTTCAATAATCCCGGTGAACATGTGACGTGCTCCGCTAACATACCAAAAGTTTCGCGTGGATTTCGATACCCCTGCACCAGAACCTGCCGGTTAATGATCCGGTACTCCACCAATTCCAGCGACAGCGCTTTCTGCACCTCCTGAATTTGCAGATCGCCAATGGCGGATATGCCTTTTCCTAATAGAATGGGGGCCAGAAAAAAGGAAATTTTATCAAACAGGTTTCGGGCGATGAAGGAAGTGAAGATTCCCTGCCCCCCTTCCACCAGCACCGAAGCGACGCCCATCTCACCCAGGCGCTCCAGCACGGCCTGTACATCCACCCGCCCGGCGGCATCGGGGGGCACCACGATAACCCGGACGCCTCCGGCTTCAATCTGGCGGCGCGCTTCCGCCGAATGGTGGGCGGTGGTAAAAATCACCGTGCGATCCCGGAACTCATCGGTGAGCAGGTGCGCGGTGGTAGGGATGGACAGACGGCTGTCCAGCACCACCCGGAGGGGCTGTTTTCCCCGATGAGGCCGCACGGTCAGGCGAGGATTATCGGCGAGAACCGTGCCGATTCCCACCAGGATGGCATCCGCCCGATGGCGCATCTGGTGCACCAGGCTTCGGGCTTCCTCATCGGTGATCCAGCGGGAGTTTCCGGTGGCGGTGGCAATGCGCCCATCCAGCGAGGCGGCGATTTTCAGATGCACAAAAGGCCGGCCGGTCTGGATGTATTTGAAATAGGCTTCATTCAAAAAGGTGGCTTCCGGGGCCAGAAGCCCCACTTCCACGGGAATCCCCGCCTCCTGCAATTGGGCGATTCCCCGACCATTCACATAGGGATTGGGATCAATCGTCGCCACCACCACCCGGCGAATCCTCTCCTGGATGAGGCGCAGGCTACAGGCGGGGGTCTTCTTTCGAGGAATGCCGTTGCAGCACGGTTCCAGGGTGCAGTACAGATCGGCCCCTTCCACCGGTTCGACAGCCTTGTCGATGGCCATGGCCTCGGCGTGGATGTCGCCGAACCGGGGATGATACCCCTCTCCGATGATCCGCCCCTCTTTCACCACCACGGCCCCCACCATGGGATTGGGGGAGGTAAATCCGGCGCCCTTTTGAGCCAGTTCCAGCGCTCGATGCATGAACAGTTCCGGTTTCACGGAATCCTGTGCTCCTTGACATTTATTCCGGTATCTCAGGAGAATACAACCGGCGCCGAACCGCTCGAAATCTTCGGCCAGGCCTCCGGGTGATCCAGATGTCGGGGAAACAAGGTGAGGTGGGAGAAGATGGAAAAATCCGTACAGCAGGAAAGAAACACCATCTATATCACCGCAGGGGTGCTACCACACCCACCACAGTGTAGAGGATGTACCACTTCCGCCGGTGATCTTCTCCCATCCGGACTATACCGTCGGTACCGGAATTCCACCGGTTCAACCCTGCCCACGGAAAGGGATTCTCAAACCGCTGTGAGCAGGGGTCGCGGACTTTCACCGCCGGTCAGGAATTCCCCGCACCCATCCCATTGAACCGCACCGGTGCGGGGTCACCTTGCCCCGAAGATCACGCCCCGAATTTAGACCATAAGGGCTGAATTTGTCAAGGGGTTTTGGGATTTGTTGGGGGAACCGTTCAGCGGTAAATGCTGCAATAAGGGTTTAAGTTCTTCCAGAGATTCTGCAAATGTTTCCAGATCGGGAAAGGGCGAGGGGGCGGCAAGGGCTTCAAACACGGCTCTCATAATCCCCAGAATGGCTTTCGATTCGGGAAGATCCACCGCTCCGATGATCCGCAGCTTTTCCTGAAGCTGAGGTTGGTAGATCAGGTGCACACCTTCCAGATGAGGATCAGAACTCCGGTGGAGGGCCTGTTGCAGGGCAAAGGCGATCTCCTGGGAAGTGGCGAAGTTTTCCAGATGTTTGTGCATAAAGTAGAACAGGTCTACCAGGAGGTCTTTCTGGGAAAGAGGCGTTTGAGGAGAACTGCTATCCAGGAGCCGGCGCATCTCTCGGGCGGTCATGCATCGGTATTCCACCCGGAATTTTCCCCGATTTTGGTCATCCAGCTCCTGCCAGCGGGCAGGTTTGCCCTGCCAGTGGGAAGGCAGATGGGTAACTTTGCCATTCCGAAATCCCAGGGAGATTTCCCGATCTTCGGCGGAGAAAACCACCCGACCGGTGAGGCGGATGCGAGCGGCAAATTCCAGAACTTCCCAGGGGGAAATTTCCTCCAGCTGTCCGGTCGCCAGGGTCACGGTGTTCTGCTCCGACAGGGCAGAAGTTGCGCCGGAAGCCCTTTGGAGTGCAGAAAGGATTTCTTGCTCCAGGCGATCCAGGAGAATATTGGCCCGGAGAATCTTCACCCGGGGAAGGGATCTGCGAGAGAGGATATTCCGCAACGCCTCGTCGAAAACGAGCAGAAGGATGGGGGTGGGATCGGCCTGAGAGGGATTTCCCAGCAATCCGCTGTTTTGCAGCGGTTGAAGGCTCTCCCAATCCAGATGAACGACCAGGCATCTGGCGCTGGTGGGACGTTCCCGCACGGCTTGCAGGCCGGTCAGATGGGTTTTTCCCACCACGTAAATGCCGTGGCGTTCCAGGCGAGCACTCATGGTCTGGATGAAATGCAGATCCGGATGGTAAATGAATACTGTGGGACGCGCCATGGGTCACCTTCCTCCCAAACTCGTTTAAACTCCCAAATCCGTTCTGTTAGCTTCGACGCCAACAGGGTGGACTTAAGTTCCACTATTTCAAAAATCCTCTCTCGATGAGAGGGCAAAGGCTTCCCGATCCTTGACAAAATCCCTGCTGGCCGATATATTCCCGGTAAGCATTTGGGAGAATCGGCCAGGGGTGATCAAATCGAGTGACCCGGCCTGTTTCCCGCTTCAATGTCGGATAACCTTACAAATATAGCGAGGAGGTTTGCATGAGGGGAGAACTCTGTATTCTGGCGGCAATTTTGTTTCTGGGGGGTGTTTCCGTATGGGGACAGGATTGGGCGACGATATATGAGGATTACTTGCCGGAGGCGGTTCGCAGCGATGAAAAGCTCCGGAGTGAAGCCGGTCGGATGATTGGAACCTACGGAGAATATGCTCCGGAGATTATCTATTTTTACCTGCAACATTTGCAGTACCGGTATGAACAGCACATCACCGATCCCCAGGCCAATCTGGCGCGATTGCTGGCGGTTATGTTTCGCAATGCCAAAGTGGAAAAAAGTGACTGGGCTAAGCGGGAGATTGAAAACTGTCGGGCCAACGGGTATCCTGCCCGAATTATCGAAGAGTATTTTTCCCAATACGTGTATCGAGGCGCCGATGTGCGGCAGTATCTGGAATTGCCCGCCGATTTTCAGGTGGATGAGAACCGCAAATATTTTTTCGTCTATCTGTATCTGTCGCAGGCGGAAGGGGAGCGTTACGATCCGGCGGTGAATTATCAGCAGAAGTGTCGGGAAGCTGCGGAAAAAATTGTGGAGGAACTGAATTTTTATGCGGCCAATTTCAAGCAGTATTCCCGGGAAGAGAATCTGGAAGTGGTGCAAAAAGCCTTGCGGTATCCTTATTTGCTCAAAAACTCTTACTTTAAAGGTGTTTTTCCTCGAAAAACGGCGCAGTATCTATCCGATTTCATCGCCGCTATGGAGAAGCATTTCGAGGAACTGGCTAAGAAGGAGCCAAAGTATGCTCCCTCCCGGCGGCACAACAAGTTTCAAATTGATGCCCTGATCGCTGCCAACCCCTTTGATTACAGCATCAGCCATAGTGTGGTATATGATGATCCTTTGGTACACGATTTTGTGCATGACTATTCGGTTTCTGTTCACACAGATCTAAACTGGCTGGTCGGCGTGCACCTGAAAATTCGCCCCCTGTATGGGCCGCTATCCTACATCAATCTCTGGGCGGTGTTGCCTGTTGGGGAGTCAATTGAAGACGATCTGGAAACGGTCCAGATATTTGACGGCCTGCGGGTGATTCCCGGTTTGCGGTTTCAGGGGAATTACCGGCTGGAGGCGCGAAACTTACAGGTGAAATCCAGCCGATTCCAGTTCTCCGTTCCTCTGTATGCTTTTCGGGATTTGGTGTTTGTGGAAGTGGGAGCGATGTATCGGACCCGGCAGGTTTCCTTTGAATACGAAATTATCAAGGAAGGTGAAATTTTGTTTATCGATACTCTGGCGGTACCCGATTTCAATCTGGATCGGGAATTCCATCGGTTTGAGGATTCGGAAAAGAAGTTCTCCCCTGTTGTGGGGATTGCCGTATTTCCGGTCCCCTTTGCCAGCTTGCGGATGGAGTATCTATGGGAAGATCAGCGGCTGCGCATGGCCGCGGGGCTGCATCTGCGGCTGTTTTGAGGAGAGGATTATTGCCCGGCATTCATCCGGCGCACCTTTTCCAGGAAGTGCCGGTGAATCCGGGCATCTTCGGTTAACTCCGGATGAAAGGTGGCCGCCATGACCCGTTCGGTCTCCACCAGCACGATGTCCTCCCGGTGCCGCCCGATCACCCGTACGCCTTCCCCGACCCGGATGATTCTGGGAGCCCGGATGAACACCCCTTCCACGGTTTCCGGCTCGCCGTGAAGCTCAACCTCTACCATATCCACAAAAGAATCGATCTGGCGACCGTAAGCATTGCGCACCACGGTGATATCGATGAGATTCAGCGGTTCCACAGGGTGGTTCTTTACTTCGCTGCCCACCAGGATGGCTCCGGCGCAGGTGCCAAACACCGGCGCCCGGCGGTTGAACTCCCGAATCGCTTCAAACAGGCCGGTATTTTTTAGCAGTTTCTCCAGGGTGGTGGATTCGCCTCCGGGGATAATCAAGCCCCGGCAGCCGGTGAGATGCTCCGGCTTGCGCACCTCCACCGGCTCCACCTCCAACTCCCGTAACCGTTTGGCATGGAGATAGAAATCCCCCTGTAATGCCAGAACGCCGATTTTGATCATCTTAGCACATCCTCACGTGGACATCGATTTTTTAGATTAATGGCATCCGGGTTTTGAGCTTCCCGGCGTAAAACGCGATCCGTGACCGGAAAACTTTCGCGCATCACCGGGCTATGGCAATAACGCTGAGTTTCCTGCTCCTCCCCGTAAAACGTGATTTTTTTTTCACGTTTCACGCTGCGTTTATGAACACTCCGTCCTGCGCTATTTTGGTGAACCGTGATTGAGAAGAATCTTACGTTTCACGCATCACGTTTCACGCTGTGTTTATGAACACTCCGTCCTGCGCTATTCTGGTGAACCGTGATTGAGAAGAAGCTTA
>CAYQGB010000110.1:8256-12107 GCA_964416895.1 uncultured Calditrichaceae bacterium
GCCGTGCATGGCTTCGCCCAGGCCTTCGGAGACTCGCGCCAGCAGGTCGAAATCCATGTAGTGGGTGGTGGCTTCCACGATGGCTCGCGCCCGTCTGGCCGGGTCTTCCGATTTGAAGATGCCGCTGCCCACGAAGATGGCCTCGGCGCCCAATTGCATCATCAGGGAGGCGTCGGCGGGAGTGGCCACGCCGCCGGCGGCAAAGTTGGGCACGGGCATCTTGCCGTGTTCTTTCACATACCGCACCAGTTCCACCGGCGCACCGATGTTCTTAGCGTAGGTAACCAGTTCCTCGTCTCCCAGGGTGGTGATATGTTTGATCTCTCGCTGCACCGCCCGCATGTGTCGCACCGCTTCCACGATGTTGCCGGTACCGGCCTCACCTTTGGTGCGGATCATGGCCGCGCCTTCGGCGATGCGGCGGAGGGCTTCCCCCAGATTCCGGCAGCCGCATACAAAAGGCACTTTGAACTTGTGCTTGTCGATGTGATACTCCTCATCGGCGGGCGTGAGCACCTCGCTCTCGTCGATAAAATCCACTCCCAGGGCTTCCAGAATCTGAGCTTCGGCGAAATGGCCGATGCGGCACTTGGCCATCACCGGGATGGAGACGGCTTTTTGAATCTCCTTGATCAGTTTGGGATCGCTCATGCGGGCCACGCCTCCCTGCGCGCGAATGTCGGCGGGAATGCGCTCCAGGGCCATCACTGCCACCGCGCCGGCATCTTCGGCGATTTTGGCCTGCTCGGCGTTGGTGACATCCATGATCACCCCGCCCTTGAGCATCTCCGCCAGCCCAACCTTCAGTTTGTAATCCTTATCCGTCAACATGATGAGACTCCTTTCGGTTCATCGTTGCTTGGTTGTGGGATACAGATAACCACGGATACACCTGATTTTTACCAATCTTGGTTCTTGTCCAGTTATTAAACTGTTAGGAATTAAAATATTTCTTCGAGATCAATTGTAATCCCGTCTTTTACCTTATGATAGTAGATGATCTTCGCAGCGATTGTTTCGCGTAACTCCTTTTTTTGTTTATAACTTTCTGGTTTAATACTGATGGGCATGTTTCCAATAAATCCATCAATCCCCTGTGCTTCTTCTTCTGGTGTTGCCAACCGGTAATTTGTATTTAAAAGGTCGGCAACTTTACTCAAAATAGCTTCTTGAAACTTCAGCCCAATAAAGGTTTTGATAATAACCAGATCACGAACCCAATTTTCTATAAGTTGAGGGTCAATTTCCGCCATCACTGATCTAAAATTTTCTATCATCTGAGCAATTTTTTCTGTTGCTTTTTGAATAGCATCAGGGTGTTTTTTGAGATACCATTCTTCCCATTCTTTAATGGATTTGCCAGAAAATTCTTGAATCAATTCGCTCATTTGACCAACCACCGCTGGTCGAGTGCCCTGAGCGTTTTGATTGGCCAAATTTAAGATCTGCGTCGAATATTTGGGAAAATCAAAAGACTTAGCACCCAAAAGCTTTTTGATCTCTTCATTCGAAATTTTTATCCTGCTACGCATGCGCTGTTGCTTCTTTTTGTAATTTTTCAAATTTCGCGCGGTAGTAAAAGGGAAATTCCTCATCCACCTCCGCATACCCCCGCTTGATCAGATGGGCGTTGATGAAGGTTTTGTTTTTCATGTACACGTAGGCCAACAGGTGATTTTCCCGGTCATATTTCTCCCCGTCAAATTTCAGAAAAATCCGCCCCTTCCCGATCTTGGTGTTCAGGAACTGTTCCGCCTGCGCCACTTTATCCGATTTCGGTTTTACCCCTAACAGCCGCACCACCACACCGGTATTCAACCGAATCAAGTTGGGGCTGAGGATTTCTTTGACCGTGTAGTATTCCTCCCGGCGGGCGTTTTCCCCGGAATCTTCCACCCCGATTCTGGAGCCAAACCGGAGCTTTTTAGGATCAATCTTTTTGTCAAACTGGATGGGATCTGCAAACACATAGGGCAGTTTTTCGATTTCCGCTTTCCAGTCCACCGAGGGGAGTTTTTGTGTTCGATATTCGATTTCGGGCCGGAACAGCGAAGGGGCGTGGGTTTTCAGCTTCTTCCGGATGATGGGGAGAAAATCCGGGTTGATCTCGTAACCGATGGAATGGCGTTCGGTCAGCATGGCCGCCACCGAGGTGGTGCCGCTCCCCAGGAAGGGATCCAGCACCGTCTCTCCCACGAAGGTAAACATTTCAATGACTCGCCGGGGGAGTTCCACCGGAAACATGGCGATGTGATGCTCCTGCCGCTCTCCGTTGAAATACCAGTGCCCGGAAAAGTAGGTTTTCCACTTCTCCTTCGACAGGCGGGATTTCTCCTTGATCTCCGGGGAGACCCCCGGCGGCTTCCCGGGCTTTTTAAAGATCAGGATGAATTCGTAGTCAATCTCTACAATGCCGTTGCGGGGGTAGGGATAAGATCCCATCACCGTGGCGCCCCCGGTGGTGTTCATGGTGGTCTTCTTCTGCCAGATGATCGCTCCCATATAATCGAAGCCGATGGTCTCGCAAAATTTGATGATCTCCGTGCGAATGGGAATCACCTTATACCGCCCGTAATATACCGCCCGGGCAAATTGATCCCCGATGTTGATCACCATGCGACAGCCGGGATGCAGTACCCGATAGCATTCCTTCCACACCAGATTCAGGTGGTTGATGTACTCCTCGTAGCTATCGTGGAAGCCGATCTGCCCTTCCACCCCGTAATCTTTCAACTGCCAGTACGGGGGCGAGGTCACCACCAGATGCACCGAAGTATCCGGCACTTCCACCATCTTCCGGGAATCGCCAATAATGCACAGGTGACGGGTGCTCATAAGCTCGCTTCCCTCATCTACGGTCCCTTCGCCTTTCGGCTTTCATCTTTTCATCTTTCATCTTTTCAGTTCACCCGATTCCGCGCCCCTTTTCCGGCGAAGAAATCCACGAATTGTTCCGCGATGGCCCGGGCCACGTTTTCCTGAGCCTCATGGGTGGCCGCCCCAATGTGCGGGGTGCACACTACCTTCGGATGATGGATTAACTCAAAATCGGTGGGCGGCTCGGTTTCGTACACATCCAGGGCGGCTCCGGCCACAATGCCTTCCTCCAGCGCCCACAGCAGGTCTTTCTCGTTCACGATTCCGCCCCGGGAACAGTTGATGAAAAACACCCCTTTCTTCATCTGCTCAAACTGGGGGCGGGCAACAAAGTTGAGGGTTTCCGGTTTCTTGGTCAGGTGTACGGAGAGGTAGTCGGAGTGGGCAAAGAGGGCTTCCGGCGAGGCGGTCAGTTCGATCCCGTCGGCATCCACCAGGTTCTTGCGGATTTTGGGATCGTAGCACAGCACCCGCATGTCCAGGGCCAGGCACTTTTTCCCCAGGGTACGGCTGACCCGCCCGTAGCCCAACAACCCCACAGTCTTGCCGATGATCTCCCGCCCGTGAAATTTCTTTTTCTCCCAGCGTTCGTTCTTCAGGGAATCCACCGCGGTATACAGATCCCGACTGAGCATGAGCATGTGCCCCAGAGCCAGCTCGGCCACGGCGTTGGTATTACCGCCGGGAGTGTTCATTACCACGATGTTGCGCTCGCTGGCAGCGGCCACGTCGATGTTATCCACCCCGCTGCCGGCCCGGCCGATCACCTTCAGTCGGTCGGCCACGGCGATGATGTCTGCGGTTACTTTGGTGGCACTGCGCACGATCAACCCGTCGTAGTAGCGGATGATCTCCTTCAACTCTTCAGGAGATATGCCACTGCGTTCCCCCACATCATGACCGGCCTGACGCAGAATTTCTGCACATACCGGAGAGGTCTTGTCGGAAATCAACACTTTCATGGCGCTTCCTCC
>CAYQGB010000111.1:0-11951 GCA_964416895.1 uncultured Calditrichaceae bacterium
TAAGCGGGGATCAAAACGCAACGGTTAAGCCCTGAAACGTCTCCGTCAATACGGGTTTTTCCAGATGTTGCATCGAAGATCGGTTTGTTTTAAACTTGGCGTTACCGCACACAACCGGAGAGAAGAACCACGGCAAAGAAGAGAACACAGACCATGATTGGGTGGGTAGGTAAGTTGCTTTTTGCCGGCCTGTGCCTGTTGGGCACCCTGGGCTATGCCAAGGCGCTGGTGGCCTATACCCGATTTTATATGGAGACCCCTAACATATTTGTATCGTTTGGCGCCGGCGCGATGGTGTATGCGATTTTGTGGGTTTTCGTGTTTTCCCAGCGGGAAAAGTTCTGGAGTGTGGTGGAACACGAACTCACCCATGTGCTGTTCGCCCTGCTGTTTTTCAAACGGGTACATTCCTTCACCGCCCATCGAACCAACGGGGGCAGTGTAGAGATCGAAGGGGACAATTTTATGATTGCCCTCTCCCCGTATTTTTTCCCCCTGCTTTCGGTGATGATCGTTCTGATCAAACCCTCCGTTTTCTCCCAATATCAATGGATTCTCAACGGCCTGCTGGGGTTTACCCTGATGTTTCATCTGGTGCACCTGGTTCGAGAATTTCACCCTTCTCAACCGGACCTGAAAAAATACGGATTGTTGTTTTCCTTCCTGGTGGTGCTGTTTTTCAACGTCTTTTTCATCGGTCTGTGCATTGCCTCGTTGCAGGGAGATTGGGGACCGATGAAAGGGTATCTGGAGATGGGATTTCGAGAAGGTCTGGCTTACGTCACCGGGGGGTGGAAGGTCTTTTATCAGACGACCCTGGCAGGTCTCTTTTAATCCGTCTCGGTTGATAATCCCGCCTTTGCCAGCGCATGCTGCTTCAACACCGGCCAGATCCGCCGAACTTCAGTGGTGATTTCCTCAAACGTTCGCCGATAGGCCTCGATGTTCCGGCCATAAGGGTCATCGATGGAGGTGTATCGGGGCGGATTGGTGCGACCGTACTCCTTCAGGGTGAAAATCTTGTCCCGGTAATGGGGAAAAATTTGCAGCAAATCCTGTTTATGGGCCTGAGCCATGCACAGGATGAGATCGGCCTCTTTCATCTGGTACAGGTCAATGGGTTGGGAGCGATGGTTGGACACATCCAGCCCGTGCTCGGCGCACACCATCTGGCTTAACCGGGTGGCCGGCTCTCCGTGGCCGGCCCAGGTGCCGGCAGAACGCACGGTAATCAGATGATCCAGACCGTCTTGCTTAATCAAACGGCGCAAATAGGATTTCGCCATCGGTGTGCGGCAAATATTTCCTGTGCAGACGAAGAGAACGGTAAACATATTGAGAACCCGTTTTATTCAATCCCACGAATACGATTCACAGTCACGCATTGGCGATTTTAAAAGATTCCGCTTCCCTGTTCAAGGCGAAATATATTTTGAAGAAGGAGGAACTCGTCAGCCCGCTGAGGGGGTGCAGGAATATCCCCCCGAAAGCAAAGCGGGGAATAAAACTTCGTTTCACCTCGAGGATGCGAGTTTGATCACACGTTGAAAAAGTTTTTTTACTTCCACCGCCGGTAAGGCTCCCTCGCGGATGACGGTATATCGGGGAGGGGAGAAATCCACCTTCACAATGGTGGAGGGAACCCGCAATGGGCATGGCCCCCCGTCGATGACGCAATCCACCGACCTGCGCAGCTCCAAAGCCGTTTCTTCCAGGGAGGCGGGCGGAGCAGCCCCGCTCTTATTGGCGCTGGTGGTGATCAGGGGAGTCCCGGTAAGCCTGATGAGTTCCCGGCTGAGCCGGTGCTCCGGCATCCGAAAACCCAGATAGGAGAAGCGGTTCCAGTATTCCGGCGCCAGCGTCTTTCGGCGGGGAAGCAACAGGGTCACTGGCCCGGGGAAAAAGGCCTTCACAAGTCCTTCCAGCAGGGCGCTTTGCCATCCCAGCAGTTCAGGAATTGTATCCGCCTGATGTACCATGATGGAATAAGGCTGTTGAGGAGGACGCCCCTTAATCCGGGAGACCTTTTCCAGAGCGGCCTCCCTATCCCAACGGGCAGCCAGGCCGTATACCGTCTCCGTGGGATGCAAAACCACCCCGCCTTTCTGCAGCACTTCGGCGGCCTGCGCCAGAAGTCCCTTTTCAGGGGCCCGGGGATCTATCCGTATTTCCACCGGCATTGGTTTCTGCCCGATCAAATGTTGTAATAGCAAACGAGTTAGCGTCCGCCGTTTCACTCGGCGGCAGGAATTTCCGGTAATTCCAGCACTTCCCTGAGCACCATTTCCGTGGAAATAGACCTCATACACTCATGGGTACCCAGGGGACATTTTTTGCCCCCGTGCACTCCGCAGGGGCGGCAGGAAAGGGAACGATTTTCCACCACTCGATCAAAATCCCGGTAAGGATAGAAGCCAAACCCGGGAACCGTGGGGCCAAATACCGCCACCACCGGTGTGCCCACACTGTTGGCCATGTGCAGAGGCGCGCTGTCGTTGGTGATCAGCAGCCGGCATCGGGAAATCAGGTAGGCCGATTGCCGGGGAGTAAATCGACCGGTGGCGTCATGCACCGCCGGTTCCGTACACCGATTCGCAACCTCCCGGGCAACCTCCCGGTCATCCGGTCCCCCCACGAGGATGACCTGATGCCCCAACCGGATCAGTTCATCCGCCAGGGCCGCAAAACGTTCCGGAAGCCAGCGTTTGGTCGGCCACACCGACCCCGGGGCCATGGCGGTTATAGGGGTCTCCGGAGCAATGTCCGCCTCTTGCATCCATGTTTCCACGATTCCTCGATCTGCTTCGGTAAAATGCAGGGTGGGAAACACCTTTCGATCCGGATCGAAGCCAAACGGTTGCAGCAGATGCAGGTTCCGGTTGACCTCATGCACATTTCGGGGATAAGGCCGGATCACGTTAAACCACCACCGCCCGGCGCTGCGGTCAAACCCCACCCGAACGGGGATGCCGGCGCTCCATACCAGCAAAGCGCTTCGCAGGGACCGATGGGGCACCAGGGCCAGATCATATCGTCTGCGGCGGAGTTGCCGGGCCAGCCGGGGAAGCTCCCCTAACCCCCGGTCTCGGCCCCGTTTGTGGTGCACGATCACCTGAGCGATGTCGGGATGGGTTTCCACCAGATTGGCCGTGGAGGGGATGGCCAGAAAGTCGATGTCAGCCCGGGGGAACAAGCGTTTGGTTTCCTGCACCAGAGGAAGTGCGAGGATGACATCTCCCAGAAAAGCGGTCTGAACGATTAGAATCCGCCGGGGGGTAAATGTGGAGAAATTTATGCGCATCACAGGTGCATTATCGCTCACAAAATGGCCTGACTGTGACATCTATCAAATGGGCGGTATAGCTCCGGGGGCGTTTTTTCCGGGAAAAGGCGATCAACAGGGGAAAAATTTACCCTGTTTCCTTTTTGTAATTTCATAAAATTCAATAAAATAGAGCAAGGCAGCGCCGATTGGTAACCCCCGGATGGGGTATGGGGATGCAACATGTTATTTTTCCACTAATTAGGAATAACTTCAAAAAAAATGTAATTCTAATCAAGCGGTGCGGGAGCGAATTGTGGTATAATCTGTCGCACATCAACACAAAGGTAAGGAGGAGAAGATGAAGTCATTGCGACAGGTTCGGCTGGAGTATGAGGAGAACTACCGGAAGATGATCGAGGTGATCAATCGAATGGGAGGCGACAGTCGGATTAAGGATCACCGCAAGAAACGCTCTCCCCTGTATCGAAAACTCCGCGAACTCCAGCGACGGGAACACTACCTGAATGAACTGGAAACGCGCCTCCTTTCCAATCAGGGAGTTTTCCATTAATTCCTTTTTTATCTCCCGATTCCGGCGACGGAATCTCCCCGCTTTACCCCAGGTCACAATATAACCTCTCCTCCCCAACGGCGAACTCGCATTTCCGCCATGCCGGGGACGAGAACGAAACATCCCCTAAGATTTGAAGTTTTCGATAAACTCCTTCACTCGCTTTTCAATCTGATCGCACAACTCGTGCAGGGTTTCCTTCACTTTTTGCTCATCGCCCTGATCCAGGGCCACCGGTTCAAAATTCCACACTTCCAGACGGTATTCGTAGGGGATTCGGGGCAATTTCTCCTGCAGGGAAGGATGCATCAACACAAAAATATCGAACCGCTGGTTCTTGATCACCTCGTATTTCTTGGAGAAGGAGTAGTTGGGATTTAACCCGCGCTCCTCCAGTACTTCCCGCACCAGGTAGTGCATCCGATCCGCTTCCAGCCCAAAGCTGTGCACTTCAAAATATTCCCTTCCCAATTTTCGCAGATACACTTCTGCAATCAAACTGCGACAGGTATTCCGATCCGATACAAAGCACACGCCTTTGCGTTTCATTCATGCTCCTCCGGTTCTGCTTATCCTTTGGTAGATGGATGATTTTGAGCCAGTTTAACCATGATTGCTTTCTGCACGTGCATTCGGTTTTCGGCTTCATCAAATACGATGGAGTGGGGGCCTTCGATCACCTCATCGGTGATCTCTTCTCCGCGATGGGCGGGCAGGCAGTGCATCACCAGTACTTCCGGGGAGGCGTGGGAAAGCAACTGCTGATTGACCTGATAGGGCATAAACACCTTACGGCGTTCTTCCGCTTCCGCTTCCTGCCCCATGCTGGCCCACACATCGGTGTATACCACATCCGCGCCCTGAACCGCCTCCACCGGATCGGGAATCACTTCCACCTGGCTGAGGCCGGCCTCCTGCGCCCGCCGAAGGGTGGCCGCATCCGGTTGATAGCCGCCGGGGCTGCTGATCACCAGGTGAATGGGCATCCGGGCGGCGAAGTTGATCCAGGAATGGGCAATGTTGTTGCCGTCGCCGATGTACACGATCTTCAGCCCTTCCAGGGTACCTCGATGTTCCAGAATGGTGAAAGCGTCGGCCATGATCTGGCAGGGGTGATTGTAGTCGGTCAGCCCGTTGATCACCGGCACGGTGGCATATTCGGCCAGTTCCTCGATGTGGGCATGGTCGAACAACCGGGCCATGATCAGGTCGTTGTAGCGGGAGAGCACCCGGGCGATGTCCTTCACCGCCTCCCGGGTACCGATGCCGATGTCCTGAGGCGCCAGATACAGGGCCATCCCGCCCAGCTGGTAGATGCCGGTCTCGAAGGATACCCGGGTGCGGGCGCTGGGTTTGGCAAACACCATCGCCAGGGTATAGCCCTTGAGCAGATGGTGTTCTTCCCGGCGTCGGGTTTTTTCCTTCAGCGTCCGGGTCAGGTCAAAGATTTCCAGAATTTCTTCCCGGGTCAAATCCGTAATCGCCAGAAAGTCCTTTTTCATCGTTGCCTCCGCTACAGGATGAATTTTTGCAAGTCTTCGTCTTCCACAATGTCTTTCAGCCGTTCCCGCACAAAATCGCCGGTAATTCGGATTTTGCGCTCTTCCAGTTCGGGAGCTTCAAACAGGATGTCTTCTAACAAGGTGGACATGATGGTATGCAATCGCCGGGCGCCGATGTTCTCCGATTTGGAATTTACATACGTGGCCATTTCGGCGATGGCCTGAATGGCGTCATCGGTGAATTCCAGTTCGTATCCTTCCGTTTCCAGGAGGGCTTTGTACTGTTTGGTCAAGGCATTTTCCGGCTCGGTGAGAATCTTAACGAAATCCTCGGTGGTCAGGCTTTCCAGTTCTACCCGGATGGGAAAGCGCCCTTGCAATTCCGGAATCAGGTCGGAAGGTTTGGAAACGTGAAAGGCTCCCGAGGCAATGAACAGGATGTGATCGGTGCGCACCATCCCGTATTTGGTGACCACGGTGGTGCCTTCCACCACCGGCAGCAGGTCTCGCTGCACCCCTTCCCGGGATACATCCGGCCCGTGCTTGGAACCGGTGCTGGCGATTTTGTCGATCTCATCCAGAAACACGATGCCGGAGTTCTGCACCCGCTCGATGGCTTCCTGAATCACTTCGTCCATGTCGATAAGTTTCTGCGCTTCCTGCTGGGTCAGGATTACCAGCGCCTCCGCCACGGTGACCCGGCGTTTCTTCACTTTCTTGGGCATAAAGTTGCCGAACAGTTCCTGCAAATTCAATCCCATCTCTTCCAGACCGGCGGGAGAAAAGATCTGCATGGTGGGAATGGTTTCGGCAGGGGTATCGATTTCTACATAGCGCCCATCCAGTTCTCCCTTGATCAGCTTTTGCCGCAATTTGGCGCGGGTGCTTTGATAGGAGGCGGGTTCTTCTACCGTATAGGATTCCTCTTCTTCGGGGGAAAAGCCCGGCCGCGGGGAGGGGGTGGGCAGCAGAATATCCAGGACCCGCTCGATGGCCAGTTCTCGGGCCTTATCCTGAACGGCGGCCTTTTTCTCTTCTTTCAGCATGTTCACCGCCAGATCCACCAGATCCCGGATGATACTCTCCACATCCCGGCCCACATACCCCACCTCGGTGAATTTGGTGGCTTCCACTTTGATGAACGGGGCGTTGGCCAGTTTGGCCAGGCGCCGGGAAATTTCGGTCTTTCCCACCCCGGTAGGCCCGATGAGGATGATGTTGTTGGGCACAATCTCTTCCCGAAGTTGTCCCTGCACCTGCTGGCGACGCCAGCGGTTCCGCAGGGCAATGGCTACCGACCGTTTGGCTTTATCCTGGCCTACAATGTATTTGTCCAGCTCTTCAACAATTTGTCGAGGAGTCAATTCTTT
Source organism: uncultured Calditrichaceae bacterium (assembly GCA_964416895.1). Lineage (GTDB taxonomy): Bacteria > Calditrichota > Calditrichia > RBG-13-44-9 > J075 > CAYQGB01. The sequence continues at coordinate 6,709 of CAYQGB010000111.1, forward strand.
TAAAGATGTCGGCATGGTGATCTCCCTCTGCGCTTACGACGATAAGGTTTCTACGGTAATGTGGGTGTTGGTATAGATGCAGATGTCGGCGGCAATTTCCAGGGATCGGCGTACGATCTCTTCGGCGGAGAGGTCGGAGTGTTGTCGCAGCGCTCGCGCCGCCGCCAGCGCATACGGCCCACCGGAACCGATGGCCACAATCTGATCATCCGGTTCGATGATGTCTCCGGTGCCGGAAATGATCAACGCCGTGGAACGGTCCATCACTGCCAGGAGCGCTTCCAGCCGGCGCAGATAGCGATCGGTGCGCCAGTCTTTAGCCAGCTCCACCGCCGCCTTCCGCAAATTTCCGTTGAAGTGTTCTAACTTTTCTTCAAACCGCTCGAACAGGGCAAAGGCATCTGCGGCAGCGCCGGCAAATCCGGAAAGCACCTGATCCCGATATAACCGCCGAATTTTATTTCCCTGATGCTTCATTACCGTGTTGCCAAAGGTTACCTGTCCGTCTCCCCCCAGGGCTACCTGACCGTCCCGTCGGACGCCCAGAATGGTCGTGCCACGAATGGCAATGCTATCCGAATGCATAGAAATACCTCCCAAGTGTCTGGTAAAATGCGGGGCAAATGTACACACTTTCCCCCCGGATCACAAATGAAACTCCACTTCCGGCGGGGAGAAGTCGGAGCGGGGCTACACTTTGTCAGAGGATGCGTATTTCGTATTGCGTAACGGACCATTACGAAATACGTACTACGCAATACGTCGCCCGGCCTTTGGCACCGATTCCCCGGCTTGTCTTGTGAAATTCATATTTCAGATGATGGTATAGAAGGAGGGATCAAATCCGCCGCCGCAGGCGAGCCACGGGTATTCCCAGCTGCTCCCGATACTTGGCCACGGTGCGGCGGGCGATGGGAATGCCTTCTTTATTTAACATCTTGGCTAATTTATCGTCGCTGTACGGCTTATTGGGCGGTTCGTTTTCGATGATCTCCTTCAGCCGTTCTTTGATGCGCAGGGTACTTAACTCTTCCCCGTCTTCGGTGGCCATACCCTCGTTGAAAAAGTATTTCAACTCAAACACGCCCCATTCCGTTTCCACATACTTGCCCTTGCACACCCGGCTGACGGTGGAAATATCCATGCCGATCTCTTCGGCGATGTCCTTCATAATCATGGGTTTGATATGCTCCGGCCCTTTGTCAAAGAAATCGTACTGCTTTTTGACGATGGCCTCCATGGTCTTCTGCATGGTGTTCTGGCGCTGATGGATGGCCTTGATAAACCACTTGGCGGAATCGATCTTCTCTTTCAGGAATTTTCGCTCTTCCCGATTCAGCTTGTTGGGCTGGCGGAGCAATTTCTTATAGTGGCGGCTGATGCGCAATCCGGGGATGCGATGGTCGTTCAGCGAAACCACCAGCTCGCCATCTACTTTTTCCACGTAAAAATCCGGGATGATATAATTCTGGCGAACATCAAAGTAGCCTTCTCCCGGTTTGGGGTTGAGTCGGCGCATCTCCTCTTCCGCCGCCTTCACATCTTCCAGAGTAATGCCTAATTGCTCAACCACCTTTTCGTAGCGTTTATTGACAAAATCCTGATAGGCTTCCTTTAAAATCCGCTGAAGGACTTTCAGGCCATGATTTTCGCCATTCTCCTCCAGGCGCGCTTCCACTTGAATGAGCAGGCATTCTTGTAAATCACGGGCGGCAATTCCCGGAGGATCAAATCGCTGGATTTGCCGGAGAACCTTTTCCACGACCTCGGGCTTCGTTCCGAATCCCTCGGCAATGGATTCCACGGTAACCTCTGAATCCAGATACCCGTCATCCCGGAGGTTGTAGATGATATATTCACCGATGCGGAATTCCAGTTCGGTGAGATTTAACAGATGAAGCTGATCCAGAAGATGCTCGGCCATGGTCTTGACGTGCGGTTCGGGCATCTCCCGATCTTCTTCCTCCCGCTCCACCGGCTGGCGAATTTCGGGATAATCTTCATCATCGGAGGGCAACAGCTCATTGAGGTCAATTTCTTCCTGAACTTCTTCGCTGAGCTTCTCTTCCTCGCTCTTATTGTTCTCTTCCAGAATTTCAAAATCCTCTTTGATCTCTTCCGTTTCTTCCGGATTCCCTTCTATTTCATCCAGTTCCTCTTCTTCCTCAATCTCTTCCAGTTCTTCGGCCTCTTCCAGTACCGGATTCAATTCCATCTCGGTCTTGATCTTTTGCTCCAGCAACAGAGTGGGGAGCTGGAGCAGGGTGGATACCAGAATCTGTTGGGGCTTGAGAACCTGAGTCTGGGTCTGAATGAGGTGCTGTCCCAATCGAGCCATGACGAATCCATCTCCACTGTTGGAAATTCTGGCATAATTTATGTAGTCAAACTTAAAATCCGACGACCTGAAGAGTCAAGCAAAAAGTGGGGTCTCCGGTGCAGGATGAAGCAATGAACCTTCCGAGAGAAGTCCCCTGTTTGCTCTCTGCCGCCCATTCCCGGCGGACACATCCGGTGTTATAGAGCTTTTGGATACCGATCATTGCCGGGCTAAATTAACGGCGATTTTTGAGCAGAGTCAACTGCTATTCCACAATATTGAGGGGGATTTGATGACGGGAGTGTTCTTCACCGATCGGGGGCGGCAGGTTCCTGCGGTGACCGCCGATCAGATGCGAGAGGTGGATCGAATAGCGGTGGAGGAAACCGGTCCGAATCTGTATCAGATGATGGAAAACGCCGGTCGCCATCTGGCGGCGCTGGTGATGAAGGTTCTGGGATCCCGGTGGCAGAACGCCCGTGTTCTGGTGCTGGCGGGAACCGGAGGGAACGGCGGGGGAGGCATCTGCGCCGCCCGGCACCTGGCCAATCGGAGCATTCCCGTACAGGTGTGCCTGAGTGCCCCGGCCAACCTCTCGGAGGTCACCGCCTGGCAACTGCGGGTGTTTCAACAAACTTCCGGGGCCACTATTCTACCGGAACAGTTAGGCAAAAGCCCGGTAGATGCGATCATAGATGCCCTGCTGGGATACAGCCTGCACGGTGCTCCCCGGGGGGAGGTCGCGGAATTCATCGGATTGATCAACCGGGTTGCCGATAGCGGTATTCCGGTAATTTCCCTGGATGTGCCTTCCGGAATGGACGCCACCACCGGGGAAACTCCCGGCGTGGTGGTACGTCCCACCCACACCCTGACCCTGGCACTGCCCAAAACCGGCCTGCGCCGGGAAGGTGTGGGCGAGCTATTCCTGGGCGACCTGGGAATTCCCGAAATCGCCTTTCGCAAAGCGGGGATCGATTACACCAGCCCGTTTGATCATCGGTTTGTTCTTCCCCTGCGAATACAGTAGCGCAGGCTTTTAGCCGGTTGGGGAGTCGCACCGGCTTCCGGCCGGTTGCCCAAAACCCGCAGCCTGAAATCTGTACATCTGAAAAACCCACGGAGGGATTATGCTGACACTGCTGGCACCAAAGCACATGGGAGAGGCCGTTCGGAAAACACTCCAGCGAATGGAAACAGAACAGATCGTTCACCGCATCTGGCAGCACGATTACACAGTGTGGAAGGAGGAACCGGAGGAAATTGCCAATCGCCTGAACTGGCTTCATGCGCCGGAAATGATGGGGCACGGTCTGGCGGAGATCGGGGAAGTGGTGGGGGCCGTCCGGCAGGACGGTCTGGAGCAGGCGCTGCTGTTGGGGATGGGCGGCTCCAGCCTGGCGCCGGAAGTGTTCAGCCGTACCCTGGGAGTGCGCCCCGGCTATTTGAATCTGGAAATTCTGGATAGCACCCATCCGGCCACGGTTCGGGAAAAAGAACATCAATTTCCCCCGGAGAAGACCCTGTATATCGTGTCCACCAAATCCGGGGGAACGGTGGAGACCCTCTCGTTTATGAAATACTTTTATCGTCGGGCGGTCCATCGGCTGGGGCGGGAAGAGGCTTCTCGCCGCTTTGTCGCGATTACCGATCCCGGAAGTGGGCTGGAACAACTGGCCCGGGAGCTGAACTTCCGGCACATTTTCCTCAACGATCCCGAAGTGGGGGGACGATTTTCGGCCCTGACCTACTTCGGGCTGGTACCGGCCATGTTCATGGGCATCAACGTGGATTGGTTGCTGGATCGGGCACAGCAGATGCGCATGGAGGCCATGGTGCTCTCGGGATTGGCGGAAGGGCAGAATGCCCCGGCCTACCTGGGGGCCATCCTGGGTGCTCTGGCCCAATCCGGTCGGGATAAGCTCACTCTGATCATATCTCCCGGTCTTGCGGCCTTCGGGGCCTGGCTGGAACAGTTGATCGCCGAGAGCACCGGCAAGGAAGGCCGGGGTATCCTGCCGGTGGATGGAGAGCCGCTGTTCCAGCCGGAGCATTACCGGGAGGATCGCCTGTTCGTGTACCTTCGCCTGGAAGGCGGCTCGGGATTTGACGGCGCGGTCAACGCCCTGGCACAGGCCGGGCATCCGGTGGTGCAGATCGACCTGCGGGATACCCACGATCTGGGCGGGGAGATGTTTCGGTGGGAGTTCGCCACCGCCGTGGCCGGGTGGTGCCTGGGGATCAATCCGTTTGATCAGCCCAATGTGGAGGCGGCCAAAGCGCAGGCCCGGCAGGCGCTGGAGGCGTATCGGAGCAGTGGGGCGTTGCCGGAACCGCCCCCGGTTCTGGAAAAGGACGGCCTGACCGTGATCGGGGAGGGAATTGCCTCCGATTCCCCGGAAGCGGCACTGCGAGAGTTTCTGGAATCGGGAACGGCGGAGGCCGACAGGGAAACGCCCTCTCCCTATCTGAGCATTCAGGCCTACTTGCCGTCCTCTCCGGAGGTGGATCAGGCGCTACAGGAGCTACGCCATACCCTGCTTACCCAGACCCGGTTGGCGACCACCGTGGGCTACGGTCCGCGATTTCTCCATTCCACCGGGCAACTGCACAAGGGAGACGCCGGGAAGGGGCTGTTTATTCAGATCACCGACGATCCCGTGGAAGACCTTCCCATTCCCGATACCCCGGAGGAAGACGCCGCTGCGGTTCGCTTCGGCACCCTGATCCGGGCCCAGGCCCTGGGGGATTACCGGGCGCTGGTGCAGGCCGGGCGTCGGGTGATCCGGTTGCATTTTCGGGAAGATGCGGCGGGAGGAATTCGCCGCCTGGCGAAGGCGCTTCGATAGGGAATAATAACGTTTCGCTAAGGAGATTCTTCGGGCTGCCGCCTTGATAGCACGCCTACGAATGACACCAGGGC
>CAYQGB010000112.1:0-9655 GCA_964416895.1 uncultured Calditrichaceae bacterium
TCATTGAGAAAGTGCTTAAACGGCAATGGTGGAGTATTTTTTCCACGATTCCCCCTTCACCCCCGGCCCCTCCCCCGCCGCGGCGGAAAATGAGAGTAAAACGGCAAAAAGCAGGCAATGCTCTGGAAACAACCTGAACAGTTACCCCCTGCGATTGTTTTTCTTTTGTCTTTTCTGCTCCATTGTGGTATTTTCTTCCCCCTCATGGAGTGTATCTGAACGATCGCCATTTTTCTGTAAATTCCGGGGAACCTGTACTCAACTTCATGAAAAAGTTTACCAACCAACCGGGGTGAATCCATGAAAACATTCATGCTTCTCGTGGGTCTGATGTTGCTCTTCACGGCATGTTCTTCCTCCGATAGCCGCCGAATTCAACAGGAGGCGCAGGAATTTATTGATGGCTACACGCGACAGTATTTGCAGCTGTATTACGCTTCCGCCCGGGCGGAATGGCGTTCCAACACCTACATCGTGGAAGGGGATACGGTAACCCCCGCCCAAACCCGCCGGGCCAACGAAGCCCTGGCCGCCTTCACCGGTAGCACCGAAAACATTGAGAAAGCCCGCCGGTTTCTGGAACACCGAGATCAACTGACCCCGTTGCAGGTGAAACAATTAGAGGTCATCCTGTACGAGGCGGCCAACAATCCCCAGACGGTGGCGGAACTGGTAAAAGAGCGCATCAAAGCGGAGACGGAGCAGACCGAAAAGCTGTTCGGGTTCGATTTTCGGATTGGGGGAAAATCGGTTTCCACCAACGAAATTGATGACATTCTGCAAAGCGAAACGGATCTATCCAGGCGGCTGGCCGCCTGGGAAGCCAGCAAAGAAGTGGGCAAAGGGCTAAAGGATGGGCTGGAGAAACTGCGGGATTTGCGCAACAAAACCGTGCAGGCCCTGGGATACGACGACTACTTCTCTTATCAGGTCTCCGATTACGGCATGACCACGGAAGAGATGCTGGAACTCACCGAACGGCTGGTGCAGGAAGTATGGCCCCTGTATCGGGAGTTACACACCTACGCCCGATATGAACTGGCCAAGCGCTACGGCGTCAGCGAGGTGCCCGAGTACCTGCCGGCGCATTGGCTGCCCAATCGCTGGGGGCAGGATTGGAGCGGGATGATCACCGTGGAAGGGCTGGACATCGACGGGGCGCTGAAATCGAAATCGCCGGAGTGGATCATCAAACAGGCGGAGCGGTTTTACGTGAGCATCGGGTTTGATTCCCTGCCCCGGAGCTTCTGGGAAAAATCCAGCCTGTACCCCCTGCCCAAAGAGGCCCATTACAAGAAGAACAACCACGCTTCCGCCTGGCACATGGATTTGCAGAACGACGTGCGCTGCCTGATGAGCATTGTGCCCAACGCTTCCTGGTACGAAACCGCCCATCACGAACTGGGGCACATTTATTACTACATCTCTTACACGAACCCGAATGTTCCCCCGCTGCTGCGGAGCGGGGCCAACCGCGCTTTTCATGAGGCGGTGGGATCGCTGTTGGGGCTGGCGGCCATGCAAAAGCCCTTTCTGGCGCACCTGGGACTGGTTCCCGAAAATGCCCAAACCGACGAGATGCAAACCCTGCTGCGGGAGGCCATGAACTACATCGTGTTCATTCCCTGGTCGGCGGGGGTGATGACCCACTTTGAGTATGAACTGTATGCCCGGAACCTGCCCAAAGATCAATTCAACCGCCGCTGGTGGGAGATGAAGAAGCAGTATCAGGGAATTGTGCCTCCTTATCCCCGGGGGGAGGAATATTGCGATGCGGCCTCCAAGACCCACATCAACAACGATCCGGCGCAATATTACGATTACGCCCTCTCCTATGTGCTGCTGTTTCAGTTGCACGACTACATCGCCACCCACATCCTGAAGCAGGATCCCCGGGCGACCAATTATTACGGCAACAAAGCGGTGGGCGATTTTCTGCGGCGTATTCTGGAGAAGGGGGCCACGGAAGACTGGCGGCAACTGATCCGGGAAACCACCGGCGAAGACCTCAGCGCCCGGGCCATGCTGAACTACTTTGCGCCGCTGACGGAGTATCTTAAAAAGGTTAATGCAGGGCGAAAATACACCCTATGAGGGACAGGAGAAATCTCGATGTCCACCGCCGATCCCATATTGCAAGAATGCTGTTGTCATCGCTTTCCCGTATGAAATGGCCCGGTCTACTCCCGGGGCTGATGATATGCTGGAGCCTCTTCTTACCCCCGGTGCTGGCCCAGAGTCAACCGGCGGAAGTGCACGTGGTGGTCTATTCCACCCGCTCCCAGAAGCAGGCCCGGCATCTGGCCCGGCAATACGTGGAAAAGGGCTACCCGGCGGAGGCGTATTTCACCGCCAGCGGCTATTACGCCGTCACCATCGGGAAGTATCCCCGGCAACAGGCCCGCCGAATACGGGATGAAGCGCGACGCTTCGGGGACATCGGGGAAGACGCCTTCTTCTCCGGCGGCAGCGGGTTTGTGCGGCGGATTTTTCCTCCCGGGGAAGACCACCACTACGTACAGGTGCTCTCCACCCGTTCCCGGGAAGCGGCTGTACAACACGCTCGGGGTCTGGAAGCGCGGGGTTATTCCGCCGGGGTGTTCTGGACTTCCACCGGATACTACGCGGTGGTGCTGGGGCCGTTTGGGGAAAAGAAAGCCCGGGAGGTTAAGGCAGAGGCCGTTCGCTACGGGGATGCCGGAAAGGATGCTTATCTTACCACCGGGAAGGGGTTCCTGCGGCAGGTGTATCCCCGGGATCGGGAAGAGGTGTTCATCATCGCCAACTCCACCCCCTCGCGCACAGAGGCACTGGAGCTGGCCCAACGGTACGCTCAGAAAGGCTATCCCAGTGAAGTGTATGCCACTTCCACCAGGTACTACGCCGTGACCCTGGGGCATTACCCTCGAGCTCAGGCGGAGCAAATTCGGGATCGGGCGGTGCGCCGGGGATTGATCCGCCGGGATGCCTATTTGACCACCGGCAACGGCTTTCGGAAGCGGATATATCCGGAGGAGTAATCAGGAGCGGGTTTCCTGCGCCGAAACGTCGGCGGGTTTTTGGGTTCCGGCCACGGTCTGTTCCAGCTTGTGCATTTCCTGCATCACCATGTCCTCCAGGGCCACGTTGTATCGCCCTTCCACCGGCCCGTTTTCCAGCCGCAACACTCCCCGGGGGCATACCGCTGCGCATACCCCGCAGCCCACACAGGAAGCGCGGATGATGTTTTGCCCCCGCTGAGCATACCAGCGCACGTCGATGCCCATCTCACAATAGGTGGAGCAGTTTCCGCAGGAGATACACTGCCCCCCGTTGGTGGTGATGCGGAATCGGGAGAAGTATTTTTGCAGAATCCCCAGGATGGCCGCCTGAGGGCATCCAAAGCGACACCACACCCGACTGCCCATAAGGGGGTAAAATCCTACTCCGATCACCCCGGAAAAAATCGCCCCGATAAAGAAGCCGTAGGCTCTGGCAAAGGTGTGGGAAAGGCTTCCCAGCACCGCCCCCCCGGCGGCGGAATTGATCCACAGGGTGATGGTGGTAACGGTGATAAACACCAGCACGCTGTAGATGAGCCAGCGCTCGATCTTCCAGGCCCGCAGGGTTTTGCTGGAAAGCTGCCGGAAGGGATCCCCCAGCGTCTCCGCCAGCCCCCCGCAACCGCACACCCAGGAGCAATACCAGCGCTTGCCGAAAAAGTAGGTCAAAATGGGGGTGGCAATGAAGGACATCACCAGGCCCCAGAAGACCATGAACGTGCCCACTCCCCCCGGTTGAGACATCAACCACCGCACATTATCCGGGAACAGGTAATCGTATTTCAACGGCCAGAAGTAGCTAAAATAAAACTCCGGCTGATTCAACGCTTTGAGAACGGCGGGGATCAAATAGGCAAATCCCAGCTGAAAGAACATCACCGACAGGGTGCGGATAATCTGATAGCGGTTGTGCCGGTATTTGAAAGCAATCATCCGGATGCCCATCACCAGCACCGCCAGGGTGTAAAACGTGCCGTACAAAAACCACCGATCGGCCGGTTCCCCCCGCAGCCATCGGCTGAGGGGATCGGTCAGGCGAATCCAGTGGTGAATGATTTCCGGGAACCAGTACAGGATGATATAGAAGCCGGTGAGCATGACCCCCAGTATCCAGCCCACTGCCCCCCGGGCGGTGACGCTGCTGAAAAAGATGCCGTTGTTGTGGATCCCCGGCGTGCTCTCTTTTGCCCGGGCCAGAATATAGATCAGCCCCCCGACTACCGCACCGCCCACGCTGAGCAGGAAAAACAACAGCGGCTGAGGCTCCCCCACGCCGGTAAGCCCGGCTAACAGCAGCAGCATTCCCAGACCAAACAGCGCCAGACCGACTTTCTGGATCAGTTCCCATTTCGTACCTCGCGGGGAAACTTCCGGTGCAAGGTGCTTTTCAGGTATGTCGTTCATCATTTTGCACTCTGTGGTTATACGGATTAAAGATTAAAGATGGAATAACTTCAATAATTAAAGCGAGTTAAGCGGTGATCAGAAAGCCGCTTTCAGGCCTTACGGAACATAACTTAAATTCTCTGCCGTTTCCACACCGGTTTCCACTTTCCATTGGTAGAAAACAGCCCCCGTTTTCGGCGAAGCTGCACGGGATGTCCGGGATTCCGGGAGTTGTATTGAGAAACGATCTCGGCCTCCAGGGGTCGATAAAATTCGGGATCGAAGTTGGCTTCCGGAAGGTGGGCCAGCACATACTCCACCGGGCGTTGCTCGGCAATCCATCGCTGGCACACTTCCTGACGCATCCGCATCCCCAGAAAATTAAATCCCACCACCGCCCGATCCTCCCGGCGATATACAATCCGCAGGCAGTGGCGCCGGTTGGGATGCTCCCAGTAAAACGACGCTTCCCCCTCCCGGGGCACATTGGGAACTTCCCCGTAGGTCTGGTATTCGATGTCCAGAAATTTAGCGGAATTGTACCAGATGCCCCGTTCATAGCGGGTGCGCCGCCCGCAGAGGGTTTTCGCCAGGGCCATTCCCTGCATTTTGCCCGTATACCACAGTTGCTCCACCCGCCCCTGATCTTGGCCTTCCGGGCAAATTTCGGCGCAGTCCCCGCAGGCGTACACATCGGGAATGCCGGTTTCCAGATACTCATTCACCAGCACCCCCCGGTTGACCGCAATGCCGGAGTTTTTCACTACTTCCACGTTCGGGCTTACCCCGGGGGTCAACCCCACAAACTGGCAGGGGATTTCTTCGCCAAATTCGGTGAGCACGCCTCGCACCCGTCCATCCTCCCCGGGAAGGATGGCTTTCAGATTGGTCTTGCGGATCAGGCCGAACCCATGTTCCAGAATGTGCCGGCTGACAAGGCGGGCTTCTTCTCTGGGGAGCACGTTGTCCCAGTAATATTCCTCCCGAATCAAGAAGGTCACCGGGATGTTCCGGGAGGCGAGCATCTCCCCCAGCTCGATGCCGATCAATCCTCCCCCCACGATCACCGCGTGGGTAACCCCCTGGATGTTTTCCTCCAACAGCTGTAAATCCTGAAAGGAATACAGCCCCTGCACGCCGGGTAAATCCTGTCCCGGCCAGCCGAACTTGTTGGATTTTGATCCCGTGGCGATAACCAGCCTGTCGTAGGGAATCTCCCGACCATCTTCCAGATGCAACCGCTTCCCCCGGGTATCGATCCGCACCACATAGCCCCGCACCAGGTGAATGCGATTTTTCTCCCAGAACCAGTCCTCATAGGGCTTGGTATCTTCAAACCGCATGTGCCCCATGAAGATGTACATCAGGGCGGTGCGGGAGTAATGATAATCCGTCTCCGCCGAAATGACGGTAATGTTCATGTCGCTGTATTTGCGCACGTGCCGGGCGGTGGTAATCCCCGCCACCCCGTTTCCAATAATTACCAGGTGTTCCATCCTGTCCTCGCTACTCGTGCAAAGCGTAAACGCCGGTCCCCAACCGCCAACCGGCGGCATAAAAGTTTTCTCCAATGTCTTGCGTAATCAGGCCATCCTCTCTTTTCCGCTGCTCAATATATCGGTTACGGCCTCCCCGATCTGTAAGCCTGCTACCGCAAAATATACTTTCGAGTTTTCACGAAATCATCACAGTTTGGGGGCGATTTTGCAAAATTATGTGTACTATTCTACCACCTCCGAGAATTTCGCAAGAGTAATCCATCAACGGGTAGCCCATCGGTGTAAAGGCCGGGAACGTAGTGCGTAGTGCGTAGTGCGTAGTGCGTAAGGGCCTGGTACGGCATGTCAAGTGAGATTACACAAGATTGGGGGATAAGGCCAATGGGAAGGCGGAGAATCACTTTACACGGAACGACTCATAAATCGCAAAAGCGCCGGGCCGGAAAGGGCCAAAAACACAGGGCATAGAGGATTACAGTTATTGCGGAATGTGTGAAACGTGAAACGTAATTTTATCCCGCATCACTCCGCCGCGGCGGGGTGATGCGGGAGATAGCGAAAAACCGAGGAATTTTATACCAATGCGAAAACCGGATAAACAATGCGGCTAATCGTACACCGGCAGGAAGGAGTACTTCTCCCCGTACTCCAGCATCTGCTCGGTGAAATCCTCCGGATACTCGATGTTCACATCCACGATCCGGTCGCCGTCCATGACCGGAACAAGTTTGGGCTGGATAAACCCGGCATAGGGAGCAATGTTCAGCTTGCGGTAGCGCTCCAGCACCTCCTGATGCAGGGCCGGATCCACCTTCACTCCGTAGGTTTCCACCAGTTCCTGCGCCGCCGCATAATCGCCCTGAGACTTGATCCGCTGAATCTCCCGCAGCAGGCGACCAAACAGCTCCCGGAGCTTTTCATAATCGTTGATCACAAAGTAGGTCTTGCCGTCGCGCACCTTTTTCTCGATCACGTTGTCCCCCCTGCCCTGTTCATACACCCACCGGGCGATCAGTTGCCGGTTGCGCATGTGGGCTTCTTCCAGCTGTTCCCCCGGTTTCAGGCGGCGTAGCTGGAGCATCAGGCCGTTGCGAATGTAGCGATCATAGGCGGCCTTACCCACTTCCAGCGAGGGCATCACCCCGATTTCGATGAGTTTGGGATCCAGAATGTAATACAGTGCCACCAGATCCGCCCGGGCTTCTTCCAGGGTGGAGGCGTAATTTTTCAGGGTCTCTTTGGGCGTGCCCACTCCCGGCTCCAGTTTGCCGGATGCATGACCGATGACCTCGTGCATGTCGGTATGGAGATCGCTGGCCAGTGTGCCGTATTTCCGGGCTCGTTCAATCTCTTCCTGAGAATAGGCGAATTCCTCTAACACCCCGCTATGCTTGCCGGATTCGTTGTAGGCGTGCACAATATTCCCCAGATTCACCGACTTGGAACCGTATTCCGCCCGAATCCAGTTGGCGTTGGGGAGATTGATGCCAATAGGCGTGGACGGCGCGGCATCCCCGGCTTCTCCCACCACCGTGACCACCCGCGCGGAAACCCCCTTTACCTTCTGGCGCTTGTGTTGCTCCATGATCGGAGAATGATCCTCGAACCACTGGGCATTCTGGCTGATGGCGGCAATTCGCCGGGAAGCCTCCAGGTCTTTGAAGAACACCACCGATTCGTACGCCCCTCGATACCCCAGAGGATCGCCATACACCTCGATAAACCCGTTGATCACATCAATTCGGGAGAGGGTATCCTGCACCCAGGCGATGTTGTACTCATCGAATTTGCGCAGATCCCCGGTGCGGTAGTATTCGATGAGCTTCTGCAAAACGGCGCGCTGCTGATCGTTCTCGGCCACTTCCACAGCCTTTTCCAGCCAGTACACGATCCGCTCGATTGCCGGGGAGTACATCCCCCCCACTTTCCAGACCTTTTCCACGATGCGCCCGTTCTCCTTGACCAATTTGGAATTCAATCCGTAGGAAATGGGATGGGGATCGTTGGGATCGATGATGCGGCGGTAATATTCCTCCACTTCCTTCTGGGTCACCCCTTCGTAGTAGTTGTTGGCCGAGGCCACCACCATATCCACCGAGGGATCCTGATTCACCCGCTTGGCGGCCACCTCGGGATCAAACAGAATCGGGGTGAGTTTGGCGATCAGATCCTCCACCGTCTCCCCTTCCTGCAAAGGGAATTGGGCGCCCGGGGAATTGTGTATCAACTGAGCAAAATATTCCCGGGAGAATTCGGGCATGATTTTGTTGTAGGAATAGTGATGATGAATACCGTTGGAGAACCACACCCGCTTGGTGTACTCCATAAATTTTTGAAATTCCTCCGAATCTCGATCTCCCTGATAATGTTTGACAATGGCCTCCAGGGTATGTCGAACCAGCAGGTTATACTTGTAGTTCTGATCCCAGATAATATCCCGTCCGGAAAGACCCGCCTGATACAGATAATACAGCAGCTTTTTTTGTTGAAGCGTGAGATCCTCGAATCCCGGCACCTGATAGCGCAGAATCCGAAGGTCGGCAAACTGCTCGGCAAAATACTGGAATTCCTTCTCCGTGGGAGGAGCGGGTTGGGGGCATCCCTGCAAAATTACCATGACCATCCCTATCAGTAAAAAGTGAACAGATTGGCGTTTCATCATCGGCCTCCTCTTGGTTGAGTTCAGGGTGTAGCGCCAGAAAGCCTTTGCCTCTCGATGTATAACCCCCTTCCGATCCACAGAAGGATACCACCCACCGGGTCTGCGGCGCAGGAGCGCCTCTTATTTCCTTTTGCTGCCCCGACAATGCCGGGGGCCGGCAGGGTGGTGGAAGGAAGGAACAGCGTCTGAATCCCGCGATTCACTGTCCTCGGGTTTCCTCGATCAACCGCTCCAGACGCTCCAACCGGGCGGAAATCTGCCGCAAATACTCGATGATCACCGCATGGGTATACGAGGCATCAATCCCCACCGGGGAATCGGCGGAGGCGATTTTCTTCAGAATCTCTTCATACTCCTGTTTGGTCCTGTCCAGGGGATCTCGTGTATCCATGGCGAACTTCTCCTGTGGTTTCATTTCTCCAAATGGCGGCGGAAATATATGACATTTGGGAAAACTTTCCAACGCTTCTGCAGGGTTTCCCAATCACCTGTTTTAAAAATAGTGAACAAAAGTATATTTCTTTCTTGACAAATGGATTTTTATTTCGTATAATTCAAGTGAACGTATGTTTACATGAAACGGAGATAAGCACGAAAAGGAGGCACGCCATGGCCGCCGCTGTTTCTGTCCCTGTCACCCCCCGGCAACGCACCCGTCGCCTGCGCCGGAGTGCTCCGGCCAAATCGACCACTTTTGCTCCGGATACCCTGACCCAACTGTACGAATTGCTGCAAGGGCAACGCCCCATGGTCAAGGTGTATTCCAGAACCCTGAATACAGAACTCTGTTTCGTGAATCCGGATGTGGCTCAACCGGTGGCAATCGACCCCGACACGCCGGTGTATTCCAGCCGGGAACTCTCTCTGGTGCTGTCCATGACCCCGGAAGAATTGCAGCGCTACCACTACCTGAAGACCCGACTGGTTTGAACGGCTTCCGGAACTCCCGGGGAGGCCGGCCCGGGCAGAAGGGAATGGGGCGAGGTGGATTGCGGATCGCGGATCGCGGATTGCGGATTGCGGATTGCGGATTGCGGATTGCGGATTGCGGATTGCGGATTGCGGAT
>CAYQGB010000112.1:9755-11856 GCA_964416895.1 uncultured Calditrichaceae bacterium
TGGATAATGTATGGAAAATGCGGCGAGATGTGTTGTCAAGGGATATTTTAAATAAAAACAAATTATTATGCATGTTTTGTGTCGGGAAAGAGGGGATGTGCCGGGAAAAAAATTGCTCCAAAATAGAAATTTGGGAAACTTAACCGCTCTTTTTATCATATCACAAGGAGGAACTTGACATGAAAAAGTTTTTTGCTCTTGCCACGATTGATGATTCTTTTATTGTGAGCGCCGATACGGAAAAGGAACTGGAGAAGAAGATCGAGGCGATCAAGAAGAACTATCGAGCGTATTACAAACGGTTTGTGGAACCGGGATATTACGTGGTGGAGGCCGACAGTCTGAGAGAAGCCAAGCAGCAGCGTCGTAAAGCGTCCTGAAAGTTTGCAGCTCCGTCCCGCTGCCCTCTGGACCCCATCCCGCCCGACGGGATGGGGTTCTTTTTTGGACCGGGGAGGTCAAAAACCGGTGAGAGGGTTAGTTTTCCGGGGGATTGGAGGAAGAGGGCACCGAAGCCGGCGATTGCTCCTCCGAAGCAGGTTTGCGGCGCTCCCGCCACCCACCCAGGAGCAGCACCATCCCCAGCCCAATCATGATCAGCACATCGGCCACGTTGAAGATGCCCGTTCGCAGCCACCCGATGCCCATGTTCATAAAATCCACCACCCGCCCGTCGTTGAGCAGGCGATCGATAAAATTGCTGATGCCTCCCCCGCTGATCAGGGAAAAGGCGATCACCTGCGAGGTCCGTAAATGGGGATTGAACAACAGATAGACCAACAGCCCCAGCAGAAGAATTCCCACCATGACCGTCAGCACCCAGAAACGAACGGCTTCCGGCAAATCGGAACCGAAACCCAGCATGGCACCGGTGTTTTCGGCATACTGCAAGCGGAAAAAATCTCCCAGATAGGATCGGGGAGGGGTATGCTTAAGGGTCATCACGGCAATAAGCTTGGTGACCTGATCCACCACCACGGAGACACCGATGATGACCGCGATCAGGGTAAGGCGTCTGGAGGTATTCAAAGGAAACAATGCTCCCGATGTATGAGGTTTATGCCGTGGCCATTACAAAGTCTCTTGAAGCCACCGGACGATTTTCTGTTCTATTCGGGGATTCTGGCGCAAGATCTCCATTCCATGGCTATCGGAGTGCTCCACCAGCTCGATGGCCCGGGGGCCGGCCGTTTGCTGGTACAGTTCCTTTGCCCATACCGCCCGCCGTCCTTGCTGATCCCCGATAGAAGAAATATAAAACACCGACCGCAAATGCAAACGTTTTTTTCCTGCCAGCCGGAAAACCGCCGGCGCCCGGGGAGAGATGGCCACAGCCGTCTTCACCTTCAGTTCGGAAGTGGCCAGGGCGGCCAGGTTGCCCCCGATGGAAGCCCCCACCACCGCCACCCGCAGATGGTTTACCTCCGGTCGGCGGCGCAGATATTCCAGCACCGCCGCCAGATCCCGCGGGGCCTGCGAAGGATCGTTGAATACCGCATGAAGGTTACTCACCCTGTCCGATTCCCCATGCCCCCGCACATCGTAGGCCAGCGCCAGGTATCCCAGCCGGGCCAGACGGCGGGCAAACCGGCGCCACTGCCGGCGATCCCCACCCCCCTGATGAATCAATACCACCGCCGGCACCGCCTGCGGAAGATACTCCCGACGATACACCGTCGCCCGGATGTGCAGCCCGTCCTCGGTCAGCAGGGTGGTTTCCCATTCCCGGATCGGAACCGGCCTGCTCAGGCTATCCGCCGGCGCGAACTCCCCGGGGTGCTGTCCCCGGGCCGGGCTTCCCCACAACCCCAGTATCCCCATCCCCAGCAATATCATCCAGCCGGTGATTCCGCGCTTCATACTCCCGCTCCCTTCAAATTCGATCCACGGAAGAGCCGTCAGGTGTTCCATCGACCGGGGGAGCGGGTTTCTTCACCGAACCGGATAAATTCAGGGGGTTTTGGGGCCCCAAAAGATGGAAGAGGAAAAGGGGAAATCCGTGGATGGGGTGTTTTTATGGGGAATTTAGAGGCTTTGGTATACCGTTCCATCATCCCTTGAAGGTTCCACCCTCACCCATCCCCACCCCGGCCCTCCCCTT
>CAYQGB010000113.1:0-11727 GCA_964416895.1 uncultured Calditrichaceae bacterium
ATAGAATTGGCACGCCCACTCCCCCGTTGCACCACGGGATGCAACGGGGAAGCATTCCACAGCCAATTCGCCGGACTTCACTTCATAATCAGCATCTTCTTCACCGCCTGGAAATCCCCGGCCTCAATCCGGTAGAAGTACACCCCGCTGGCGTAGTTGCGGGCATCGAAGCGGAGCAGGTGGTAACCGGCGGGTTTGCGGGTATCCAGAAGGGTGGCCACCCGCTGCCCCAGGATGTTGTAGAGTTCGATGCGCACTGCCGAGGCTCTGGGCAGGCCGTAGCGGATGTAGGTCACGGGATTGAAGGGATTGGGGAAGTTTTGCATGAGCACGTAGTTTTCCGGAATCCGGTTGGCAAAAGGATCGCCGATTCCCACCGGCCCGACCTCCAGATGCACCGGAACGATCACAACGGGATTGAAGGGATCATCGGACAGGACTCTCAGGAAAGCCTCATAAGTTCCCTGAGTCAGGGTGGCGGCGTTGAGTTCCACGGTCACCTCGGCGGAATCGCCGGGAAGCACCGTCCCCGAGGTGGGAGACACGCTGAGCCACGGAGGCGCGCCCAGCCAGGCGACGGAATTCAGCCCTACTTCCAGATGCCCGATTCGGGAAATCCCGGCATCGTTGATGCTTTCATCGGCAAGGGCAACCAGCAGTCCCCGCCCTAGCCCGGCCACGGCAATATGGGGCACTCCGGTTCGGTCGCGGATCACATCCAGCGCATCTCCGGTAACGCTGAGGCTGGCCTGAGCATCGCCTCCCAGAGCCACCAGGTAACGATTGATATTCTGGGTTACCGGATGGGGGGTAATGTCGGTGGTCATTCCGCTTGTTCCCCCGCCGGGCAGATAAGTAATGCCGCTGCCGCCGATCAGGGCATTGAAATCGGCGATGTCGTTGTCGGCGTCGATGATCACTCCCCCGCCGGTATTCATCCAGGCCCGAACGGTATTGATTTCACCGGGGGTAAGATCGGTGTCATCGTTGATCACCAGAATATCCACGGTGTTCAGCAAATCGGTGGTAATGGTTCCCACGTGCACCGTGGTCTGCGCCCCCCGGGCTTCTAATTCGATCCGGAAAACGTTCCAGTCGGTATCGGTGAACAGAACGTGCACGCCTTCCAATTGCCGGGATACTGTGACCGTGTTGGAGAACTCAAAGGATTGGATGCTTCCATCCTGAGTGATGGTCCCCTGTACCCGGTAGAAAACCCGCGCCCCTTCCCCATGAACATCTTCGGCGCCCAGGGCCTGAAGTCTCCGGGTCAACCGCCGGATGAAATCGGCGTTGACCGTCAGGCCGCCCCGGTTAGAGGGACGAATGAACCAGTGCAGATCCCCGGCCCCGCTGTTGCCCACAACCAAAGTGGCGGTGGTGCTATCGCCCTCCTGAACTTCCGCCGAGATGGAGTCGGGGTGCACAAGAACGCTGGGGGGAAAGGCTCCCACTCCGTGCACGGGAACATTCAACACCCCCTGGTCGGGGTCGTTGCTGATGATGCTCAGCTGGGCGCTGATCGACCCGGCGGTGCCGGGGGCGAAGGTAACCACAACCACATCTTCTTCCTGGGGGGCGATGTTCAGGGCGGTTCTGTCCACCGAAAAGGCCGTGTCGCTGCTGGTAATGTCGCTCACTCGCAGGGTGTCGGTACCGGAGTTGGTGATCCGGAGGGTATCCGTGCGACTGACCCCGACGAAAACGGTATCGAACACCAGGCTATCCGGCGAGACGGCGATGTTCGGCGCACCGGTGACGTGCAGATGCGCCGGCACGATCACTTCCGGTTCATCGGGATCGTTGCTGGAAATCCGGATGTTGGCCTGATAATTTCCGCCGAATAAATCCGTGGCGTCAAAGGTTACCTGAATATCCTGGGAGGTACCCGCTGCAATGGTTCCCGAGGAAGGATTCACCGTTAGCCAACCAATGCCGCCGATGGTTCCATGACCGGCATCCGGGAACCAATCGGTAGGCCCGGAATTGTTCCCCACAACGCCGGTAACGTCCATCCTCCCATCATCGTTGCCGATGTCGGCTAACGGGGCCGCGAAACTCAGCCTGTGAGGTTCGACGGTGACCGGATAACTGGCGATGAAATTGCCGTTGATGTCGAACAGATTGACAATGCCCAGATCAATGTCGAAGAACGTGAATTCGTATTCTGCGCCGATATCCTGATCCGGATCGCCGAAGCTGGGGGGAAGCCCGGTGGTAGAATCCTGATCAATATCCATCGAAAAGAAGCCTCCGAAATCGGAAGGGTCGATCACGGTGGCAAATTCGATTTCAATTTGAAGTTCTGTAGCGGTGCTGGCGCCCCGAACAAGGGTGACATCAACGAACAGAGCGTCGCCGGCAGGATCTTCAATCACCACGGGTAATTGGGAAGGTGAGGGATTGGATAACCTGTTCGTTTGGATCGGCAGGGGATGATGGGACCCGGTTTTCGACAGGGCCTGCCATTTCCGGCGCATTTCCGGAGATACCGTGGCCCGCTGTGGAGGCCGGGAAGATTTGGTGGAGCGTTTGGCGATTTTTGGGGAGTGTTCCCCATCCGGGGCGGATCGTTGGCGACGGGGTATGGCCGGGATGGCTGAAGAGGTGGCCTCTTCCAGGAAAATCTCGAAGGTGAGATCGCTGAACCCGGTGTTGGAGATGGTCATGATCTGTGTAGAGGTCTGCCCGGTGAACAGGCTGTCGCTCAGGGAGTCCGGGGTGACCGCTATATCCGGGGGAAGGATACCTTCCCCCTGCAGCGCCACGGTGACCACCGGCTCATCGGGATCGTCGCTGGTGATGCTCAGGGTGCCGGTACTGAGACCGGTTGCCGAAGGGGTGAAAAACACCTGCACTTCCCGACTTTCGCCGGGATTCAGGCTGAATCCGGTAACGTTTACGGTAAAATCCGGATTGTTGGAGGCGATGTTGGTGACCGTGAGCAGATCCGTTCCCACGTTGCGGATCACCAGAGGGAGAGAGTCGGGGAAGCCCACGAACACCTCGCCGAAGTCCAGAGTATCCGGCGACACGGCGATGTCCGGCGCGCCGGTGACGTGCAGATGCGCCGGCACGATCACTTCCGGTTCATCGGGATCGTTGCTGAAAATCCGGATGTTGGCTCGATAATCCCCACCGAATAAATCCGTGGCGACAAAGGTTACCTGAACATCCAGGGATTGCCCCGCGGGAATGGTTCCGGAGCCGGGATTGATAGCCAGCCAGGTAATTCCGATGGCCTCATCCGCTGCGATGCCACTGCCCAGGGGAATGGGATAGGAAAACAGGATGGCGCCGTCATCGGGGTTGAGGGCGTACAACATGCCGTCGGTGGTATTGCTGGCGAACAGAATCCCCAATCCGTTGGAATACCCCAGTCCCAGAACGTCCCCAAAGTTGGGGGTATTAAAGGTATTGAGAATGGTTCCCGTGGCCGGATCAATTTCGTGAATGATGGCGGAGAATCCTTCGGTCACAAAAATGGTTCTTCGACTTCCGCCGAAGGTCAATCCTCCTACAATGGGCGCCGGGGAGAACTGATTGGTAATTGTTGCCGCATCAAAGTCAATCTCATAAATCGTGCCGGTGTTAAAGCCCAGGGCATAGAGGGCCTGGCCGGAGTGTCCCAGAGCGTCGATGGCCTCCAGACCGGGAATCACCGCCGTGCCCACCACCTGACCGGTAGTTCGATCCAGCCGGTAGAAGGTGTTGGTGCCGAAACCGTTGACGTAATACAGGTACGTGCCGTCAAAGGCCAGACCGTCCGGCCCGGCGGAGGGCGGTTCCGGCAGGGGAAAGGAGTTGATCACGTTCCCGGTGGTGGGATCTAATTCGCTCACCGTGCCGGCGAAAGCATCGATATTAAACAGGGCCCCCCGTTGAGAAGGGCTAAACAGGTCCCCTCGATAGGGAATCGGCGTTGAGGTGGTTGTTCCCACCGCGGCGGGAACCTTCTCGTAAGGATTGCTTCCCCACCGGGAAGGTTTTAGCCCACCGGAGGGGTTATGGGGCAGTGATCTCTGTTCCGGGGAAAAGGCTTTTGATCGGGCAACCTGCCAATGCGCTTCCGATACCGGGTGGGGGCGAATCTTCACCGATGCCGCCCCGGAAGTTGCCTCTTCCACAAAAATCTCGAAGGTGAGATCGCTGAACCCGGTGTTGGAGATGGTCATGATCTGTGTAGAGGTCTGCCCGGTGAACAGGCTGTCGCTCAGGGAGTCCGGGGTGACCGCTATATCCGGGGGAAGGATACCTTCCCCCTGCAGCGCCACGGTGACCACCGGCTCATCGGGATCGTCGCTGGTGATGCTCAGGGTGCCGGTACTGAGACCGGTTGCCGAAGGGGTGAAAAACACCTGCACTTCCCGACTTTCGCCGGGATTCAGGCTGAATCCGGTAACGTTTACGGTAAAATCCGGATTGTTGGAGGCGATGTTGGTGACCGTGAGCAGATCCGTTCCCACGTTGCGGATCACCAGAGGGAGAGAGTCGGGGAAGCCCACGAACGCCTCGCCGAAGTCCAGGCTATCCTGAGACAGGGAAATATCCGGCGCGCCGGTGACGTCCAGGGTTACAGAGGCGGTTACTTCCGGCTCATCCGGATCGTTGGAGGCCACAATGATGCTGGCGTTATAGGTGCCTCCGATCATCCCGGCGGCATCGACCAGAATGGTAACATCCATGCTGGAACCGGCGGGAACGGTTCCCGTGGAAGGGATTTCCGATAGCCAAGTTACTCCTGTAGAAAGTCCCACCCCGAACATTCCGTCGAAACCCGTCATGGGATCCTCGATGATCACTTCCACATTGCTGCCATCCAGGTTGGCTCTTTGAATCTGATCCAGAAGATTATCGCTCCAGTACATCTTCCGGGCGGATAAATCCAGGGAGATGTCCAGAGGATTGACCCCGGTGAATTGAAGAAGCGTTTCCACCCCGCTACCATCCAGGTTGGCCCGTTTGATGGCCTCGTTGAAACTATCCACAAAGTAAATTTTGCCTTCAGGGACATCGAGCTTGATCCCCCGGGGGCCGTCTACTCCGGCCCCAATAACGGTTTCCACCTCGCTGCCGTCCAGATTGGCCCGGGCGATACGATTGCCCCCTTGTTCGGTCCAGTACACTTTGCCGTGTTCTAAATCCAGGGCAATTCCCCAGGGATTCTGTAGCAGGGAAGAGCCGGTAACCGGGGAAGCAAGATGCCGTTCCGAAGGCGCCGGTTCCATCGGCCCGGGTGCCGTTCCCGGTACAGTCGCCACTCCGGAAATGATGATTTCCACCCCGCTGCCATCCAGGTTGGCCCGGCGGATGCTACCTTCATTGAAATCGGTCCAGTACATCTTGCCGCCGGCAACATCCAGGGCGATATCCACCGGGCCGCTCAGCCCGGATACCAGGATCTGGTTGTTGCTCCCATCCAGATCACTGGATCGAATGGTGCCTTCATCGAAATCGGCGAAGTAGATTTTTCCCCGGGTTTGATCCACGGTTATTCCGGCCATAAGAAAGGTATTGGTAAACAGGGTTTCGATGTTGCTCCCGTCCAGATTGCTTCGCTGAAGGGTATCCGGGAATATATCCAGAACCTCTGTCCAGAAGAGTTTCTGAAGAGAGCCACCGGCGGTTCCCTCATCCCGAATGCTAAAGGTCAGGGGGCTGCCTCCGGAGTTGGTGATGGTCAGAACCGCCGAGTCGGTTTCCCCGGTGAACAGATTGAACGTAAACGAGGTGGGAGCAATGGAAATATCCGGAGGAAGGATGCCCTCCCCCTGCAGTGCCACGGTGACCACCGGATCGCCGGGATCATCGCTGAAGATGCTTAATGTACCCACGCTGGGGCCGGTTACCGGGGGCGTGAAAAAGACCTGCACCTCCTGAGCCTCTCCGGGATTCAGGCTGAAGTTGGTCATATTCACCGTATAATCCGGATTATCCGACGTGATGTTGGTAACCGTGAGCAGATCCGTTCCCACGTTGCGGATCACCAGAGGGAGAGAGTCGGGGAAGCCCACGAACACCTCGCCGAAGTCCAGAGTATCCGGCGACACGGCGATGTCCGGCGCGCCGGTGACGTGCAGATGCGCCGGCACGATCACTTCCGGTTCATCGGGATCGTTGCTCAAAATGCGAATCTCATCGTCATAGTCGCCGCCGAGCAGGCCGGTGGCATCGAAGGTGACATGTACATCCACGCTCTGCCCGAAGGGCACCGTTCCGGAGGTCGGCGACACACTCAGGAACTCCGGCACCACCGCGATGCTCACCGCCAGGCCGTTGTGCACGTAGCCGGTATTGAAGGCCACCTGGAGTCCCACAGCCCCCAGGGAATCCTCAATGCCGATGGTCGCGGAACTGCCGTTGCCCAGAGCACCGGTCATATCCAGATACTGGAACAGGATGGCGTTGCTCCCCTCAAAAAGAATCAACTCGTAGGTGAACACGGAATTGGGATCGGAGATATGGGGCACCTGATACCACTCCACGATGAATTTTCGGTTGGGTGCGGTTCCCTGCGTTTCGTAATAAATAGTGCCTCCGCCGGGGGTAAAATGGTCATCCCAGAAGACGGCGATCAGGTTGTTGGGATCGGCGGGATCGGGGATGGGCTGATTGAAAAAGTTACTGAAACCGTAATTGATAAAAGAGACCTCCCCGTTTTCCCCGATCATCACCTGATCATAGGTGTTCCCGTAGAAAGTGAACGGGAATCCCAGGTTGACCACCACTGCCTGATCGTCGCTGTGAATGCCGGTATCGAAACCGGTGCCGGTGATGTCGATCCAGTCAAAAATCGGCCCTCCCGGTTCGTCGCTATCGATCCAGGAATATCCGAATTCATCCGGCCCGCCGGCGCCCAACACCACCGGATGCCCTTCCCGGGGATCCGGCTCCCCTTTGGGAAGTTCCAGATGCCCGAAGGGGTTGGAGACGTCATTGTGCACAATCCCCGGCTGAGCGAGCAGGGCCGCGGCGGCAAAGCCGGGAATGAAGAAATCCAGGGTGGAGGGATCATCCCCTACATTACTGATGGCCAGCATGTGGGTGGAAGTCAGGCCTGTCAGCAGGCTGTCACTCAGTGAATCCGGGGCGACGGCAATATCCGGTACCCCCAGGGTGGTTCCGGAGGGCGAATTGGAAACCCCGGACGTCTGCCCGAAATCGTCGATTACTTTCAGGGCGAAAAAGTAGGTGGTGTTAAAATCCAGCCCCTCCACGGTAAAGATTTCCGTGGTGCCGGAGGCCTGCGGAGGTGGAGGATTGCTTACGGGAGTAGCCAGGTCAAAATTGGTTTCGTTGATCGGCCCGGCGGTGGAGTAGCGAATGTCGTATGCGGCGGCGGTTCCCGTCAGGCTATCGTCGCCGGTGGCCGTCCAGGTCAGGGTGATGGTGCTGGAGCCGACATCCAGTACCGCCAGGTCGGTGACCGTGGCCGGAGGAATGCTATCCTGCCCCTCAAATCGGGCAAAGAACACATCCGGGTCATGGCGGGTTCCCACCAGGTTGCGGTTGTCTCCCCAGAGATACAGAAAATCGGAGCCATCGGTAACTACCCAGTTGTATTCCCCCATGTAGCAGAGGGCGATGACGGGATCAAAATTGACCGCCGGGGGGAATCCCGGATCGGGAAGATCGGTGATCGGTTGATTGGGAGTAAAGCTTACTCCGCCGTCGGTGGAGATGCCCCGCATATACTGGATTTCCAGATTCGAGGGGCTGCTGCGCCGATCATACCAGCTCACGCTGATGATTCCCCGGTCATTCACGGCAATTTCGGGGAAAAAGTTACCGTTGCTGGTGGTGTCATCATTGACCCGGATGGGGCTGCTCCAGGTGGCGCCGTTATCGGTGGAGCGGATGAAGAAGATGTCTGATTCATCATCGGGCGCCGGTTTGGCATTGTATACCACGTAGATGTTGCCATGATGAGGCCCGCCGGAGTAATCAATGGCCGCCCGGGGGAAATCCTGCGTGCGGATGTCACCGTTAAGGGCCGGTCGGCCACAGTTAGTGCTGGGAATGGGTTCGCCGGTGGGCACCAGGGTGGTAATGGTTGCCGGAGTGGTAAAGGTAACCCCGCCGTCGGTGGATTTTACAAACTCGATACCGGGAATGTTGAAATTCTCCCAGAATACGAACAGATCTCCGTTGGGAGCGACAATGGGATACGCGCCGCTGGTTCCATTGTTTCTCAGATTCAGCCCTACAGGGGTGGAGAAGCTTGCTCCGCCATCGGTGGAGCGGGAGAGCATAATCTGAAGCCCCGAAGCACTGAATTCGGTCCAGGCGACGTAGATATTTCCATCGAACGCTCCGCCGGTGTTATCTATGGCCATGATCTCTTTGTCCTGAAAATTATTGGGATTGCTGCCGGGGCTGGCATCCACTTGTGGCAAAAAGGTCAGGCCGTCGTCGATGGATTTTCCCACCCCGATGATGGAACGACCGGAGGCGTCCACCCCCAGGGTGGCGAAGAAGAATTCCCCGGTGGCCTGGTGAACGGCGATGCTGGGGTCGCCGAAGTGTGCCCCGCCGGGAATGGGGGATATGGCGCCCAGGTCGGTCCAGGTGGCTCCCCCGTCGGTAGAGCGCCCGTAGCCGGTAAAATTGCCGTTGAGGGGGAATTCACCGGAATCGTTCCACCCGGCCACGATGGTGCCGGTGGCGTCGGAGATGGCCAGGCTGGTTTCGCTTTGAGTGGTGTTCGGGCCGGTATCGGTGCCGGGATCGTTCACCAGCACATTCGGGGGAGCAATCGAGTTGGTCGTCGTTACAGGCTTTCCCTGCGGCTGAGGCGTGGTCTGTACCCCCTGGCCGGTAAGCTTCAGCAGCATATTTTCCCCCGCCGCCGATAATAGCTGACGATAGGGTGAGGTGAGCAGCCAGGTGTAATCCGGCGCTTCCCCGGTGGTTTCCGCCGGTACCGGTTGCTCCTGGGCATAATGGATATTGGTAAACAATACAATAATACTCAGGCATAATAATCGCCGGATAATGGGTGCCATGACATGCTCCTCCTGACGTTGTGGTAAATGTTTACCATGCCCCCCCAACGGCATATCCTGAGAGCATGAACGGTTATCTTTTTGAATCAATGTGAGGAAAGTATGAATTGATTACCGCCTGGAATCGATAAAGCGAAAGCGATTGAATAACCCGTTCCTGTACGTTTAAGAAAAAGATTCTGGGGTGTTAGATAGGCGCCCCGATACATCGAGACGCAATCCCTTCCGGATGGGATCGGTTACCCAAAATCTTTATCTTAAAATCTATAAAGTGCTAAGGGGTTTTTATGCTGCCTTAGATTCTATTGCCAGGCTAAATTTACCTGAAGTTTACCACCGAAAGGTTAAGCGATCAAGTGTAAATTTGGGTATTTATCGGCACAGGAAGGCGGCGGTTCCCTCAGGACAAAAGGAATTTCCATCGGTGGTGGGAACTGAAGGGACCTCTTCGATCCATCGGAGGGGGAATGGCATCTCAAAAGGAAACTCCGGCGGAGCACCCTGCTTCGCCGGAGTGTTTAAATATCCCTGCTTGAGAGATTCCTCTTACTTCAGAAAAATCATCTTCTTCGTGGCCATGAAATCCCCGGATTTGAGGGTATAGAAATATATTCCGCTGGATAACCCGGAGGCGTTAAACTCGACCTCGTAGGTGCCGGGATTTTGGATCCCGTTCACCAGAGTGGCGACTTCATTTCCTAAAATATCGTACACTTTTAAGCTGACCCGTTGCCTGCCCGTCTTGCCGTTAAACAGGTTGCCTACGGTATACCTGATGATTGTGCCCGGATTGAAGGGATTGGGATAATTTTGATATAAAGCAAAAGATTCCGGTGCCCCGGGGGAATCCCTGTCAACGGCCAGCAGGTTATCTTCGTATTCGATTTCCAGCCCCCACGCGTTCAGCGTTCCGGTATTTCCCGCGGCATGATCATATACCTCCAGAATCCAATCCCCATTTAAATCCATCCCGTTAAATTGGGCCAGCGGCCGGTAAGGTTGAAATGCACCGGTATAAGGGGGATTCCCGGAAGTGATGCTCATCGTCGCAGAATCATCAAAAACGGTGTGGATGAAATTGGCCCCTGGAGAGGTAAGATCAAAAGCGAGGGTATCTGTTACCCCCGCATGAATCAACTTCAACTCCAGTTCACTCGATTGGGGATGCAAAACCGTATCGATAGTCACGCGCATATCCACGATGTGAGGTGGCCCGAAGAGCGCAGTGCCGGAGAGGTTCACGGAGATGGTATCCGAAGTGGTCTGAAAATCGTTAATCGGCTTGTTGAGGGTGTTTTTGCTTTGGAAAAAGATAAAGGAGTTGGTAGCAGCGCCGGTGGTGGTTTTATACAGTTCGGAATTATCACCGATTGCCCAACCCACATTTTGGTTTATAAAGTAGATGATTTCAATGTCTGGTTCCGGTAAAAACGAGTACCGCCAGGAATGACCGTTATCAAAGGTTCGTGCAAAATACCGGCGAATGTTACCCGGAAAAAGCGCCTTGCGTACAGCATACCCGCGGGCGCCCAGAAAGTTAAGACTGCGTAGATGGGCCACCCCGGTGCTGGTGGCAAAATAAACGTAGTTCCAGGATTCTCCCTGATTTGCACTGACCCATAACTCGCCATTCTCAATGGACAAAAAAATTCTCCCATCGTTTTGGGGATAAAGCATAATATTCCATCCCGCCTCGTCTGCTTCGAATATGGAATACCATGTATTGCCGCCGTCTATGGATTTGAAAACATAGCGATCTGCCCCGGAAATAATCACGGTATTGCTCCCCAGGGCATATACTCTCATATACCAGCCGCAGGTATCACAGGGAAAGGAAGCGGTGGAATCAAAGGTCATTCCCCCGTCGGTGGAATGATAAACCACACCATCGCTGCCGCTGGAGCCGGCAATGGCGTAAACGTTATTACCATCGGCGGTGGAAATCATCCAGATTAGTTCAAAAACGCCGAAGTCGTAAGTTTGCTGCCAGGTGGCTCCGCCATCGGTGGTTTTGAAAATGAGGTGTTTATCGCTCAGAACATACCCCACTTGATTGCCGGCAAAAGCGATCTTGTTAGCAGGATAGATGATATTGGGGATAAGCTGCCAGGTTTGCCCTCCATCGGTGGTTCGATACAGCCCGGATGAACAGCCGACAAACCCGGTGTCTTCATCCATGAAATACAGGTCCTCCGAAAATGACCAGAAGACCCCGGTCTGGCGAACCCACCCGTGCTGGGAATAACCGATAGTGAAAAACGACAGGAGCATTACAATGATAGAGAAGCGTTTCATGATTCACCTCGTGCGGTTTTGGTAAAATGAAGATTCGTGATGCTTATCGGTGGGAAATCCTTCGACTTTTGTTCTACTCTGTTGCAAACACAGGTTCTATGCCTCTGTCCCCCTGATTCCGCCGGGGCGGAACCCGGCGCAGTCGGTGGTTAAAGGGTGACAGAAGCGAACGGGGTATATCCTGCCCCGGCGAAACTCAGTACGACCTGCCTGGGGAATAGAATTATCCCCTTGATCCTCCATCTGAAACAAGTTGCTAACGCCGGGAACGAAGACCCGGCGTCTTCCACGCGCTGAACAGCGCTCTTTGTTTAGAACAGTTTTCGGGTGAACCGATGGTAAAAAACGTCGGCTCGTACTCTGAAAGTATATCATTGTATTCCTGAAAAATCAAGTTCGATGGATTAATTTTTTCCAAGAATTTGGG
>CAYQGB010000114.1:0-11716 GCA_964416895.1 uncultured Calditrichaceae bacterium
TCCCGATGATCCCGGCGGCTACATTGACCGGCTGACCTATACCTACACCGGCAATAAATTGATTGTCGTGGAAGACGCAGTGCCCACCTACTACAACTACGACTTTCGTAACGGCAACATTTATTCCGGTGCGGATAAGTATGCCTATGATGCCAATGGGAATATGACCCGCGATGACAATAAGGGCATAGATGTTACCTACAATGAACTGAACCTACCCACCGAAGTAGACTTTGGCAACGACAACCGCATCGAGTGGATGTATTCCGCCTCTGGCGAGGAATTGCAAAAAGATGTAAAATTTCACCTGTGCGCGTACATAGCTGTTGGCATTGAACGCTCAGGAAGCGTATATTGTGTCAGATGAATGACCAGAATTTCGGAGAAGTGAGTTGTTATATTTGCTGCCGATAAAAATTGAGCCTGATAATGAATTGCGCCGAATTACTTGACATACTGGATAGGGGAGAGGATTCCTCTCATCAATTCAAAGAGAATTTTGCCAGCATTGATAATCTGGCCGTGGAGATCAGCGCTTTTGCCAATACCGATGGGGGAATGATCATTATCGGTGTGTCGGATTCCGGTAAGTTGATCGGGTTACGGAAAGCCGACATTCAGCGACTGAATCAGTGGATTTCCAATGCGGTCACCAACAAAATTGATAAACCGATTGACGTTACCACGGAGATTCTCTCTTGTGAGGGTAAACGTATTCTGGTGGTTCGCATTCCCCGGGGGATAGACAAACCTTATGCGGTGAACCGCACGGATGTCTGGATAAAAAAGGGGGCGGACAAGCGCCGTGCTTCTATCGAAGAAGTGTTGCGGCTGGCACAATCGGTGGGCCTGGTTTACGCCGACGAAACCCCGACTTCCGCCACCCTGAATGATTTTGACAAGGAATTTTTTGTACGGTGGTACCGGGAAAATTTGAACAAAGATCCGGAACAGATCGGCATCCCCTTTGAGCGGTTGTTAAAAAACATGAAGTTAGCCCGGGATGGGCAACTAACCCTGGCGGGGCTGTTATTGTTTGGAAAAACGCCTCAGACCTTTCGCCCTCAATTCGGCATCAAGGCGACCTACTTTGCCGGGAATAGCGTCACGGCCAATCAGTTTCTTGACAAAGAAGATATTCACGGAAAGCTGTTTGAGCAGTATAAGCAAGCCAACGCGTTCATCCGGAGGAACTTGCGGCGGGTTCAGCAGGGAGAAGAATTCAACGCCCCGGGGGTGCTGGAGATTCCCGAAGAGGCTTTTTCCGAGATTGTCGCCAATGCCATTGTCCATCGCAATTACTACATCAGCGCCCCTATCCAGATCTATCTGTTTGACGACCGGGTGGAAATTCACAGCCCCGGCAATCTTCCCAATACCCTGGACGAAGAAAATATCAAATTCGGGATTCACATCGAACGAAATCCCATCATTCTGTCGCTGATGGAAAAAGATCGAGAGTTCAAATATACCGGTCGGGGTACCGGTATTCCCCGGGTACTCGATTTGTGCCGGTCTGCCAACATACGGGTAGAATTCAGGGATGATAAATCCAGGCAACTGTTTAGTGCTGTTTTTTATAGGAAGAAACCGCTTTAGCGGTTTCCGAAAATGGGGAAAAAACCGCTTTAGCGGTTTTTAGGAATTGCCACGATATATCAGACCGTGTTTTTGAACCAGAATTCTCATTTCTTCCGCGAAGCTTACCGTTTGATGATATTCCTCCTGATTGGAAAAGTATTCTATCACCCCTGATAGTTTTGAATGAGATACGGAAAAAGCTGCATAATCTTTTCCCCATGCAAATTTCTCAGGTATCATTTTGTACTCGTTGATCCAGTGAGAGGAGCCCCCCTTGAGCAGTTGGAAAAGGTTTGAAACAGAAAGAGTGGGAGGCATGTCCACCAAGGCATGAACATGATTGGTGTGAACATAGTTGCTTTTCATATAAATTCCTTTCTCTCTGGAATACGTGTGCAAATATTTGCTGAGTTTGTTGCGGGCAGATTGATCCAGAACTTCTTCCTCATCCAGAGTAGGCCATACCAAATGGAGCCAACAACGAGTATAGATATGTTTGGCCATTTTGACCCTCCTTTTGTCAGTTATGCTGGGCTTCCTGTGTAGAAGAGATAAGAACAAAAACCGGTCTGCAGAAGGATATAAACCGTTAAAACGGTTTCTCAAGAAGGCTATAAACCGTTAAAACGGTTTCTCACCGGCGATCTTGGAAACCGCTAAAGCGGTTTCCCCCCCGTATTATTCCCTCCGCTCCACCACAAACCGCCTTCGATCCCGATAGCCGATCTCGTCCACCACTTCCAGGGTATGCCAGCCCCGGGTAAGTTCTACCGCCTTTTCGTGAATATCCCGGGTGGCCCCCAGGTAGTGGTGATCCAGGTACCAGTACACCGTGCGTTCACGCTGGCGATGGGCTACCCGGAAGGCCACCCGTTGCCGCCGTCCCCCGAAATCCCGGGGCACCCACAGCCGGGCATTTTCCGGGGGATAGAGAATTTGCAGCGCCGCCGGCTCTGTTTGCGCCGGGCAATCCGGGCGATGAGGGGGCGCCGCATCCACAGGCACTCCCCGGCGGCGAAGGTGCTGGGCTACATCGGGGGGATACACCAGGCGTTGCACCGCTTTATACCGACCCGGTGTCCAGCACAGGGAACATACCTGATACTGCTCATCCGTCGTCACATACAGCCGTTTGTGGAAGGGGCACAGTCGCAACGGCTTCATCCCCCGGGGCGCTTCCGTGATCACCGGGTGGGGGCAGTTTTCCCCGGCCAGAAACCCCGTCTCCCGGCAGATTATAAGGGGCTGCTGCTCGGCCTCCGGGGGAGGAGTAAACCAGGCCTGCCGGGAATCTTTGGGTAGATAATTAAACACATCAAACAGCAGGGGGCCGGCGCAGCGGGAGCCGATCAGGTCGGGAGTGCCCTGGCCGTCGAAGTTGCCCACCCACACGGCGATGGTCCATTGGGGGCTGACGCCCACTGCCCAGGCATCCCGATGTCCGTAACTGGTGCCGGTCTTCCAGGCGATGGGCCATTGATTTTCGTACAGCTCCCAGTAATATTCCGCGCCCGGGCGCTTCAGTTCCCGCAGCATGTTCAGGGTAAGGTAGCAGGCCATGGGGCTGATCAGCCGGGGGGGCGGGGTAGGGGAGAGGGAGTTTCCCTTTGACAGAACTTGCAGAGGGGCAAACCTGCCGTAATTGCCCAGTCCCCGGAACAGGGTTGCCATATCCCACAGGGTGACCTCGGCGCCGCCCAGAATCAGGGGCAGGCCGTAGTCGTCGGGGGAGCGAAACAGGGTGGATACCCCGGCGGATTTGAGGAACAGATAAAACGGGTGCAGCCCGTAGGTGAACAGCAGCCGGGTGGCGGGAACATTCAGCGAGCGCACCAGCGCTTCCCGGGCGGTGACCAGGCCGTCGTAGGTTTCCGTGGCGTTGTGGGGAGAAAACGCCCCGTAGAAGGTGGGCACATCCTTCACCAGGGTTTGGGGAAGGAGGATGCCTTCATCCATGCACAGGGCGTACAAAAACGGCTTGAGCAGCGAACCGGAAGAACGGGGCGCCCGCACTCCATCCACCTGCCCGGAGGCCTCCGCATCGAAAAAATCCGGGGAACCGACATAGGCGCGCACCTTCCCGCTGCCGGTTTCCGCCACCAGCACCGCCGCATTGCGGATGCCCTGTAGCTTCAGGTAGGCGGCATGCTCCCGCACCAGCGCCTCGATGTCCTGCTGATACGCCTTTCGGAGAGTGGTGGTGATCACTCCCCCGGCGGCGCCGAACCGGTGGTGCAGATGCTGCGCCAGGTGGGGAGCCAGCAGGGGAAAGGGGGTGGAGCCGGCCGGCAGGGGTTCCTGTTCGGCCAGTTGCCGGGTGGCCTCGTCGATATATCCCCGCTGTTGAAGCGTTCGCAGCAGCCGATCCCGTTTGGCTTTCAGCAGATCCGGGTTGGCGTCGGGGGAAATCAATCCCGGGGCATTGGGCAGCACCGCCAGCGTGGCCGCCTCGCCCCAGGTCAGCGCTTCGGGAAGCTTCCCGAAATAGCGCAATGAGGCCGCCTGATACCCCACCACGTTCCCGCCGTATGGGGCATGATCCAGATACAGGCGGAGAATTTCCTCTTTGGAATAGCGCACCTCCAGCTTGAGGGCCTGGAGCATTTCCAGCAGTTTGTTGGGAAGGGTGCGCGGTTTGGGGCGCATCAGGCGGGCTACCTGCATGGTGATGGTGCTGGCCCCGCTGATCACCTTTCCGGAAGTAAGGTTCTGCCACAGCGCCCGCGCCACCGCCGCCGGGTTAATCCCCGGATGATAGAAAAAATAGCGATCCTCGTAGGTGAGTACAGCGACCTTCAGCTTCTCCGGCAGGGGGAGATCCCCACGGGGCGGCAGGTGCCACTGCTCCCGCCGGTTCAGGAAAACCCGGAGGATTTCTCCCTGTTCATCCAGGATCACCGTGCTGTAATCCGCCGGAAAGGGGGGAGAGGGCAGGGGAATGGCCAGATACGCCAGCCATATCCCGAGGGGAAGCAACCACCGGTATTTTTTGCCCGACCGCCTGATCATGGAAATGCTGCTGTTGGTAGAACAGGCATCTTGCCTGTTAATGTGAATTACCAGTTGACATGCGTAAATCAGCTTTTCCTTTCGCCCCCGTCGCAGCGGAGGTGGAAGGAAAGTGCGGACGCTCTGCGTCGCTATAATGGTATTTCAGGAGCAAAATTTTGGAGGATACGCTGTATTGGCATGGCGCAGGAGCGCCTTTTCCTTCCTTCCACCGCAGGAGCGGTGGAAGGAGGAACAGTATCGATCATTGTCTAATCCCCAAAATCTTTATCATCATTGACAGGCTGGAAGCCTGTCCTACCTGTGCTACTGCTCATCCAGGGTGAAGCCGATTTTCAATTTGACCTGCCAGTGACCCACGTGATCCCCTTCGATGTTGCCCCGGGTTTCCACCACTTCAAACCAGCGCATGTTGTGGATGGTCTGCGCCGCCCGGGCGATGGCGTTCTGCACCGCCTCTTCCAGACTGTTGTGAGACGTGCCCACCAGCTCAATCACCTTATA
Organism: uncultured Calditrichaceae bacterium; assembly: GCA_964416895.1. Classification (GTDB taxonomy): domain Bacteria; phylum Calditrichota; class Calditrichia; order RBG-13-44-9; family J075; genus CAYQGB01. Next base: position 5,095 of record CAYQGB010000114.1, read on the forward strand.
AATATGCTCGGCCATGATACCTCCTGTGGTGTTGGGTTCTTCGCAAAATACATTGGAGGCGTCTCAAACACAACCTTATATTTTGTGCCCCTGCGGTTGTCGGACATAAACAGGTGGAAGTCCCATGAATACTACCTCCTCTGCCGGGTGGCTTCGGGAGATCACCCGGCCCACGCTGATCGTTCAGGAGCAGCGGGTTCGCCGGAACATCGAGCGAATGGCCGAAAAGGCGCGTCGCAGCGGGGTGCGCTTCCGCCCCCACTTCAAAACCCATCAATCGGCGCAGGTGGGGGAGTGGTTTCGGGATTACGGGGTGGAGGCCATCACCGTCTCCTCGGTGAGTATGGCCGGTTTTTTTGCGGATCAGGGATGGAAGGACATCACCGTGGCGTTCCCGGTGAACCTTCGGGAAATGGAGTTCATTAATGCGCTGGCCGGGCGGGTGAGGCTGAACCTGCTGGTGGAATCTCCGGAGGTGGTCGAGGCCCTGGCCCGGCGATTACAGCATCCGGTGGGGGTGTGGATCAAGGTGGATGTGGGGGCGCAACGCACCGGGATTCCCTGGCAGGAAGGGGAAGCCCTGCAGGTCGTTGCCGCGGCGGTACGGAACAGCCGTCGCCTGAAGCTCATGGGGCTGCTGACCCACGCCGGCCACACCTATCAGGCCCGTTCCCCGGAAGCCATTCGGCGGATTCACCGGGAGGCGGTTCGGCGCATCCGGCAGGCCCAAAGCGGCCTGAAGGCCGCTGGATTCACCGACCTGGAAATCTCCATCGGCGACACCCCGGCCTGCTCGGTGGTGGAGGACTTTTCCGATGTGGAGGAAATTCGCCCGGGCAACTTTGTGTATTACGACCTGATGCAGGTGCAGATCGGCGCCTGTACCGAAGGGGACATTGCCGCGGCGGTAGCCTGCCCGGTGGTGGCCAGGCATCTTCGGAGAGGGGAGGCGGTGCTCTATGGCGGGGCGGTGCACCTGTCTAAAGAGGTGTTGATCGGGGAAGATGGAAGTTGCTGTTTTGGGGTGCCGGCCTGGCCGGAAGATAATGGGTGGAGTCGGGCCATTGAGAACGCACGTATCCGCTCCCTTTCCCAGGAGCACGGTGTGGTTCAACTGCCAACAGTACACCTGCACCGCCTGGGAATCGGCGATATCCTCATGGTTCTGCCCGTACACTCCTGCTTAACAGCCAACCTGCTGAAAAGCGTTCGGGTGATCTAAGAAAGTCGAAGACCCGATAAACGTCCTCACGACGTACGAGAACGGGTAACCAGAAATGCACACCCAAACAGGAGCGTTACCGACACCAGAGTGATTAAAGCGGTTTCCCCACTCATGGGAATGGAACCGAGAGCAGCGGAGGAACTCCCGGCCACGGTGGGGTTTAGCTTCTCCAGATTGGAGAGGGTCACCGGGTCGGCGTCGATGCTTCCTTGCAGGTAAATCAAACCCAGAAACAGCAGGGTGAGCAGATAAATCACCACTACCAATCTGGGGGTATCGGTGTGCCTCATTGCACCTCCCGAGTTAGGGGTTGCAAATTGCCATCCTCCATGATGAGACCAGGGGGTATAAATACGTGGAAAAATCCCTGCCCAACTTTGGGTACTGCACAAGGGGATCTCAGGCATTACCGATGCCTGAGCTTACGGGTGATGAGGGTGCCTGACTGAAACACTGAAAAAAGATGTCGGGTTATTCGAAAATCCCGACCTGGCGGAGTAAAAAACGACACGTGCCAGAATTCATATCTCATTTTCAGTTTACCAAAACCGTCTCGAAAAATCAAGGGGTTGGGGTAAAAATTTGATTAAAAAATGTTGATATGTGATGCCGATCAATGCGATTTTGGAGATGCAAGAGAGCGAAAGTGACTTTTCGCAGGAATAAAATCACAGGAGAACAGAATGGAACTGTATGACGAGTCCTTGAAACTGCACCGGGAGTTAGGGGGAAAGCTGTCGGTGGAATCGAAGTACCCGGTGAGGAATCAGCATGACCTTTCCCTGGTGTATACTCCGGGGGTTGCAGCGGTGTGTCAGGAAATTGCCCGGGATCCTGCCCGGGCCTATGACCTGACCATCAAGCGTAATACCATCGCCATCGTTTCCGACGGTTCGGCGGTATTGGGGTTGGGGAACATCGGTCCCCGGGCGGCCCTGCCGGTGATGGAAGGCAAGGCGCTGCTGTTCAAAGCGTATGCCGACATTGATGCCTTTCCCATCTGTGTGGATACTCAAAATGCGTTTGAGATCATCAACCTGGTGCGGAACATCGCCCCGGTATTCGCCGGGGTGAATCTGGAGGACATCTCCGCGCCCCGCTGCTTCGAGATCGAACAGGCCCTGCAAGACCTGGGGATTCCCGTCTTTCACGATGATCAGCACGGCACCGCGATTGTCCTGCTGGCGGCGTTGATCAACTCGGCCAAATTGGCGGGGAAAGATCTGCGGGAGCTAAACGTGGTCATCAACGGCGCCGGAGCCGCCGGCACCGCCATTGCCAAACTGCTGCTATGCATCGGGCACGACCCCAACGTGTGCGAATCGGTGCGCAGCGTGATCATCTGCGATTCCAAAGGGATTATCTCTCGCGCCCGAACCGACATTGAAGATAATCCCACCAAGATGGAACTGGCCCACATCACCAATCGGGAGAATCGCCAGGGAGGGCTGGAACATGCTCTGGAGGGGGCGGATGTGTTCATCGGGGTGAGCCGGGGCAACATCCTCACCCCGAAGATGATTGGACGGATGAATTCCCGACCGATCATCTTCGCCATGGCCAATCCCATCCCGGAGGTGATGCCCGATGTGGCCCGGAAGGCCGGTGCCTTTATTGTGGGCACCGGGCGCAGCGATTTTCCCAATCAGGTGAATAACGTGCTGGCGTTTCCGGGAGTGTTCCGTGGAGCCATCGATGTTCGGGCGGAAAGGATTACCAACAAGATGAAGATTGCCGCGGCCAACGCGCTGGCCGCCTGCGTGAAAGAACTCTCCGTGGAGCACATTTTGCCCTCGCCACTGGATCGGGAAGTGGCCCGGCACGTGGCGCAGGCGGTGGCGGAAGCATACGGAGCGGAAGAAGCTCCGGCTTCCGGAGAGTGAGGGTGGTGGAAATGCAAAAGCCCCGCCGGTATATCCTGCGAGCGTATCTGGTGCATCTGTACACTGCCGCCGGGCTGGTGTGCGCCCTGCTGGCCTGTCTGGCCGTGATGGAGAAAGAGGCCCTGCGCGCCGCCGCCTGGATCGGTGTGGCCATGTTCATCGACGGCTCCGATGGCATTCTGGCCCGGCGCTGGGAAGTCAAACGCTGGGCGCCGGCCTTCGATGGCCGCAAGCTGGATGACATCACCGATTACCTGACCTATACCTTCATTCCGGTGCTGTTTGCCTGGCGCTTCGAGCTACTCACCGGTTCCTGGCAGGGGGTCTACGGAGCGGTGCTGGTGGCCTCGGCGTATGGGTTTTGCACCGAAACCGCCAAAACCACCGATGGCTTTTTCACCGGCTTCCCTTCCTACTGGAATGCGGTGGTGCTGTATCTGTACTGGCTGCGCTGGCCGGACTGGATGGCGGCAGGGATAATGGGCGGCCTGGCCCTGCTCACTTTTGTACCCACCCGTTACATTTCCTTCAATCAGACCGTGCCCCTCCGCCGCCTGAATCGAGCCTTATTTTTCATCTGGGCGGGAATGCTGGTGCTCCTGTTCCGGGAATTTTACCATCCCAACCCGACGCTGCTGTATGTCTCCCTGTTTTATCCGGGGTTTTACATGGGAGCCTCGTTTTATCTACACTGGAAGCTCTCCCGGAGATAATCCCGGGCAATAGCCCCTAACTTCAGGCCGGAGAACATCCGGTTTATTTTATGAAAAAAATGTTTGATATACCCCCCCGGCCTATTAAATTCGGCGCTGCCATTTCCCCACGGGGAAAAATCTTTTTTGAGAAAGGAGGAATTACTGAATGAGTGAGGATGTAAAACAAGAGCAGCTGGACACCCAGGAGGCACAAGCGGATACTCCTGCCACTACCACCAATGTCGCCAACGGGGATGTACAGGATGAGCCGTTTAAACCGGGACAGGTGGTAAAACCGGAGGAAGTGGAAAAACTCATGGCCTCCCTGGGAGAGACGGAAGATGAAGAAGAACTCCGTCAACTGTATGAGAAGAGTTTTTTGGGAGTTCGGGAAGAGGATATCGTTAAGGGTAAGATTTTAGAAATCACCCCCACCCATGCCGTCGTGGATATCGGATTCAAGAGTGAAGCCATCGTCTCCGCCGAGGAATTTGTGGATATGGACAAATATAAGGTCGGGGATGAGGTGGAACTGTTTCTGGAAGCCCCGGAAGACGTGGACGGCAACGTGGTGGTCTCCCGCCGAAAGGTGTATTTCATGCGGGCCTGGGAACGGCTGATGGATAAGTATTCCCGGGATGAAGTGCTGGAAGGCCGCATCGTTCGCCGGATCAAGGGCGGATTTGTGGTGGATCTGGATGGCGTGGATGCCTTTTTGCCCGGTTCTCAGGTGGATGTCAAGCCCATCCGAGATTTTGACGCCTACGTGGGACAGACCCTCCCGGTAAAAATCGTTAAGGTCAATGAACAGCGCAAAAATATCGTGGTCTCCCGCCGGGTGATTGTGGAGAAGGAACTGGAAAGCAAGCGTCAGGAGATTCTGGCCACTCTGGAAAAGGGCCAGGTGCGCCGGGGCGTGGTCAAGAACATTACCGATTTCGGGGTCTTTATCGACCTGGGCGGCGTGGATGGCCTGCTGCACATTACCGATCTTTCCTGGGGTCGGGTGGGACATCCCAGCGAAGTGGTGGAACTGGATCAGGAAATCGATGTGATGATCCTGGATTTCGATGAGAACAAGACCCGAATTTCGCTGGGGTTGAAGCAGTTGCAGCCCCATCCCTGGGAAAACATCGAGGAACGCTACCCGGTGGGCGAGAAAGTTAAAGGCCGGGTGGTCAGCATTACCGACTACGGCGCATTTGTGGAACTGGAACCCGGCATCGAAGGGTTGATCCACGTCTCCGAGATGAGCTGGTCCCACCATGTGAAGCATCCCTCGCAGATTTTGCAGGAAGGCCAGGAAGTCGAATGCGTGTTGCTGAACATCGAGCCGAACGAGCGCAAGATTTCCCTGGGGCTGAAACAGTTGACCCCGGATCCCTGGGAAGATATTGAGGATAAATATCCCGTGGGAAGCCGCCATAAAGGCATCGTGCGCAACTTAACGCCTTTCGGCGCCTTTGTGGAACTGGAAGAAGGCATTGATGGGCTGGTGCACATTTCCGATCTCTCCTGGACCCGCAAGATTCGCCATCCCAGCGAGGTACTGCGGAAGGGGCAGGAGATCGAGGTGGTGGTGCTGGATATTAATAAGGAAGAGCGGCGCATCGCCCTGGGGCACAAGCAGATTGAACCCAATCCCTGGGATACCTTTGAAGAGGCCTACAAAGTGGGCACCGAAACCACCGGAAAAGTCACCCGCCTGCTGGAAAAAGGGGTTATCGTTACCCTGCCGCTGGGAGTGGATGCCTTCGTGCCCATCAATCATCTGGGCAAATCCAACATCCGGCGCATTTCCGATCATTTCAAAGTCGGCGATGAGTTGCCCCTGAAAGTTATTGAGTTCGACAAAGACAACAAGCGCATCGTTCTTTCCGTCAGCGAATATTTGAAGAGCAAAGAACGGGAAATTGTAGAGCAGTACCTTGCCGAGCACTCCCTGACGCCTCCCACGGTGAAGGAAAAAGTGGAAGAGATGCCCGCGCTGGAAGAGCTACCGGATGACAGCGGACGACCTGCTTCCCGGAAGAAGGAAAAAGTGAAGGAAGCGGAAACGGAAACGGCGGCGGAAGCGAAGGCGGAAACGGAGACAGCAGAAGCGAAGGCGGAAACAGAAGAGACGGCAGAAGCAAAAGCGAAATCTCCAAAGGGTACGAAAGCTGCCAAAGCGGAAGCGAAAGAGGGTACCGAAGCGGCTGAAGCGGAAGCGACAGCAGAAGCAAGCCCGGGAGCGGCAGAGGAGGCCTCGGCTACTGAGACCGAAGAGGCTCCGGTGGAAACGGCTGCGGCAACCGATACCGAGAAAGAAACCGCGGAAGCTCCTGCGGAAGCAGATCCGGATGAGGCGAAGGCGGAAGCGGAGACCAAGAAGGAGACCGGGAAGAAAACCACCCGGAAGAAGACCACTGCCAAATCAACCGCTAAAAAGAGCAAGAAGAAGGAAGAGACCCCTGAAGCGGAGGGGGACAAAGCGGAAGCTCCTGCGGAAGCGACCAAAGCGGAAGAAGATACCGCTTCGTAAACATTTGTCTCTCGGTCTCATTTTATAGTGCGTTTTTTTGCTTTCTGGAGAGGAAGGCCATTGCCAGTTGTTGGGGATGGCCTTCTGTTGTTTATGCTGAATGCTCGATGCTCGATACTGGATGCTGGATACTCGATGCTGGATACTCGATGCTCGATACTGGATACTGGATGCTCGATGCTCGATACTGGATGCTGGATACTCGATACTGGATGCTCGATACTGGATGTTGGGCTTGCGCCCGGCCAGCGGTTTAAAATAGTGAAACTTTAAAAAGTGGGTAGCCTCCTATTAA
>CAYQGB010000115.1:0-11688 GCA_964416895.1 uncultured Calditrichaceae bacterium
CAAAACTGGCTTATTTTTAATATCAAATTTTGAAAATATTTCCGTAACTTTACCCCCTTCGCACCCGGTCGGGCTTTCTGGCCCGGCGGTTCTTATGGATCAACGAACAATTCACTGTGGAAACGAAACGTACGGAGATGGCATTGTGAAAAAGATATGGATTGTTGCCGGGGTGGTGCTGGTGGGAGTGCTGGGATGGTGGGTGCTGACCAATCGACAGTCCCCGGAGAAGATCACCTATCGAGAAGAACCGGAGAGCTATATTCTTCCCGGCGAAAAACACTTCCGCAACATGCGCATGCTCACCCACGAGGGGGAAAACGCCGAGGCCTATTTCTCCTTCGATCAGAAAAAGCTGGTCTATCAGGCCACCTTCGGGAAGGTGTTATGCGATCAAATTTTTATCATGAATCTGGATGGGAGCGGTCGGCGTTTGATCTCCACCGGCAAGGGGCGCACTACCTGCGCCTTCTTCCTGCCCGGCGATTCCTTGGTGCTGTATTCCTCCACCCATCTGGCGGATGAAAATTGCCCTCCGCCCCCGGATCGCTCCCGGGGCTACGTGTGGCAACTGTATGACACCTATGACATCTTTGTGGCCAATCTGAACGGCGAAATTGTGCGCCGCCTGACCGATACTCCCGGCTACGACGCCGAAGCCACCGTCTCCCCCCTGGGGGATAAGATCGTGTTCACCTCCATGCGGGATGGGGATCCGGAAATTTACGTGATGAACCTGGATGGCAGCCACCAGACCCGCCTGACGCACGCCAAAGGCTATGACGGCGGGCCGTTTTTCTCCCCCGACGGCTCCATGATCGTCTTCCGGGCCAGCCGCCCCCAAACCCCGGAGGAACTGGCCGATTACGAAGATCTGGTGAAGCTCAACTACGTGCGCCCCACCACTCTGGAAATCTATGTGATGAACGCCGACGGCTCCAACATCCGCCAGGTGACCCACTTCGGCAAGGCCTCCTTTGCGCCCTATTTTCATCCCGACGGCAGGCGGATTATCTTCGCCTCTAACCTGGAAAGCAAAACTGGGCGGGATTTTGATCTGTATATGATCAACATCGACGGCACCGGCCTGGAGCGGATCACCTACAACGACACCTTTGACGGCTTCCCCATGTTTTCCAGGGACGGGCGCCTGCTGGTATTCGCCTCCAACCGGTTCAACCACAAGCCGGGGGATACCAACATTTTTCTGGTGGAGTGGGTGGAGTGATTACCGCTTCGGTGCGAGCTGTCACATGGTGCTTGAGGGTTTTTGGCCCATGAGGGAGATTGTCCTGGTGAACCGGAGAAGCGGGGAATCGGAGAAACGGGGATAGCGGCAACCGAAGACGGTTTTACCTCCTTGCCTCACGGTACGTCAGTTGTGAGCATCGGGGCTGATTGGGCTGTGGAAAGGACGGGATGATATTGGAGACAGCGTTGCCTGTGCTGGCAAGTCGCGAGAGCAGGGGCAGTGTAAGGTCTGAGTTTTCTATTATAATGCTCTTTGAAGGTCTTTCCAAAATGCCCGAAAAGAACGATCCATTCGGGATGGATCCAGCGCTATAGCAATATCTTCTCCGTATTCGGCGCCACCTAAAACAGGTTCCACTCCGGCACGGCGGATAGCTTCTTTGAGGGCCTTCTTATATCGATCACGTTCACATTTGTATTTCGGTTTGTCAATGTGTGCGCCCGGTAGTATTGAAGTAAGGGCGCGCTGATCTTCCAAATACCAACGTTCGATGTGGGGGTCTGGCACTGCGCAAACTACTTTCTCGGCTGGAACACCCACCTGTTTTTTCCATACTTCTTGCATAATATCCTGCTGTACCTGCCTGTGTCCCCGACAATTACCGTCTATGACGACGATGAGCACATCGGGAAATGGTGTTTGCCCTTGTTTCAAGTCCCATAGAAATTGTCGAAATTCCACCCATACCCTGCTACCGCGGGTGGCGTTCAAAACATATTCCTCGATCGAATCCTCTTTATTCTGTATCGCTCGCCTGACTAAAGCTCTTACAAATCGCTCTTGAGCAATATCTTCAAAGAAATAAACCAACCGGTGATTCATTCCCAATCTCCCCGGAGAATGCGTTGAGATATCGGCGTTTCTTCTTCCGGTGTTTCCGGAACATTTGAAGCACCGAAAAACCCAATCGCATTGTGGCGCGGCTGAAAATCACTGTGTTTGCCTTTCTTTGTACACTGAATGAGGTGTGCGTCCTCGAGGTAATCAGGTAAGAGGGGAGAATGGGTATTCACAATAATCTGTTTATGTTCCGAAGCATTCCGCAGTAAATCCGCAATGAGCTTCAGCCGTCGTGGATGTACTCCATTTTCCGGTTCTTCAAAGCAGACCATTGTTGCCGGGTTCGTCAGGCTAACAATTGCTATTAGCCCCAACAGACGAAGGGTCCCTTCGGAGACGACTTTCGCGGAAAAATCCACACCATGTTCACGAATCCGAAGCCGAATCTTGCCTTCCTCGGTTAACTCAGGGGAAATCCCGGAGATCGTGGGGACAAGCATTTGAATCGTCTTTTGGATATTATCAAACTGGTACGGATTTTTTCGTTGCAGCGTATAGTAAAAAGCCGCCAGGTCGCCTCCCAATGCCGTCAATGTATTTGTCTCTCTTAAAGGGGTTTCTTCTCGCATTAAGCGAGGTTCAAGGTAATAAAACTGCCAGCGAAAAACTTCCTCTCGAAAGGCGACCAAATGAGGATAATGAGGTGGGTAGACCGGTTGAGAAGCAACAGTGTAATTTAAACCAAGTTTGTATTCTGTAGGGCGAGCTTGCCCTTCCATACGCAGACGAATCCGATCACCGATACGCTCCAGAAAGGGATTCCGCCGTTCATCGGGGCGCAACTGCCCATTTTTTTCCTTAAGGGCACAGAGGTACTCATCTATAACTCGGAGGACTCCGGCCCGGGGCTGGATCGCAATGGTGACGCGATATCGAAGCAAATGTTCAGTAACCTTACGAGTCTGGTTTTTAGGCGATTTTCCCTCGCTCGCGTTTGCTGCCCGATACTGTTGAATCATTTGTTCGGTATGCGCCACAACGCTGTCGCTTAGTTCTACGTCAACTTGAATTGTAAAATGCGCTTCTTCTTTTTTAAGCAGCGTGGAAATTCCTCCTTCACTGTAGTCGAATGCCTCTAATGGATCGCCTCTATGGTCTTTAAAAGCTTCGTCCAATGAACGGCTGTTAACCATTTTGCTTAAAAGGCGCAATGCATCAAACAAGTTACTTTTTCCCGCGGCGTTTGGCCCCAGTACAATGGTCAGGCGTTCCAAAGGCAACTCTACCTTTTGAAGTGACTTATACCCGTCCACATAAATGCGTCGTATCATCGTTATTAACTCCCCTTAAGCTTTTTGATCAAAGGAGACGGGCGGCCGGCTTGTCTCAACCGCTGGATATGTTTTAACTGCCCCTCGACTTCTCGATCCCTTTCATCCTGATGATCATAGGAGTAGGTCAGCGCCGAATATCGTTGCCTTAACGTCAGGGTGAAGGTGCTGAAACATCAATTCTTCGGAACTCCAGCCATACGCAATATTATCCAGCACCGGCTGAATAACTTTCATCCCGGTGGCAGCGATAACCGACTCATCATGTTCATTCAAAATGATATGCTCACAATTGGTGGCAACGACAGACATTTTTGTATCCCATCCTGAAGTTGTTTTTAAACTTGCAAAAAAAATACTTCCCCCCGCTCTGTTTTGCAAGCGGATTCCCGGAGTTTTTACGGATGCCTTCGCCGTCCCCATTTCCAAACCCATTTGATAATTTCCCCCTTCTGTGGTATGTTTTCCTGAACCCAATCGGTAAGGAGGCTTTATGAAACGCATGCTGCCGGTACTGATTCTGTTCATCCTGAGTGCGACCCTCCCGGTATGGACGCAAACCATCCCATCTCCGGAAGATGAATTCGGCTTCCCCGTGGGAGCGGATCGCCGGTTGCTGAATTGGGAGCAGATCGTTTCCTATTTCCGGATGCTGGATGAGCGATCTCCCCGGGTGCAGGTGGTGGAATTGGGGCCCACCACCCTGAATCGCCCCATGATCATGGCGATTATCTCCGGAGAGGAAACCATGCAGAATCTGGAGCACTATCGCCGCCTTCAGGAGCAGCTGGCCCGACCGTTTGATCTGGCCGGGGAAGAAGCGGAGCCGCTCCTCCGGGAGAGCAAGGCGGTGGTGTTGATCACCATGAACATCCACTCCACCGAAATTGCTTCCAGCCAGGAGGCGGTGGAACTGGCCTACGAACTGGCCACCGGAAACGATCCCCGCACGCAAAAGATTCTCCACCGGGTTATTCTGCTGATGGTGCCCTCGCTGAATCCGGACGGGCAGGATATGGTCACCAGATGGTATCTGGAGCATGTGGGCACCCCCCATGAGGGCAGCCCCATGCCTTACAAGTATCATCATTACGCCGACCATGACAACAATCGGGACTGGTTTTTCTTCAACCTGGTGGAAAGCCGCCATGTGGCGAAGGTGCTGTATCATCGGTGGTATCCGGAAATTGTCATGGATCAGCATCAGATGGGTTCCCGGGGAGCGCGGTTCTTTCTGCCCCCTTATTCCGATCCGGTAAATCCCAACGTTCCCCCCTCGTTGATGGCCAATCTGAACATGGTGGGTAAACATATTGTGGCCGATTTGCACGATCGGGGCTTTGCCGGGGTGGTTACCGGCACCATCTTCAACGCTTATTTTGAAGGCACCATGTCGAAGACCCCCCTGTGGCACAATCGCATCGGCATTCTGACCGAGGCGGCCTCGGTGCGCCTGGCCACGCCGCTGTATTTTCCCCGTACCAGTCTGCGGGGGATGGGGCTGGATTTGCCGGAGTATAAGCAGCAGACCAACTTTTTAAATCCCTGGCCGGGGGGCTGGTGGCGGCTGCGGGATATTGTGGAATATCAGAAGGCGGCGGCGCTGGCGCTGCTGGAACTGGCCGCGGATTATAAGCTGCGTTTTAAGCGGAACTTCTATCAACTGAACCGTCGGGCGATTGTGGGAGACTGGCCGGAACATCCCACCGCCTACATTCTGCCTCTGGATCAGCACGATCCCGGCAATGCGGTGGAGTTGCTGCGACGACTGCGGTTCGCCAACGTGGAGGTGTATCAGGCGCAGGCGGATTTTACCGCCGACGGGCACCGCTTCTCCAAAGGCGATTTCATCATACCCCTGGCGCAGCCGGCCCGGGGCTACATCAAAGACCTGATGGAGCGACAGCACTATCCCGACCTGCGGGAGTATCCCGGCGGGCCGCCCCGCCGCCCCTACGACGTCACTGCCTGGACGCTGCCTCTGCAAATGGGTGTGGAAGCCGTGGCGGTGTATGATCGCATCAACGCGCCTGTGCAGCGGGTAGAGGAGCCGACGCTTCCGGTAGCTACTGATGCCCTGCACGAGGGAGCCATTGCCATCGAGCGGCGGCATACCGGGGGATTTGGGCTGGTCAATGCCCTGCTGAAGGAGAAATTTCCCGTGTATGAACTGCGCCAGGAGGCCGGAGCCTATCCGGCGGGTACGTTCGTGGTAAAGGTGGAAGCAAAGCAACTGGAAACGGTGAGGGAACTGGTGAAGCGGTGGGAGGTGCCGGTGGTCAATTTGCCGGAGGCGGAGTCGCTGCCCCTGGGCCCGGTGCGCCCGGCGCGAATCGGCATTTATCAACCCTGGATTCCCTACGTGTATGATGAGGGCTGGCTGCGCCTGATTCTGGATCGGTTCGGCTTTTCCTACACCGTGCTGCACAACGACGATCTGCGCAAGGGGAAACCGCTGAGCGACCGGGTGGATGTGTTGATCTTTGGCAGCCAGAGCAGCAACCGGATCGTCAACGGGCGGGCGCAAAGTTCCACCGTGGGGGAGCCGCAGATTCCCCGGGAGTTTCTGGGAGGCATCGGGAGCGAAGGGGTGCGCCGGGTGCAGGAATTTCTGGAGGAGGGAGGTACGGTGCTGTTTTTCGGGGAAGCGTGCAATTTTGCCATCGAAAAGCTGCATCTGCCGGCGGCCAATCCCCTGAGGGAGGTGCAACGGAAGGCGTTTTTTATCCCCGGGAGCCTGTTAGAGGTGCGGCTGGATACCGGCTCCCCGTTAACCCGGGGCCTGCCGGATCGGGCGGCGATCTATGTGAACCACAACGTGGTGCTCACGTTGCAGCCGTATCCTCGCGAAATCGGGGAGATCGGGGTTTACGGCGACCGGGATTTGCTGTTGAGCGGCTGGGCGGTGGGAGAAGAAAAGCTCTACGGCAAAGTGGCCCTGGCAGAGATTCCGGTGGAAAAAGGCCGGGCGGTGCTGTATGCCTTTCGCCCCCAGCATCGGGGACAGACGTACGGCACGTTCAAGTTGATCTTCAACGCGCTTTATCTGGAACGATAAAAAAGTACCCACAACCCGCCGCCTGAGGGCCTTCAATTGTAACCTTCTCCGGCGGCAAACATCATACTGCTTTCTTTCACAATTACTCAGGAGGATGAACCATGAAAATCGGGAGATATGCGGTTGTGGGATTGATCTTCAGTATCTGGATGAGCTTATGGGGTTGCCAGAAGGATAAATCTGCCGGAAGCGCGCCGGCGGCTGCTCCGGGAGAAGGAACGGCGGTGGCTGCCGGGGAACTGCGTAACGTTTCGGTAGAAGAGGCTTACCAATTTATTCAACAGCACCCCGAGGCGCTGGTCATCGACGTGCGCACTCCCCAGGAGTACACCGGGCCGTTAGGGCACATTCCCGGAGCGCAGTTAAAGCCGGTGCAGCAGATTGATCGCTGGGCGAAGGAAATCGCCGCCCTGAAGGATCGCCCCATCGTGCTGGTCTGTCGGAGCGGAAATCGCAGCAGCTACGCGGCCAACTACCTTAAGGCGCAGGGATTTCAACAGCTCCTGAATGTGCAGGGAGGCATGATGGCCTGGAATCAGAAGGGGTTGCCGGTGGAGAAGTAAAGGCGCCGAATCGGTTGATCAGGATAATGGTTCTGATCCCGGATACGAGGGTTCCGAAAGCGAATCGGAGAAAGGGAGACAAAAAACGCAGGCACAAGGCCTGCGTTTGCTTTTTCCGGGCGTAAATGCGTATTTCAGTACCGGACGCTTTCCACCCCCCCAATATGCTTCTCTCTCTCCGACCTATTTTTCCGCTACCAGAATCAGATGGAAACGTGAGGAATCAATCTGTAGCTGCGGTTGCAGGTGCTCGCTCACGGCAATGGAAATACGATCTCCGTACCGGGAAAGCCGCCGGAGCATTCGCTGAAGATGGCGCAACTGGTTTTCCTGCAACTCTTCGATGGTAAGGGTAATCCGCGCCGAAGTGTGTTTGAGCACCCTTTTCAGATGTCGGGGAGCCCGGGAGAAAAAGCTTCGGTCCAATTTTCCCCGAATGGATATGGACAACTCATCCGCGGTATGGCGCAATTGATTCACCCAGATCTCCACATTTCCCCCGCGGAGGTATCGGCGAAGTTTGTATCGGATATTGATCAGGTGACGCTCAATCACGGAAGGTTCCGGCTCAAACAGAGGATCAAAATGGCGCTGCACGTAATCCTTCATGGATAATCCGATTGCCCAATCCTTTATCACCAGCGGGAATCGCCGGGGATGCGCCAGGGGAAGGGTGCGCACAAAATGGTAGATCCGCCGGATGCCGCCGGGGAGAATACCCCGGAGCAGAAAATTGCTTAGCATCTGGAATGCTTTCCCGGGAGAACCGCTGGCTTCAAATACCGGATGGGTCAAATATCGGCCTTTGTTCCGTATCCGGGCGGCAATGTGCCGATCTTCTAACAGGCGATGATACAGCCGGTAGTATCCTTCGATCATTTCCTGATAGGACATTCCTTTGGGAATGAGATTGGTGCCCAGGCGGGTGTTGTCGGAATCATCCGCTTCCGATAGCAGCCGTCCTTCTTGTTCCAGCCGCTCGTATAGCGGAGTTTTGGGCAGAGCGGTCAGCAGCCCCACCATGGCCGTCTGAATGCCCGCCTCCATGATAAACCGAAACTGTTTGTCGAAGGTCTCCACGGTATCGTTGTCAAATCCGATGATGAATCCGGCGTAGATGTCCAGCCCGTGGCGGTAGATTTCCCGCACCGAGGAAAGAATATCCTGGCGGGTGTTCTGGAACTTTTTGGTTTCCTTCAGACTGGCTTCATCCGGTGATTCGATCCCGATGAACACCCATTTAAAGTTGGCCTCCCGAAACAACCGCAACAGTTCCTCATCCTGAGCCATGTTCAGGGAAGCCTCGGTGCCGAATTCAAATTTGTACCCATGCTGTTGCTGATAATCCCGAAGGTAGCGGAGCAGGGATTTGGCGACCGGTTTATTGCCGATCAGGTTGTCATCCACGAAAAAGAGGTTGTGCGCTCCCAGCTGGCGCAGGGCATCCAGTTCCCGGCCCACCTGCTCCAGGGATTTGGTGCGGGGCTTCCGCCCGAACATCACGATGATGTCGCAGAACTCGCACCGAAACGGGCAACCCCGGGAGAATTGCAGGCTCACCGCTCCGTATTTGCTCAGATCCAGCAGGTCAAATCGGGGCACGGGGGAATCGGTGAGATCCACCTCTCCCGTTTCCTGATACAGGGCCCGGGGAGCGCCTTTCTCGAAATCGCGACAGAATTCCGGCCAGATGTACTCCGCTTCGCCGGCAATCACGGTATCGGCGAGCGCGGTATATTTCTCCGGGCATAGAGAGGCATAGCTTCCTCCGGCGACCACATGGTATCCCTGTCGGCGATAAAAAGTAAGCAGTTCCTGCTGGCGGGGAAACTGCACTCCCATGCCGCAGATGCCGATGAGATCGGCGTCCGGTTGCAAGGGCACCGATTCCACATTTTCATCCACGATTTCCACCTCCCAATCGGGGGGGGACATGGCCGCCACGGTGGCCAGACCCAGAGGGGGATTGGTGGTGCGGGCGCCCTGCAACACATGGTCGGTAGCCCATTTTAAGCTCCAGAAACTCTCCGGAAACCGGGGATTGATCAGTAGCAACTTCATGGATGGATACCTCCTGTGTGGATACAAATAAAAATCGACGAGAGCCGTAACCGAATTCTCCGGGTAAAATGAGTGGAGACGTGCCGGTATTTTCCTGACCGGGGCAATACAGCCAGCCGATTCAAAGGAAGTTTAACCACAGGCGAGGGAAAAAACAAATATGGAAGTTATCTGTTCAGGCAATTTCTCGGGAGAGAATATTTTTGTCGAATTCCAGACTACAGGACAGGACGGTTTCCAGATCAATCTTGTGCGGAGCATCCAGAATTTCGATTCCGGCGATGCGCTTATCTTTGGTAATATCCACATTTACACCTTCCGAAATCTCAATAACCCCATCAGGTGTTTGATCGCTCAGTTGTAAATAGAGGACATCCACACAGCTCTATTCCAGGGCAAACTATTTCCCTGAGGTATCCATCGCCTGCACCACCAGTTGCGCCACATCTACTGTAGCCAGTTTCTCCTCCCGCCCGGTCTCTTTGATGCCGTCGTCGATCATAATGGAGCAGTAGGGGCAGGCGGTGCATACGACCTCGGCCCGGGTGTGCTCGGCGGCTTCATCCACCCGATTTTGATTGACCCGGGGTTTGGACTCCTCCAGCCACATCCGGCCGCCCCCGGCACCGCAGCAGAAGCCTTTGTTCCGGGAGCGGGGCATTTCTTCCAGGCGTACTCCGGGAATGGCGGAAAGGATATCCCGGGGAGGATCATAAATGTCGTTATGCCGCCCCAGATAGCAGGAATCGTGGTAGGTGATGATGCGCTCCACCGGGCGGCTCAGGGGGATTTTCCCGGAGCGAATCAGGTCGGCAATGACCTCGGTATGATGCAATACCTGGTAGTTGCCTCCAATCTGGGGGTATTCGTTTTTGATGGTGTTAAAGCAGTGGGGACAGGCGGTAATCACCTTTTTGAAGCTTTTGGAATTGAGCGTTTCCACATTATGCTCGGCCAGCATCTGGTACAGGTATTCGTTGCCCACCCGCCGGGCGGGATCGCCGGTACAGGTTTCTTCTTTCCCCAGAATGGCGTAGTGAATCCCGGCGGCATTGAGAATCTGCACCAGCGCCTGCACGGTCTTCTGATTCCGCTGATCAAACGCCCCGGCACAGCCTACAAAGAACAGGTATTCCACCTCTCCTTCCACATCGCGGATGCGGGGAACCTCCAACCCCTCGGTCCAGTTCTCCCGATCCTCCGCGGGCATGCCCCAGGGATTGCCGCTGTTTTCCAGATTCTTGAAGATGGCGGTTAGCTCCGAAGGAAACCGGCTCTCTTCCAGCACCAGGTGCCGCCGCATCTCCACAAACCGGTCGATGAACTCGATAAACAGGGGGCAGGCTTCTTCGCAGGCTTTGCAGGTGGTGCAAGCCCAGATGGTGTCCTCGTGGATCACTTCTCCCACCAGTGCCGGGCCGTCGTACTCGGCGCCATCGGCCTGCGTTGCCATGCGCAGCAACCAGGGGGTTTTATCATACAGGTGATCCCGCATCTCTTCGTTGACCCGCTTGGGAGAGAGAGGCTTTTCGGTGGCGTAAGCCGGGCAGGCATCCTGACAACGCCCGCATTCGGTGCAGGTGTAAATATCCAGAATATCCTTCCAGTCGAATTGTTCAATCCGGGAAACGCCGAAATTTTCCAGGTCCTCATCTTCCAGATTCATGTGTGGCAGGGCCCCGGATTCCAGATTCCGGAAATAGACGTTGAACAGGGCGGTAACCACATGGAAATGCTTGGAAACGGGTAGATAGGCCAGAAAGAACAGCAGGGTGGCCATGTGTACCCACCAGGCCCCCTGATGCAGCAGAACGAGTTGGTCAGCCGTCCATCCGCTCAGGAGATTGCCGGTAAGAGCGGCCATAAAGGAATACGCCTCGTCGGTGAGTTTGCCGGAGGAGGCCAGGGTGTAGGCCTGCTCCTGCAATGCTCCCGCCGCCACCAGAGCGCCGTTCATCAGGAAGTCGGTAACCATCAGGGTGCCGATCAGGGTGAGGATGAGGGCGGCATCCCAGGAGAGGGTAATTCGCTCCGGCCGCAGCACCGCCCGCCGAAACGCCGCCACCAGCACCATGAGCAGCACCATGACCTCGAAAACATCCCGCACAAAGATGTAGGGAATTCCCAGAATACCTTCTGGCCCGAACAGGGGCAGATGGAATCCCGGGGCATAGGCCCGTCCCACCAGGTGAATGGTGTTGATGGAAACGGCCAGAAATCCCCAGAAGATGAAGGCGTGCATGACGCCTGCACCAAAATGTTTGGGATCCAGGATGCGCTTTTGCCCCAGGAAGTAAATCAGCACCCCTTTCAGCCGTTCCAGTGGTCGGTCAAAGCGGTGGATGGGCTGCGCCAGCAACAACACCTTAATCCGCCGATACATCAGCAGGCCAAAGGCTGTCACAGAACCAAGCAACATCACAGAGAAAACGATTTTTCCGGCAAGAGCAGCAGTGGGATGCATAAGTTCCTCCATATCCGGTTCCAGAAGTTTCTGTTCATGGAAAGCGAAAGCCCGGGCTTCCAGGCGTACGGGTCGCCTCCCCCAATCCCGGTTTCAAAACTTCTGCTCGTAGAAGGCGGGAATTTAGAGGCAGGGGAGATTTAAAACAAGGTGAAGGGAAATTCCCGATTGGGGTGTGG
>CAYQGB010000116.1:0-11591 GCA_964416895.1 uncultured Calditrichaceae bacterium
ATCGAAGCCCGTCACGTAGTTTTGGTCGCTCATAAGCGGTGATTTGTCAAAAGTCTAATATATTTCAACCCTCAAAACAATCCGTACGAGAGGCATCTGTCATTTTTTCTCCTTCCACCGCGGACGCGGAGCGGGGGAAGGAAAAGTCAACGTGAAACATAAGCATTACTCATCACGCCGGGTAACCATAAAGGCGGGGAAAGTTTCCCTTCCCCGCCAAAGCATCCGGTCACGGTTATTTTATGAGCACCATTTTCCGGGTGAGCACCCGCTCTCCGGCTTGCAGGCGATACAGGTAAATCCCCGAAGCCACCGCCCGCCCGGCGTCATCGGTGCCATCCCACTGTACTTCATACCTGCCCGGTGATAATTTCTCCTGTACCAGAGTCTTCACCGGTCGCCCCATCACGTCGTAGATTTTTAACTTAACAAATCCGACATCGGCAATCCGAAATCGAAAATGGGTGGCCGGGTTGAAGGGGTTGGGAAAGTTGGGATACAGTTCCACCGCGTGGGGGATCCCGACCGGTTGTCCGAGGCCCGTCGGAGGTTCCAGAGGCTCGAAGGCCAGGCTACGGGGCATGTCCAGATTGCCGGCGGTGATGGTCTGCACATAGTTTCCGGAACCGTCGAACTCCACCAGATGATCCTGGAAGAAGGAGGAGGTGAAAAAATGTCCCCGGTCGTCGAAGGCGATCCCCTGCGGGCCGCCCAGATCCGCATGGGTGATGGTCCCCAGGGTATTCCCCAGAGTATCGAACATGACAATGTTGTTGGAGCCGCCCCCGGCCACATACAGCACATCGGCGGTATCCCGGGCGATGCCCATGGGGCTGCTCAGCCCGCCCCCGGTAAAGGTGATCCGGTGGGTCTCATCGGGGGCGAATTTGACCACCGTGGCGGTCATGGCGCTGGAAACGTAGATGTTCCCGTGGGAGTCGAACGCCACGCAATTGGGGCCGTTCAATCCGCCCCCGGTGAAGGTACGTAAAAACGTTCCTTCCAGGTTAAACACCACTACCTGATCGTTGTTAAAGCTGCACACATACAGCAGGGTGTCTTCCACGGCCATGCCCGTGGGGCCGTCTAACTGCATGTGCCCGAAGGTGGTGATCAGTTGCTCGTTGCGGTCAAACACGAAAATTTGATCCGAGTGCTGGCCGGCGATGTAAATGCGATTGTTGGGAGCAAACACGATGCCCCGGGGGCCGTCCAGGCCGGGAGCGGAAAAGCTGCGCAGGTAAGCCCCGGTGGAGTCGTACACCGCCACGGAGTCGGTGCCGAAACTGGTGACATACAGATTGCCGGTGCGCGGCGGAGGTAAAATACCCGGCGCGGAATGGACCAAAAACAGCAACAGCCAGCCCACAACCGCCCATTGGATTCTCGGAAAGCATCCCCGGACGGAGCGGCTGCTGAAGATCATGCGTTGGTGGGAATTGCCTGGCCATGTATGCATGGAAAACCTCCTTAGTACCCCGTTTCATAGTTGCTCGTAGGGTTTCAAAACACAGTTTTTCCGCCTCCTTCCACCGCTCCTGCGGTGGAAGGAAGAGAAGGCGCTCCCGCGCCTACATATTCTTTCACCTAATCCTATAAGAATTTCTGAAACAGACCACTTAGGTCACGATTCAGCATCCGGCTTTTCCCCACAAGTTAACCATTTTCTCCCTCCAATCCAGTAGCTTTGTTACCGACGGAAAAAAAATAAATTCGCAGCCGGAGTGGATCGCCCGCCGAAAAAAAATTTTCCCCGGTTACATTTTCCCCCTTTGCGACCCTTATAAAACAGCAGGGGCATCTGCGCCGGCAGATATGCGGGTAAATCAAGGAAGACGAGAGCCTTTAATTTGTGAGCGAATCATGAAAAAGTTTCCTTCGGGTGCAGCCGATTTACTGGCAGACGAATCCTTTCAGCGGTGGATCACCGGAACCGCTTCGGCGGAGGAAGCCGAACGCTGGCAAGACTGGTTGCAGAGTCACCCGGAACACCAGGCGCTTTACGAAGAGGCCCTGAAACTGTGGCAGATCCCCCGGTTTCGGTCGTTTCCGGTGCCCTCGGTGGAAGCACAAATTCACCGGCTCCGGGAACGACTGCATTCGCAAACCGTTCCCCCGGCGCCGGAGGAAAACGCCTCCGGAGAATATGGTTCCTCCCCCAATATCCGGGTATTTCCCGCTTCCCCGAGAACCTACGCCGCCATCGCCGCCGTGGCCGCCGCGGTGCTGTTGCTGCTCCTGTTCGGAAAACGCCTCATCTTCACCGATGCCCCTGCATACAGCGTTCTGACCACGGCCTACGGAGAACGGCAAAAGCTGACTTTTCCCGACGGCTCGGTGATCATCCTGAATGCCAATTCCACTCTGGAATATCCCCGAACCTGGACCGATCACACCCGGCGGCATTTTCGATTGCAGGGGGAAGCCTTTTTCAAGGTGGCCTCCCTTCCCGAAGGAACCCAACGGGATTTTGTGGTGGAAACCGCGGATGGCTTTATTCGGGTGGTGGGAACGGCGTTCACCGTCCATGCCCGGAAAGGGACGCGTGTGGCCCTCCGGGAAGGCACCGTGGATGTGGTGGTTCGGGGGGATGATCCGGAGATTTCCTCCATCCCCCGGATACGCCTGACGCCGGGAGAATTTCTCTCCTTCCGAAAAGGAGATCCATCTGTGCAACCGAGTTCGCGCCCGCTGGATGTCTATTTTAGCTGGTGGGAACGTTCTCTGCGACTGAATCGCACACCTTTTCACGAAATCGCTCGCCGACTGGAAGAGACGTACGGTATTCATATCCGCGTGTCCGATCCTGCCCTGCTGCAACGACGCCTTACCGGTTCAATCGAAAACGGTGGTCTGGAGGTTATTGTGCAGGCGCTATCCCGGGTGCTTGGGGTGTCCGTGCACCGACAGGGAAACACAATCACCTTCGGCAGCGCCGCCATGTAAGCATAAATCGGTAGCCAATCATCCATTCATGGGGAGACTTCGTACCGAAGTCTGCGATCATGCGACTGTCAACCGTACTGACATGTATCGGAGTTGCCGTCGCCCTGAATCTGCACGCCCAGGTTCGGCGGCCCCCTCCGCCTTCGTCAAACCGGGCGGCAGAGGAGCGGATTGCTCTCTCCCGGGCCCTGCAAACGTTGCAGGAGGCCTATCAGGTGCATTTTATTTATGAAGATGAACTGGTCCGGAAACGGTTCACCCGGGCCCTTCGCCGAATCACGGGGGATTTTTACCGGGATCTGCAGGCGGTTCTCGGAGACCATCCCATTCAGTATATCAAAGTCGGGCGGCGCACCATTGTGCTGATTTTGAAGGAGGAGGAGCCGGAGAATCGGCGGGCGATCATCGGTCGGGTAACCGATGTGCAGGGGCGACCGTTAGAAGGCGCCGAAGTGTTGATCGAAGGCACCTCCTGGGGAGCGGCTACCAATATCGAGGGGGAATACCGCATTGCCCGGGTACCGGAGGGCAAGTACACCCTGGTGGCCCGGTTTATGGGGTATCGCACGGTGCGACGGGAGGTGGAGGTGTACGGCGAGGAACTGCGGGTAGAGAACTTCGCGCTCTCCCCGGACATCTTGAACATGGATGAAATTGTCACCACCGCGGCCCGAAATCCTCTGACCAAAATGGCCTCCAGCGTGGCCATCACCACCGCCAATGCCCGCCAGATTTCCGAACGGATGCCCACCAGCACCGCCGAATTGCTCACCTTCATCCCCGGCTTCTATGTGGAAACCTCCGGTGGGGAAGGGGGCAACAACCTGTTTCCCCGGGGCATTCCCCAGGATGGCAGCTTCCGCTACGTGGCCATGCTGGAGGACGGCATGCCCCTGTATGAAGCCCCGGAGCTGGCCTTCGCCAACATCGACATCCTCATGCGGGTGGATGCCACCATCGCTTCTCTGGAAGGGGTGCGCGGGGGCACCGGATCCATCTTCGCCAGCAATGCCCCCGGAGGGATCATCAATTTTGTCAGCAAAACCGGGGGGAACAAATTGGAGGGGCTGGTCCGGGTGGCCGTGGGAGATCGGGGATTCTATCGCCTGGATTACAACTACGGGGGGCCGTTAGGGCGGCAGTGGAAATTCAACATCGGAGGATTTGCCCGGTATGATAGGGGCGTGCGGTCGCCGAAGTTTGTGGCCAATCGGGGCGGACAAATCAAATTCAATCTTACCCACCTGTTTCGCAGGGGATTTGTGCGTTTCAAAACCCGATATCTGAACGACCGCAACATCTTTTATCTTCCCATCCCCCTGCAAAATCCCCGGGATCCCCATCCCATCCCCGGCTTCGACGCCAACTACGGCACCATGACCAGCGTTCACGCCGACAACATGCGCTTTCCCACCCCTGACGGCCGGGAGATTCACCGCCGCCTGAGTGACGGGATTCATCCGGAATACTTTTCCGCCACAGGGGAGGTGGCCTTTGACCTGGGAGGCAACTGGAGCCTTCGCAACATCCTGCGGGTGATGAAGGCGCATATCGACTTCAACGCGATTTTTTCTCTGGACAATCCCTTCCCGGCAATCGAGTTTGCCGATTCCATCTACCCCGCGGATAAGTTGCCCGGCTTTGCCCGGTGGGAATATCGCTACGCCGATACCCATGAACCCATCCGGGATCCTGTGGGATTGAACGGCAACGGGCTGGTAGCCCGCAACGGCTGGTGGGCAGTGAGCAAGCCCCTGAGCAGTATTGCCAATCACTTTCAGATTCAAAAGCAACTCCGGCGGCATTCCCTCAGCGCGGGGATTTATCTAAGCCGCTACACCGCTAACGATTTCTGGTACTGGCACAATATTTTGATGGAAGTAAAAGATGCTCCTCGCCTGCTGGATCTGGTGGCGCTGGATAGTTCCGGAAACGAGATTCTTGCCGTCACCCGCCACGGCGTGCAGCAATTCGGCACCTTTTATATGAACGCTCGAAATCGGGCTACCCTGGTGGCCGGATCCCTGGTGGATGAATGGCAACTGAGCGACCGGCTGCGGATAGATACGGGAATTCGGATTGAGCACAACCGATTTTCCGGAGAGGTGGAAAATGTGGGCGAGGATTTCACCGTGGGGGACGGTACCGCCCTGGCCGAGCAGAAGGTGAAGTTCGGCAACGGCACCTGGCGCCCCTATGCCCACCGATTCACCGAATGGGCCGTATCCGTGGGAGCCAACTACACTTTCAACGATCAACTGGCCATATACGGGCGGATCAGTCGGGGCTTTCGCACCCCCGATTTTGAGCAGTGGATGTTCTCGGAGGAACGGGGCTTTTCCCAGTATGTGCACCAGATGGAAAGCGGCCTGAAAATGGCGACCGACCTGTTCGCCCTGTTCGGGGCCGTGTTCTTCAGCCGGGTCAATCACATTCCCTTCGTCGATGAGGTGGTGCGGGATGGCCGAATCTACGAGGAAAAACGGTTTGCCGAAAGCGTGACCCTGGGCAGCGAGATGGAGACGGTGGTTACCCCCTTCGAGGGATTGCAGCTTTCGCTGATCGGCACCTTTCAGAATCCCCTGCTGGAAAACATGCGCTTTACCACCGTGGATCCCGCCACCTATCGAAAAATGACCGTGGAGCTTTCCGGAAATCGGGTGCGGCGGATTCCCCAGGTGATCCTGCACGTGCGCCCCTCGTACACCTTCAAGGGCTTCAAAATCTTTGGGAGCTGGCAGTACGTGGGAGAACGGTATGTGGATGACGCCAACACCGCCGAATTGCCCGACTTTGGGGTCTTAAATGCCGGGATCATCTATCGCTCCCTGGAAGACGGGATCACCCTGATGGCCAGCGTATCCAATTTGACCAACACCATCGGGCTGACCGAAGGCAATCCCCGGGTGGAGCAGGTGTTTGCCAATCGCAATGATCGGGTGTTCATGGCCCGCCCCATCCTGGGACGCACGATTACGATCAGCGCGGCTTATACCTTTTAGCAGAGATACTATTACGTGACACGTAAAACCGTTCAATAACAGGCGACTGTAGGCGTGAAAGGTCTAACCAGACGTATTGCGTAATGCGTATTGCGTAACCGGTTACCTCAAGAATACGCAATACGCAATACGCATTACGTTTCTGAATTCGCAGAGAACGGAGATGCATTCGGAAACGGGGAGGGGGAAACCAATGAGAATGTGCAATCAAACCACGGAGGTGTCGGCATGAAAGAACCCTGAGCCGCATGTGTGCTATACCGGAAGATCTGTGGTATGGGGTCTTTTTGGTAGTTTCCGTTCAACCAAAACTTGAGGAGGTCTTCCTATGTGTCGGATGTGTACTCGACTCGGTGTTCTGGCGGTGCTGTTGCTGGCGCTATTCGTGAGCACTGCCTGGGCCCAAAACGGTCGCATTGAAGGACGAGTGACCGATGAAAACGGAGAGCCGCTGCCCTTCGTGAACGTGATTCTGAAAGGTACCCTGATGGGAGCGGCCACCGATGAGGACGGGAGGTACTTCATCGATGAGGTTCCTCCGGGAACCTACACGATTGAAACCAGCTATATCGGCTATCGGAAGGCCAGCGCCGAGGTAACCGTGGGCGCCGGCGAGACGGTGACCCAGGACTTTACCCTGGTGCAGGACGTGCTACTGATGGAAGCCGTGGTGGTCACGGGAACTCCGGGTGGAATTGGAATCGAGAAGCGCGAAGCCAGTTTTGCCATTACCACCATTGCGCCGGCAGAAATTCGCCAGCTTTCACCTCCCAGCACCGCTGCTCTGCTGGAAGTGGTGCCCGGCGTTTGGTCTGAAAGTTCCGGCGGCGTTGCGGGAGCAAACATCTTCGTTCGCGGCATGCCCTCCTCCGGAGACGCGCCGTTTGTGACCATGGCCATTAATGGCGGCCCTATTTATGGGACGGAAACGCTCTCTTTCTTTGAGCAAAGCTCCATATTCCGCCTCGATGAGACGGTTGCCTCTACTGAAGCATTGCGCGGAGGTCCGAGTGCTGTGTTTTCCAACGCCGAGCCAGGAATGACGGTCAACTTCAACCTGAAAAAAGGCGGCGAAAAAACCGAAGGCCGGCTGAAGTACGAAACCTCGGATTACAAATTGCAGCGCTTCGATGGATACCTGAGTGGGAAAATCACTACCGGATTGTATTACATGGTAGGGGGGTATTGGAAAACATCCCCCGGTATCCGGGATACAGAATTTAATTCCGAAAACGGACGCCAGATCACCGTGCAGTTAACCAAGCTTTTTAAGAGAGGCGCAATTAATGCCTACACCCGGATCACCGATGATTTTGGTCAATGGGTTCTGCCCATGGCTTTAAACACCGGAAACGACTTGGGCACGTTTACTCCGCTGGGTAACGCAACCCGTTTTCGGGAACTGCAAATCAACCGGCAGGGAGATACCCGAATATTTGACTTCTCTCGTGGGCGTGGCTGGAAGGGTAACATCACCGGTGTCAACGCGACCCTGGATTTAGGCTCCGGTTGGACGGCCCGAGACAATCTTACTTTTACCACCGGAGACGCCAATACTTTCGGATTTGTCCCCAATGGGAATCCCGTGCGGGTAAAGGATCTGAAGGCTACACTGGGCATTGATACCGTGCGCACCCAGGGCGGACAGATACTTACCGATTCAGATTGGGTTCAGAATTATGGGCATTGGGTGGTTTTGAAGGACATCCAGTCCATCAACAATGATCTGAGCCTCAATAAACGGTGGAGTGATCATAACCTCACCGTGGGGCTATATCAGGCTCGGTGGAAATCGGATGATTTCTGGACATTGGGCAACCATATACCGGTGCACAATGTTGCCAACGGAGATATACTGGCAGGCATCACGGCTCAGGATGTAGCAGATGCCGGAGGTGGAGGCCCCTGGAATTTTGGTCTTCAGTCGGCGGGGGATGCCCGGGCTCTGGCAGTTTATGGCGCGGACTCGTGGAACATTACTCCTGATTTCCGCCTCGATGTGGGTGCACGCTACGAATGGATAGAGTTGGAATATACCCTGGACACCGGCCCGGGATATCCGGATGGCTCCAGGGATATGGCCAAATCCTTTGATGGCCAGGATTTTGCCGTTACAGCGGCGGTGAACTACGACATCAATGATGAATTCGGCGTATTTGCGCGCTTCTCCGACAGCTATTTGTTCCCGCACTTCGATATGATCCGGGAAGGAACCTATAGTCTGGATGAGAATGGGAACATTGAGGCCAATGAGTTTACTCAATTTGAAGGGGGCATCAAATATAGCGCGTCGGCGTTTAGTTTCTTTGCCACTGGCTTCTTGAACAATGTTGATGTGTTTGATGGAGATGTGGGCGCCACCAGAGAATCGGCCTTGCTGTCCACCCAGACGTTTGGGGTCGAGCTGGAAGCGGCTGTCTCCCATGAAGGGTTGACGGTTCGGGCTATGGGAACCTTGCAAAATGGCGAGATCAAAGAAGCCGACCTGGCCCCGGAAGTTGTAGGAAATTCTATTTGGCGCCAGCCGGATTGGCAGTTCCGCATCTCGCCCAGTTATGAATTCGTTGTAGGCAAGTCCGTTGTAAACTTGTATGGCGCCTTGCGAAGCGTGGGAAAACGGTGGGATTCTCGAGACAATAATTTTCAACTGGATGGGTATACCAAAGTTGATGCCGGGGTAACTCTTTCTGTACCCGGAGGGTTATCCTTCGGCCTCCATGGAGACAACCTAACCGATTCCGACGGGCTTACGGAAGGAGATCCTCGCGATCCAACGGCGGCCAATGGGCGTCCCATTTTCGGACGATCCGTTAAATTCTCGGTTCGCTACGATTTTTGATGCGAAATTCGCGTCTCACCGGGGTTCCCTGCTGTTAAACAATTGACCGGTTCACAATCCATTGAGGGCGAATAAGCACATTATTCGCCCTCAATGGTAAATCCAGATATCTATTTTTAATAGAACAGGGTATAAGTTGTTGTTCTTACAGGCAAATCCTGTTGAAAAATCTTCTCGTGATAAAATAGAAAATTTTTTCCATTTGCTGTGGGTGCTGCTGCTGACGATGGGATGGATGGTCTCTCTGCTGGCTCAGTGGAAACCGGCGCCGCCGGTGCTGGAATTTCCTCAACCGGAACTGGACGATCCGGAAGTGTACCGGGGCTATTCCACCCGCTTCTTCAAAGACAGTGAGGGGAACACCGTGCAGGTGATCCTCAATCAGACCACCGGGCGGGTGATGGTGGTATGGGGGGATGCCGCCAACGAGAGCATGGCCTTTACCCTCCGGGATACCGCCGACCATCCGGCTTCATTTCACCGGGCCGGAGACCAGGCTCAGGTGGCCACCGAGAAGGATACCCGCTTCCTGAAATTTTCCCTCCGCATCCCGGCTTCCCACCTCCGCCTGGGACACTTTCTGTTAGGCTCCATGCGGGTGGAGCGGGATTTCCAGTATTTTCAAAAACATCTCCAGCCGCTGGACAGCGAGCCTTTTGTTCCCCGGGAGTTGGAGCAATTCGTGGCTCAACTCGAACGGCTTCCCGCCGGGGTGCGACAGCGGCACCTGCGGTTGCTGAAGGCCGGTTCCATGAAAGAGTTGCGCCGCCGCCTGAAGCCTCAAATCGAACCGGCGGAAACCGATACCGAATGGCATATCAGCGTGTGGCGCCCTACCCTGGACGGGCGCAACTACCTCTCCATCGAAATCATCCTGAGCAAGCGCGCCGCCGATGTGGCCGTGGAGGGCAATATTCTGCGCCTCTCTTCCCGGAAGCCCGCCCCCCTGGAGATGACCCTTATCGTGGGTACCAACTCCCCCTCGCTGACCCCCCTGGATCGGGAGCATATTTTCAATGCGGCGTTTACCGGCTTTTACCGTCGCCTGCGGGAAGCGTATGAGAAGGCGCTTTCGGAAATGCCCACCCCGGCGCCGGAAGATGTTCGACGGCGGCAACGGTATTTCCGGCGCATGGAGCGGCAGGTGAAAAGTCTGGAACTGCTCAGCTTTCAGGAAAAACTCATGGCCGGGATGCCCAATTTTGCCACCTACTTCGGGCGGGATATGATGATGTCGGCGCTGATGATGGAGCCGATCTGGCGCCCGGAGATGCTGGAACATGTGATCGGCAGCGTGCTGCGGAAGCTCTCTCCCGCGGGGGAGGTCAGCCACGAGGAAGCCCTGGGAGGGCAGGCCATTCGGGAGAACGCCGTGGAATACGTGCGGCGGATGGAAGAGTATCTGGAAGCTACCGGGAAGGGAGAAAAAGATCGCGCCGCGAAAGCGTTGCACCAGGCCGAGGCGCTGCTGGCCGATTTTCAGGCCGTGCGGGAAAATTACCGCATGCTGGATGACGATTTTCAGCTCCCCGTGTTGACAGCCCGGTACCTGACCCGCCCGGATGTGCCTGCGGATCGAAAACGAGCGTTTCTGCTGGCCCCTGCCCGGAAAGGGGGGAAAGACTCCCGGCTTCGCCGGCTGCTGCGAAATCTGGCCTACGTGGCTACTCAGGCGCAGCCGTATGCCCGGCAACCCATCCCCGTCAATCTGGTGGGGTTTCCCCGCCGGGATGCCCGGCACTGGTTTTCCGGTAGCTGGCGGGACAGCAACGCCGGATACGCCAACGGTCGCTTTGCCATGGACATCAACGCCGTGTGGGTGCCCAACGCCCTGAAAGCGATGGCCCAAATCCGGGAAGTGCTGGCGCAACTGGGCTATTCGGCGGATCGGTTATTGGAACTGGCGCCGGAGATAGCGGAGACCCCACTGGCGGAGTTCCTGCACCGTCCGGAGATGCTGGAGCAGGCGGTGAAAACCTGGGAGGGCGCCGTTGGTCATTTTCTGGTGCACCTCCCCGCGGAGGAAGTGCGCCGGCGAATAGAAGCCAAACTGGCCTGGCTACCGGAGGAAGAGCGAACCTACTGGAAATCGGTGTTGCAGCAATCCGGGGCGGAGGGGCAGGAAGTGACCTTTCTGGCGCTCTCCCTGGATGAAGCCGGGGAACCCATTCCCGTCGCCAATACCGATCCGGCCACCTACCTGTTCATGGAAAATTTCACCGAAAAAATTCTCGCCGGAAAGCAGGATGCCGGGGAAGTGCTCCGGTGGTTGCGGATTTTTGTGCTTCCCTATCCGGTGGGGCTGTATCTGGAAGGCGTCGGCCCGGCGGTGGCCAACGATGCGTACGCTTCTCCGGAAGTGTGGGAAAACTTTCGGCGGGATATCTATCATTCTCCCCGGGTGGTCTGGGGGCGGGAGGTCAATCTGTTGCTGTTGGGGCTGGCGAAGCAGATCCGGGCTGCCCATGACGAACAGGGACAATTGCGGTCCCCGGAGCTAAAACCGTATGTGGAGGCCTTGCGCCGCATGTTGCAGCAAATCCGGGAGGCGGTGGAGCGCTCCGGCCTCAAGCACAACGAATTATGGAGCTATCGCATCGAAAACGGTCGGCTGCTCCCGGCCCGCTATGCCACCACCTCCGACATTCAATTGTGGAATCTCACCAGCCTGGCGGTGGAGTTTGAACTGAATCAAATCGAGGGTAGTCTCCCTTTTGAGTGTTGTTGCTATTGAGAGTATTGTTTTGTTATACTGATTCCGCCAGGGCGGAATCAGGGTGACACAAGACAGCTAAAACATGAGC
>CAYQGB010000117.1:0-1702 GCA_964416895.1 uncultured Calditrichaceae bacterium
GGGGTTGCCAAACGGAAGGGACATGTAAATCCGCAGCTCAGGCTGTTTGACAGTCCCAAAGGATATGGAATGTAACACCAAATTACTTTAGCAAAACCATTTTTCGAGATTTTACCACCCCATTCACCTGCAAGCGATAGATATATACCCCGCTGGCTACACGCTGGCCGTGGTTATCGGTACCATCCCATTGCACAGTGTGATAACCTGCCGGGAAACGTTCACTTACCAGAGTCTTCACTTCTCGTCCCAACAGGTCATAAATCCTCAAAGTAACCCATTCGGCATTCCGTAATCCGAATTCCACATTCGTAACCGGGTTAAAGGGATTGGGATAATTGGGCATCAACACGACCGTCTCCGGAAGACCGGTAGGAGAAGGTTCTTCCACGGCATCATCTCCCACAAGAATCACCGGATTCCCCAGATCATAGAACCACTTGTTCAGAGCGGCCACCGCATTGGTAATGAATTCCTGGAATCCATTTCCTCCCACAATGGCAAAGCCCACTGTCGCCGCTTCACCGGGAGCCAGACGAAATCCCCCATCCGGCACTCCCCGATTCAGGCCTCCTCCCAAACCGAAAACCATGCTCTTATCTCCCGGCCCCCAGGGATCCCCAAACGGATCGTTCGCCCGACGATGACGCATGTATCCATATTTGTTGGCCTCCGAAAAAGGTGAGGAGGAACCCGGATAAATCTCTTCCGCGTTATCGGCAATGCGAGAGGCCAGAAAAACATTCTGACTTAAAGGCACCACCCCCAGATAGGGATCCGGCTGCGAATCATCCCACTGCATCACCAGTTCCAGAACAAACGGCCGGCCATGCCCGATATTGGGATCGTTCAGGGTCTCAAAATAAACCATCCCGGTGTTGGTTGCATAATTGTTAATATCCCAGTCCAGATACCCCCCGATAAGAAGGTTGTTCAGAGTATCTGCACCGATATTGGTCACGGTCAGTTTCAGGATCAAATACCCGATATTGGGCGGATAAGCGTACGAATAGCTCCACTGTTCCACGCGAATCGGGAGCGGGGCATTGGGGCCGTCATCGGCAAGCGGCGGAAATTGGGCATTGCTGTCATCATAGGCGGTATAGTATACGATAGAATCCGAAGTAAACGCCAGGGTATCCACGTTCCATATGCATCGAAAATCCCGATCCAGTTGTTGTTGGGAACCGCCACTAATCACCCGGGCGCCATCGCTCACCTGATTCGGGGGAATCCCCACCATGATTGCGCCTTCAAATAACTGGTTGACTCCCGGCGGCCATTGCCACCCCGGGGGATTGCCAAACTGATTGAGCATGCCCAGAGTGCCCTCATTGGTAATGGCGGTGCGAAACCTCGGGGACTGATGTTCGGCCAGGGCCTCCTGGCAACGCGGCGGAGTTTGAGCTTTCAAAAGTAAACCTCCCATCCCCACTACCAGGATTGCCAGAACAAGGGCACGCATCTCCGAACCTCCTGGTGTTTGGGGTCAAACTATAGTTTCAAGAAAAAGATTTTTGGGAGTATGCTCCGGCATTCCGTTTGCGAGCGAGGCTCTCAGGGCACAGGAGCGCCTACTTCTTCCTTCCACCGCCCCAGCGGTGGAAGGAGAGCGCAAGGCCACGCTTTTCTTCCTTCCATCGCTCCAGCGGTGGAAGGAGAGCGCAAGGCCACGCTTTTCCTAGCCCCAAAATACTTATCT
>CAYQGB010000117.1:1802-11578 GCA_964416895.1 uncultured Calditrichaceae bacterium
AGCGGTGGAAGGAGAGCGCAAGGCCACGCTTTTCCTAGCCCCAAAATACTTATCTTGCAATCTACAATATTGGGGAAATCCTCCGGAAATCGGGTATTCCCATATCCCAATAGCCTAATAACCGAATATCCCTCCCCTAATCCATCTGCTTCCGCAGAAACGTGGGAATGTCCAGGTCATCGATGTCGTCGTCGAAAGAGAGGGTTTGCTGCTGTCCTTTGGGCGCCTCTGAGGAGGATCGGGACTCCTCTTCCGCTTTTTTGCGCTTCTCCCGCATGAATGCGGGTAAATCGAGGATCTTGGAATTGGCCGTGGTCACCTCACTCCGGGACGGCTCCACCAACTCTCTGGAATCGGCCTGAAACCCGGTGGCGATGACGGTGATGAAAATTTCATCCTGAAGATTTTCATCAATGACTGCGCCGAAGATGACGTTGGCATCCTCGCCGGCTTCCTCATAGATGATGGTGGTGGCTTCGCTCACCTCATACAGGGAAAGGTCGCCGCCGCCGGTGATGTTCACCAGCACGCCCCGGGCGCCCTTGATGGAGACCCCTTCCAGCAAGGGGCTGGAGATGGCCTGCTGCGCCGCCTGCACCGCTTTGCCCTCGCCGCGAGCATGGCCGGTGCCCATCAGGGCGTCGCCCATCTCGGACATAATGGTGCGCACATCGGCGAAATCCAGGTTGATCAACCCCGGCACGGTGATCAGGTCGGAAATCCCTTTGGTGGCATGGAGCAGCACCGCATCGGCCACTTTGAAGGCATCCATCAGGGGAGTGGATTTATCCACCACCGCAAACAGCCGCTGGTTGGGAATCACGATCAGGGTATCCACGCTCTGGCGCATTTCCTGGATGCCCTGCTCGGCTCGCTGCATCCGTTTGATGCCCTCGAAGTGAAACGGCTTGGTGACGATGCCCACCGTCAGGGCGCCCAGATCTTTGGCGATGCTGGCGATGACCGGCGCGGCTCCCGTGCCCGTGCCGCCGCCCATGCCCGCGGTAACGAACACCATGTCCGCCCCGGTGAGCACCTTTTTAATCTCTTCCAGATCTTCCTCCACCGCCTGCCGCCCGATGTCCGGATTGGCTCCCGCACCCAATCCCTGAGTGAGGGAACGCCCGATCTGGATGCGATTCTGGGCTTTATTGGCCTCCAGCGCCTGAGCATCGGTGTTCACGGCGATGAAATCCACCCCCGCCAGACCCGCCGTCACCATGGTGTTGATGGCGTTCCCACCGGCTCCTCCAACCCCGATGACCTTCAACTTTGCGTTGAGTTCCGCCCGTTCGTCAAATTCGATAGTCATGCTGCCTCCTTGAGTTAAACGTTCCTGCGAACTTAGCTTCCCTGCTTAGCCATCCCTGAACTGCCCTTCCTGGCTAAAAAAAGCGTTTGAAAAAGTGTCGAAAACTTCTCAGTACATCATCCCATAAATTGCTTTCGCTCCCCCGGGAAAACGGCCCCCGATCCTCATGATACTGCGCCCCATACAGGCACAGCCCCACGGCGGTGCTGTAAATGGGATTGCGCACCGAATCCATCAATCCCCCCAGATGGCGGGGCATCCCCAGGCGCACGGGCATCCCCCACAGGGATTCGGCCAGGGCCACGGCACCGTCTAACAAAGCGCCTCCACCGGTCAATACCGCGCCGGCGGCCATCACCTCCAGGAGATCCGACTTCTGCATCTTCTGATGTGCCAGGGTAAAAATCTCCTCCATCCGCGGGCCGATGATGTCCACCAGCACCGAGCGGGACAGGGTGCGCGGCGGGCGACCGCCCACCCCCGGCACCATGATGGTTTCGCTCTCATTCAACCCCTCCCGGGTGCAGATGCCGTACTTCAGCTTGATCTGCTCCGCCTGCTCCGGAGGCGTGCGCAACCCGATGGCGATGTCGTTGGTCACGTGCTGGCCTCCCAGAGCCACCACCGAGGTATGCTGGATGTGTCCATCGAAGAACATGGCGATGTCGGTGGTGCCGCCGCCCATATCCACCAGCACCACCCCCAGGGTGCGTTCGTCGTCATCCAGCACGGCCAGGCTGGAGGCCAGCGGCTCCAGAATGATGTCCTCCACCTCGTAGCCGGCCCGCTGCACGCTGCGCACGATGTTCTGCGCCGAGGTGACCGCCGCGGTGACGATGTGCACCTCCACTTCCAGGCGCACCCCGGACATCCCGATGGGATCGTGAATGCCATCCTGGTCATCCACGATAAACTCCTGAGGGATCACGTGAATGATCTCCCGATCGATGGGCAGGGCCAGGGCTTTGGCGGCGTTGATGGCCCGCTCCACATCTTCTTCGGTGATCTCATGATCATCCCGGGAGACCCCCACCATCCCCTTGCTGTTAATGCTGCGAATATGATCCCCGGCGATGCCCACAAACACCGAATCCACCTCCACCCCGGCCATGGTCTGGGCTTCTTCCATGGCCTTTTGAATGGAATGCACCGTCTTGTCGATGTTCACCACCACTCCTTTGCGCAGCCCGTAAGAAGGCGAACTTCCCACCCCCACTACATGCAGGCTACCGTCGAGATCTTCTTTCACTACCACGGCACACACCTTGGTGGTGCCAATGTCCAGGCCGGTAATAACTCTTCCTTCCATCACGTTCAGGCTTCCTCATTTTTTGGCTACGATAATCCGATGGGCAAACCGCAGATCGATGCGGCGCACCGAAGGCAGTTGCATGAGCACCGGCGAATGCTTGAACAGTTCGCTGAGCAGATACAGCCGCTGATAGTGCTGCCGGTCGCCCACTTCTACCTGAGCGCCCCCCCGAACCAGCAACAACCGGGGCACTCCTCTATCATAATGGATTTCCGATACAACGGTTAGCAGATCGCCATCCACCTGCCGGATCTTGCGAACAAAATTCATCGCCCGGAAGAGAGGGGTGCGATCTTGCAGCAATTCGGCGACGTGCAAACCGGTGATGATGGGAATTTTCCCCATCGGCATCTGGGGGAGTTTTTTGAGTATAATTCCGTTTTCATCCACCATATAGATGCTTCCATCGATCAGATACAACAGAGGCGTCCGCTCCTGTATATCAATGAGAATGGTCGAAGGCGGTACGCGAGACACGGTGGCTCCCCGAATGTATTTGTTCTCCAGCAAACGGTTGGTGACTTCGGTTACATCCACCTGAAACAGTCCCTGTTCCGTATTGATGGCGGCCAGTTTCCGGATTTCCGCCTCCTCCAGATACCGGTTCCCGGTGATCACCACTTCCCGAATCTGGAACATCCGGGCCCGGGCCAGCAGGTACTTCCCCAGGTGAAACGCTCCGTAACCGATCAGCAGCAGGATTCCCCAGGTCAACACCGTTCGGGGAGTGGGATAGAGGAGTTTTTTCATGATCCGCCTCCCCGGTTTTCCCCGGCAGGCGGAGCCTCGGTGCGCCGCCGTTCGGCTTCGGAGAATCCCACCAGTTTCACTTCCGGCTCCAGCCACACCCCGGAATGCGCATACACCCGTTGTTGCACCCGGCAGATCAGGTGGTAAATATCCCCGGCCGTGGCCCGGCGGAAATTCACGATGAAGTTGGCGTGTTTGGGAGAGACCATGGCTCCGCCCACGGTTAGTCCCTTGCATCCGGCGGCCTCGATTAAACGACCGGCGTAATCCCCCGGGGGGCGTTTGAACACGCTCCCGCAGGAGGGATACTCCAGAGGCTGCTTTTCCGCCCGGCGGCGGAGATACTCCTGTCGCGCGCGGCGCAACTTCTCCGGATCACCGGGTTCCACCGCCAGCCAGCAGCCTAATAGCACTTTGCCCTTCAGCCCATCCGCCCGGCGGTAACCGAATCGGGCCTCCTCGCGAGAAATCTGCACCCGCCGCCCCTGCTCATCCAGGGCATCAATCCGCAGCACCCGATCTCCGATCTCCCCCACGAAGGCGCCGGCGTTCATGGTCAGGGCGCCGCCCACCGTGCCGGGAATGCCGGACATGTAGTCCAGCCCCGCCAGGCCCTCCGCCTCACAGTATTCCACCAATTCCTTCACCGTTACCCCGGCGCCCACATACAGCATCCCATTCCGATGGAACAGTTGATGGCAACACTTTTCTAACAGGATCACCACTCCCCGGAAGCCGGCGTCATGTACCAGAATATTGGCCCCCTTGCCCAGGATAAAATAGGGCACGCTTTCTTGCAGGCATCGGCGAACGATCTGCTCCAGCTCTTCCACCCGCTCCGGCACCACCAGCACATCCGCCGGGCCGCCCACCCGATAGCTGGTGTACGGCGCCAGCGGTTCGTTCAGACGACAGATGTCGGGAAAGTCCCGCTTTAACCGTCGGGCAAAGCCCCCCGGATTCGCAACGGCAGAACGAGAGGTCGTGGCCGTCATCATCACCGCTTCTTCCCCTCCGGTTGAAGGTCGCTTTCCAGATGCGCTTTCAAAGCCGCGGCGCATTTCCAGATATCTCCCGCCCCCATGGTGATCACCAGATCCCCCGGCTGCAAGGCCGCCAGCACTGCCTGAGGCAATTGCTGCTTGTCCGGAACATAGGTGACCTGCTTGTGCCCCATGGCCACGGCGGCATCGGCGATCAATTGCCCGGTGATGCCCTCGATAGGCTTCTCCCGGGAAGGGTACACATCGGTCACGAACAGCACCTCGGCCTCGAAGAAGGCCCGGGCAAAATCTTTGTAAAAATCCCGGGTGCGGGTGAACAGATGGGGCTGAAACACCGCCACCAACCGCCGATCCGGATAGCTCTGCCGGGCGCCCTGCAATGTCGCCCGGACTTCGGTGGGATGATGGGCGTAATCATCGGCCAGGAGAATGCCGTTGCCCTCGGCTTTGATTTCAAACCGGCGGCTGATACCGGAGAAGTTCTCCAGCGCCCGCTGCATGGCCGGAAAAGGCACCTCCAGTTCCAGCCCCACCGCAATGGCCGCCAGGGCGTTCAGGATGTTGTGCTGACCGGGAAGGCGCACCTGTACCGGACCTAATTTCTTCGAGCGATACCACACCTCGAAGCGAGTTCCCTCCCGGATAAATTCCGGATTTCGGGCGATCAGATCCGCCTGGGTGCTGAAGCCGTAGGTCTCCACAGCCCGCTTGAACTGTTGTAAAATCTCCTGCACCCCGGGGCTATCCAGACAGGCAATCACTTTGCCGTAAAAGGGCACCTTGTTGGCAAAGGTAACGAAAGCCTGCTGCAAATCCTCCATATCCCGGTAGCAATCCAGATGCTCCGGTTCGATATTGGTGATCACCGCGATGGTGGGAATCATGGACAGGAAGCTGCGGTCGAATTCATCGGCTTCGGCCACCAGGAATTCCCCCCGGCCCAGCTTGGCGTTGGTGTCCATGGATCGCACCTTGCCCCCGATGATCATGGTGGGATCCAGTCCCCCCTCGGTGAGCACCGCTCCGGTGAGGGAGGTGGTGGTGGTCTTGCCGTGAGTGCCGGCGATGGCGATGCCGTATTTCAGGCGCATCAACTCGCCCAGCATTTCCGCCCGCTTGATCACGGGAATTTTGCGGCGGTAGGCCTCCTGCACCTCCACGTTGTCCGGGGTTACCGCCGAGGAGTAGATCAGCACATCGGCGTCGGCCACGTTTTCCGGGCGATGTTCATAAGCGATGCGGGCACCCATCCGGGCCAGCTTTTCGGTGATCTCGGAGGACTGCACATCGGAGCCGGTCACCCGGTAGCCCTGATTCAACAGCACTTCGGCGATGCCGCTCATGCCGATTCCACCGATGCCCACAAAATGAATGTTGCGAATTTTCCCCAGGCGCATTAGCCATTATCCTTTTGATCTTTCATCTTTCATCTTCCCTGGTGGAACGGTGATGCCTGTTCTACCGGATTGGCCGACTTCACTCCGGCCAGTTGGAGGATTTCCCGGGCGATCCGCTCGGCGGCGTCGGGGCGGGCCAGAGCTTTCCAGGCCTCAGCCTGTCGGCAACGCAGGTCGGCATCGGCCAGTAGCTCCTTCAGGCGCTTCTTCAGGCGCCTTTCCCATTCCGGGCCTTCCTCGACCATAAAAGCTGCGCCGGCTTCCTCCACCATCCGGGAATTACGCTTTTGATGTTCCCCGGCGGCGTGGGGATAGGGCACCAGAATGGTGGCCCGCTGCGCCAGGGCCAGTTCCGCCAGGGTGCTGGCCCCCGCCCGGCAAACGATAACATCCGCCGCGGCATAGGCGGCCCCCATGTCCTCGATATAGGGTAACAGCCGTACCGTGTCGGGCACCTCCGGCCACTGCCGTTGCACCGCCTCAAATTGTCCCACCCCGGTTTGCCAGATCACCTGCAACGGATACTGCTGTAGCAGTTCCGGCAAGACCGCCACCAGGGCCTGATTAATCGCCCGGCTGCCCTGGCTGCCCCCAAAAACCAACAGCGTTAACCGATCCTCCTGCAAGTTCCAGCGCTTTCGGGCTTCTTCCCGACTCAGGTTAAATATCCCGGTGCGGATGGGATTGCCGGTGACCCGCACCCGGTCGGCCACGGCGGCGAAGTGCGGTCGGGCGGCCTCAAAGGCCAGGCAAATCCGGTCGGCATGGCGGGCCAGCAGCCGGCTGGTAACTCCCGGATGGGCGTCCTGCTCCTGAATCAGCACCGGAATGCCCATCTTCGCGGCCACATACAGCACCGGCCCGGTGACGTATCCCCCCATCCCCACGGCCACGTGAGGGCGGAAGCGACGCAGAATCCGCCGACTCTGCCACAGGCTCACTAACAGCTTCACCGGGAACAGTAGATTCCGCGACACCTCGCCCCGGGCAAACCCGGCCACCCAGATGGTTTCCAGCGGAATCCCTTCCCGGGGCACAATGCGGCTTTCAATGCCTCCCGCAGCGCCCACATACAAAAATTGAGCATCTTTCATCCGCTTCAACGCCTCGATCGTTGCCAGAGCCGGATATACATGCCCGCCGGTGCCTCCCCCGGTAATCAAAATCCGAAGCAAATTCTCCGAACCCTTCGGTACTCGAGCGGGCATCTATCTTCTCACGTTTCGCGTTTGCCTTTCACGCCGCCGGCCAGGACACAAGCGCCGGCGTTCCCGACTTCTTCCCAACATTCATCGGGATCTAAAGATCGGGATTTCCGCTGCCCTACAATCAGTATCAAGTATCAAGCATCCAGTATCAAGCATCCAGCATCCAGTATCCGGCATCCAGCATCCAGTATCAAGCATCAAGCATCCAGCATCCCCGACTGCCTCGGGATTTCCGCCGCTCTACAACCAGCATCCAGCATCCAGCATCAAGCATCCAGCATCCAGCATCCAGTATCAAGCATCCAGTATCCAGCATCCAGCATCATCTTTTTCTCCTCCGGGCACGCTTCCCCCCGGTGAGATAATAGAAAGTACGCAGCACATCGGGGGAGTGGCGCACTCCTGCTTCGGCGCCGGCTTCCCGGGACAGGCGCAGCAAAATCCCGGCGTAAATGCAGGCAAACAGCAACGCCGTGCCCCCATAGCTGATGAACGGCAACGGCAATCCCGTGGCCGGTACCAGCCGCAGGGTGACCATGATGTTGATCATGGCATACAACACCAGATGCGCCGTCGCTCCCACCGCCAGATAAAAACCAAATCGATCCCGCGCATACCGGGCAATGAGCACCCCTCGCCACAGAATCACACCGAACAACCCCACCACAAACATGGTGCCCCAGAAGCCCCACTCCTCCCCGATAATGGCGAAGATGAAATCGGTGTGGGCTTCCGGTAGAAAAAACATCTTCTGGGTGCTCCCGGCAAATCCCACTCCGAACATCCCTCCTCGCCCCAGACTCACCAGCGACTGATACACCTGATAGCCGATACCCTGCAAGTCCGCCTCCGGCTTGAAGAAAGCCAGCAGGCGCTGAAACTTATAAGGGGACAGAATTGCCACCAGAGCCATGGGCGGAAACAGCGCCAGGCCGGTCAACGCCAGATGGGATACCCGCACCGGAGCCACAAACAACATCACATAGCCGATCAACACCAGCATCACCGCACTGCTAAAATCCGGCTGCCGCAGCACCAGAGCCGCAAACAGGAACAGATAGAACAGATGGGGAAACAACCCTTCGGCAAATTTTTGCAACCCCCGCTCTTTGCGACTCAGGGAATCGGCAAAAAACAGGATCAGAGAAAATTTGGCTACATCCACCACCTGAAAGTGAATCCAGCCCCAGTTGATCCACCGCCCCCGCTCGATAAAGGCGGTGTAGATCAGCAGCAGCAGGCTGCCTAACAGAGGAAGCCAGGTGTAGCCTCGCAGCTTGCGGAAAGGAAAACTGTGGGCTACCCCCATGGCGCCCAATCCGATCAGCAGCCACAGCAGGTGCCGCTTCAGAAAATGCAGGTGATCGTTGAAAAATCGCTCGGCGTAAAAAGCGCTGGCGCTATATACCATGATGATGCCCATCAGCATCAGCAGGAAGAAAGCGCTCAGCAAATAGGTGTCGATGGTTGGCCTTTTCATGCCCCGTGCCCTCCGTTCAACTGCCGAACGATCCGTTTGAACACCTGTCCTCGCTGCTCGTAATTGTCAAACATGTCGAAGCTGGAGCAGGCCGGTGACAGCAGCACCACATCGCCCGGTTGCGCCAGCCGGCGGGCGCGATGCACCGCCGCTTCCAGATCCGCCTCCGGATACACCGGGATTACCCCCTGCCAGGCCCGCTGCATTCGGGGCGCGGCCTCACCGATGAGCACCGCCGCCCGAACGTGTTCCCGCAACAGGTGGTTGAGATCGGCGTAATCGCCTCCTTTGTCTTTGCCCCCGGCGATCAGCACCAGCGGCTCCTCAAAACTCTGCAGGGCATACCGCAGGGCATCCACGCTGGTGGCTTTGGTATCGTTGACATACTGCACCCCGTCCAGCACCCGCACCACCTCCAGCCGATGCTCAATGCCGGGAAAGCTCTCCAGCACCTCCCCAATGGTCTCCTCCGGTACTCCATGTAACACACCGATCAGGGCGGCCACAGCCATGTTGTAGCGATTGTGGGGTCCCCGCAACCGGGGCTGCTCCACAGAGATGCCCTGTTCCCGGCCTCCCCAGGAGATGCGGATGGTATGCCCCTCCCACCAGGCGCCTTCTTCCAGCTTCTGCCGGGTGCTGAAGGGGATTTTCTGTGGCGCCGCCTCCGCCACCCGTCGGGAAAGCAAGGCATCGTCGGCGTTGTAAATCAACATATCCGATGGCTGCATGTTCTTCAACAGTTGCAATTTGGCCTGAACATAGGCCTCAAAATCCGGATAGCGATCCAGATGATTGGGCGTCAGGTTCATGATCACCCCGATATGGGGATGAAACTCCACAATGGTCTCCAACTGAAAGCTGCTGACCTCCAGCACCGCCACCTGCGGTTGGGGAATTTCCCGCACCAGCTTTGCCAGCGGCACCCCGATGTTACCCCCCACCAGCACCGGAGAAAAGCGGCGTTTCAAGATCTCTCCCGTCAGGGTGGTGGTGGTGGTTTTACCGTTGCTTCCGGTGATGGCGACAATGGGCGCCCGGCAAAACCGGGAGGCCAGTTCCAGTTCCCCCACAATGGGAATTCCCTTCTCCGCTGCTTTCCGGAGAATGGGCACGGTCAGGGGAATGCCGGGACTGATGCAGATCCACTCTGCTTCCAGCACCCCGGCGCTGTGCCCACCGAGTTCTATGGCCACTCCCATCTGCCGCAGGCGCTGTACGGTTTCTGAATCCAGGGCGTCGGGGCGCACATCGCTGAGGAGCACCCGGGCGCCGGCCTCTGCCAGCAACTCCGCCGCCGCCACTCCGCTTCG
>CAYQGB010000118.1:0-11531 GCA_964416895.1 uncultured Calditrichaceae bacterium
GAACCGGAAGCCCTCAGCGTTGAAATTAGCCCCAATATCACCGCCGAGATGAATGCTAAAGGCGAACTGATCGGTATCGAAATACTGAATGCAAGTGTGTTTTTGCGAGATTCACTTTTGGAATCGGTTCAGGCAAAATTGCTTCGGTTGAACCCGGCGTAGGTGATATGCGATAATGATCGGTTATGCCTTCATTTGATTTCCCGAATTCATTTGTCATCGGTCAGGCGGAGATACCCTTTTCGGACTAATCCCTGTCCTCTGATAATTCTACCTTTCCCCTCAAAAAATCCTTGCCTCTTTTCCCACTTTGGTGCATTTTTGACGCCTTCATGGATCAACGGAGATACAAATCAGCCGTTCGGGAGAAGCAATGAAACTGGATATTCGAAATAAGCGCATTCTCAGCGGGATACAGCCTTCGGGAGTGCTCCATATCGGCAATTATTTCGGCGCCATCCGGCAGCACATCTTGCTGCAAGAAGAAAACGAGTGCTACTACTTTGTGGCCAACTACCATGCCCTGACCACCATCAACGACCGCAAGCAACTGGAAGAGAACTCCCTGATGGTGGCGCTGGATTATCTGGCGCTGGGGCTGAATCCGGAACGGGCGACTCTGTTTCTGCAATCGGATGTTCCCGAAGTCACCGAACTGGCCTGGATTCTTTCCACCGTTACTCCCATGGGGCTGCTGGAACGGGCGCATTCCTATAAAGATAAAGTTGCCAAAGGCATCTCCCCCAATCACGGCCTGTTTGCTTATCCGGTGCTGATGGCCGCCGATATCCTCATCTACGATTCGGAATATGTGCCGGTGGGGAAGGATCAGAAGCAACATCTGGAGATGACCCGGGACATGGCCGAAAAGCTCAACCACATTTACGGGGAAGGGTTGCTGAAACTCCCCCAGGACTTAATACTCCCGGAGGTGGCGGTGGTGCCGGGGATCGACGGACAGAAGATGAGCAAAAGTTATAACAACACCATCGACATTTTTGCTTCTTATAAGGAATTGAAAAGCAAGGTGATGCGCATCGTCACCGATTCCACGCCTCTGGAAGCTCCCAAAGATCCCGATAAATCCGTAATTGTGGATTTGTATAAGCTGTTCGCCACCCCGGAAGAGGTGGAAGATATGCGACAAAAATTCCTGGCCGGAGGCTACGGATACGGTCAGGCCAAGAAAGCGTTGCTGGAAAAGATCTGGACCTATTTCGAGCCGTATCGGGCCCGGCGCGAGGAATTGCTGAACAATCTGGATTATGTGAAACAGGTGCTTCGGGAAGGCAGCTATCGGGCCCGGGAACAGGCCAACCGGGTGATGGAGCGGGTGCGGGATGCCGTGGGCCTGCTAAGGTTTCGATAAGCCCACATAGTAGCCATCCCGGCAATACGCAATACGCAATACGCAATAACCGGGTAATACCGACTGAGCATTTCAAAATCTGAAAAACGCTCCCTATCGCAAAAACATATTGCTCCCCATGTATAAAATCCATCTCCCCGTTTTTGAAGGACCGTTCGATCTGCTGCTGTATCTGATCCGCAAA
The DNA here is from genome assembly GCA_964416895.1 of uncultured Calditrichaceae bacterium. Taxonomy (GTDB): domain Bacteria; phylum Calditrichota; class Calditrichia; order RBG-13-44-9; family J075; genus CAYQGB01. The sequence continues at coordinate 1,554 of CAYQGB010000118.1, forward strand.
AACGAGATCGATATCTACGACATCCCCATTGCCCAAATCACCCGGGAGTATCTGGAATATCTGGAGTTGATGCAGCTTCTGGATCTGGAAGTGGCCGGAGAATTCATTGAGATGGTGGCAACCCTGATCCTGATCAAGACCCGGATGCTGCTTCCCCGCCCGCCGGCGGAGAGCGCCGAGGAGGTGGAAGACCCCCGACGGCAGCTCACTCTGCAACTGCTGGAGTACAAGCGGTTCAAGGAAGCTGCCGGAGCATTGCAGAAGTTAGAAGAAGAACGACGCCGGTATTTTCCCCGAAACGCCAGGGCCCAGCGCAAACAGGTGGAACAGGCCACCCGGGAAGAGGATGATTTTGAAATCGACGCGACGCTGTTCGACCTGCTGACCGCCTTCAAGCGGGCGCTGGACAACATGCCCAAAGTCACCGTGCATCAGGTGCAAACCATCAAGCTTTCCTTGGAAGATCAGGTGCAGTACATCATCGGGCGGTGTCAGGGGCAGGCGTTTATGCTGTTCAGCGAGTTGATCCGGGAGTTGCCCACTCGCCTGCACCTGATCGTCACCTTTATGGCCTTGCTGGATTTGATGAAGCTGGGGATGATCTCCGCCAGACAGAACGAGGTGTTTGGGGAGATTCGCCTGGTGCCCCGGGGAGAATTGTCCATGTCCCGCTATCTCAGCGAGCGAGAGCAGGTGCAGGTCGCCCCGACAGAAGCGGCGGAAGATTGAAAAACCGCCCGGGCAGTTTGTCACGTCTATCATAACCCTACCCGATAAAATGATCATATTGAAGTTTTCCTTCTTGGGATGAGGGACTGAGAGTGACCGGAGCAAGCCTGTTGGAATCTTGCCTCGTGGCTTGCGTCTGCGCCGGGAAAACCGTATCTTTTTAGATAAATTGGCCTGTTGTTTATTTTCAGGCTTTCAGCCGGATTCATTACCTAAACCACGGAACACACAGAAATTGTACCGAGGTCTTTGATCTTTTTTGATCTTTCATCTTTGACCTTTCATCTTTAACCTTTTGCCGGTCACCCCATGGTGGAAGCGTCACTTGTTAGGGAAGAGGACAGAAGGCGTATGGCTTCAAACACGGAACTCAATCTGCTGCAAATTGTGGAGGCGCTGTTGTTTGCCAGCGATGAGCCGATGACCCCGGCCAAAATGCGGGAGATTGCCCCGGAACTGAAAGAGGCGGACATCAAACGTCTGGTGGAAACGTTGAACCAAACCTATGAACAGACCGGGCGAGCGTTTCGCATTCACGCCATCGCCGGGGGATACCAGATGTTCACCGAACCCCGATTCGCTGAATATGTGGAAAGGCTGTATGCCCGGCGTCATCAAAGTCGGTTGAGCGCCAAAGCCCTGGAAACCCTGGCCATTATCGCCTACAAGCAGCCCATTACCCGGCACGAAATCGAGGCCATTCGAGGGGTGAACGTGGATGGGGTGTTGCGAACCCTGCTGGCCCGGAACCTCATTACCATTGCCGGCACCGCCGATACCCCGGGGAATCCCTTTCTGTATCGTACCACCCGGCAGTTCCTGGAGTACTTTGGGTTGAAGCACCTGAAAGACCTTCCCCGCCTGAAAGAACTGAACGAAATTTTTGAAAGCGATTCGGAACTACGAGAAAGCATTGATCAAGAAATACTAAAGGAGCTGGCTCCCGAAATACTGGGACTGGAAGGAGATGAACCGAGCGACGATGAGCAAAACCGATCGACATAGAGACGAAGCCCATACCATCCGCCTGAACCGCTTTCTGGCGATGGCCGGAATTGGCAGCCGCCGCACCTGCGATACCTATATTCTGGAAGGGCGGGTGCAGATCAATGGAGAAGTGGTGACCCGTCTGGGGGTGCGGGTGGATCCGGAAAAAGACGAGGTGCGCTTCGACGGCAGGCTGGTGCAGCCGGTGCAGGAGTTCATTTACATCCTGATGAACAAGCCGCTGCGCACGGTGACCACGGTACGGGATGACCGCAAACGCCGGACGGTGATGGATGTTCTGGGGGTAAATGAACGCCTCTTCCCGGTGGGGCGGCTGGATTATCATACCACCGGGGCGTTGCTGATCACCAACGACGGCGAACTGGCCTATTACCTGATCCACCCCCGCTTCCAGGTGAAAAAGGTGTATCGGGTGCTGCTCAACAAGGTGATTCGCCCCATCGACCTGCATCATTTTCAGAACGGCATTGATCTGGATGGCCGGAAGACCGCTCCCTGCAAGGCCAAAGAGCTACGGCGGCTGGCCAATCGCAGCTACCTGGAAGTGGAGTTGCACGAGGGGCGGAATCGGCAAATCCGGCGCATGTTTGAGGTGCTGGGCTATCACGTGGAAGAGTTGCATCGCAAGCGGTTTGCCGGTCTGGATGTGGGCGATCTTAAAGAAGGAGAATGGCGAGAGTTGACCCCCCGGGAAGTTCGAGCCTTGAAGCAACTGGTAGAGGAGCAGAAAAAGCAACTGCTGGAACGGGATTCATGAAAGCTTCCCGGAACAGGAAGATCAAAATCGCTATCGACGGGCCGGCGGCTTCCGGAAAGAGCACCACCGCCCAAATGGTAGCCCGGAAACTGGGCTATCTGTACATCGACTCCGGGGCCATGTATCGGGCGGTCACCCTGAAAGCGCTGCAAGAAGGCATTCCCCTGGATGATGAGGAGCGGGTAGCCCGTCTGGCGGAAGCCCTGAAGTTTGAATTTCGCCCCGGGGAGGAGGCCCCCCACCTGTTCGTCAACGGCGAAGATGTTTCCCACCTTATTCGCACTCCGGAAGTAACCCGCAACATCAGGCCGGTGGCGGCCAATCCCCGGGTACGGGAGATCCTGGTTGCCCGGCAGCGGCAGTTGGGGGAACAGGGCGGAGTGGTGATGGACGGCCGGGACATTACCACCGTGGTGTTCCCGGATGCGGAGTTGAAAATTTACATGCAGGCCTCTCCCGAAGCGCGCGCCCGGCGCCGGGTGGAAGAGTTGCGCCGGCGGGGAATCGAAGCAGATTATGAGGAGGTGCTGGAAGAAATCCTGCAACGGGATCGGGATGACCAGAGCCGTTCCCACGGCCCCCTGACCATCGCCCCGGATGCCGTCATCGTGGATACCTCTCAATTGACCATTGATGAACAGGTGGACATGATCTACCGGCTGGCGCTGGAAAAGATTCATCAGGCCGGGTAGGTTACCGAATTCGGTAACGGTTGGTTTATACATAAGGCTTGTATAAATTCTCCCCCGTCAATATATTAGCCGCCACTAAAAGAGGAGGGATCACCAGGGCATAAAATGCTACCAATTTCGGAGAAGCTGATCAGGTAGATCAGGCGCGACTATTTGTATGAGAAGCCTCTTAAGAGTGATCAGGACGGCGCTGCTCTGGTGGGTAGCGCTGACCGTTATTGGCCCTGGTGGTCCTGTACATGCCCAGGGAATGTTGTATTCTGCAACGCCCCCGGGCGTGGTACCGCTGTTTCAGCCCACTTACAACGGTCTGGAACGCTTTTTTGTCGATTCCACCCTGTTTCAAGTCTCCTTTCTTCGATTTCGCCGGGAAGTTCGGCTGGATCAATCCCAACAGTATGTTATCGTCGAAGAACGGTTGTATGATCGCCCGTACCGGTTGCCGGTGCGGGTGTCACTGGATTTTTACGTACGGGAACGGATAGCATTCGACAACCGGGAGATGTGGCGGCAAAGCCTGCTGAAAGGGGTTCACCTGGCCCGGCAGGGAGGCGCCGGGGGCATTGAGTTGAACATCCCTCTCCGGATCAAGAGTAAAGCGTTCAAGCGGATTTTCGGCGGCGATCGGGTGGGACTGGTGGTATCCGGGAATATCTCCTTCGAGCTGGCCGGTCGCACCGAAAGCCGGGAAGGTTCGGCGGTTTCGGCCATTGAACAGCGAGGAAATTTTGCCCCCAAGTTCAAGCAAACCCAGCAGTTCCGGGTGGAAGGACGAGTGGGGGATAAGGTTACGGTTTCCGTGGATCAAAATAGTGAAGCCACCTTCGATTTTGAAAACACCCTGAAATTGACCTACGAAGGCGATGAGGACGATATGGTGCAACGCATCGAGGCCGGAAATGTGGCCCTGTCGTTGCCTTCCACCAACTACGTGTCCACCAGCGCCAATCATCAGGGATTGTTTGGCTTGAAAACCCAGGCCAAAGTGGGAAATTTTCAATTTACCGGAATTGCCAGCCTGGAACGGGGGGAAAATGAGAAGATCACCATTTCCGGGGCAGCCCGGGAAAATACCTTTCGCATTAAGGATTACGAATACGTTCGGGACCGGTTCTTCTTCGTGGATGATTTCTACCGGGATCGCTGGGAGGAATCTCTGGATACCACCAGCATGATATGGCGCATCATTGAAGGGCAGGAGATTGAGCAGTTAGATGTGTGGAAGACCGTGACCACCAACGACGGCGAGGGACTTCGCAATGCCTTCTTTGGGTTTGCCGTCACCCGCCCGGATACCTTCGTTCCCGGCGACAACGTGCCCCTGATCGACGGCAGCATCGAGCAGGGAATTTTCCGCCGTCTGGAAGAGGGGAAGGATTATAAAGTCGATCCCATTCGGGGAATCTTCTGGCTTAACACCCAGCCCCAACCCCACGAAATCATCGCCGTGGCCTACAAATCCCGGCTGGCCAAAGTGGGGATGCTGTGGCAGGAGATCGACTCCCTGGCCCAGATCAACGATAGCCTGCGCATCGTGTTGCGGCTCATCAAAGGCAAAAATCCCGTGCCCAGCCACGAGGTGTGGGATCTGACCATGCGCAATGTGTATAGTTTGGGCGCGGCGGGAATTCCCACGGAAGGATTTGATGTCAAAGTCCTGTATACCGTCACCGGAGAGGATCAGGATACCGATCCTCAATCGGGCAAGCCGTACAATTATCTGCTGGGGCTGGATCGGGTGAACGATCAGGGAATTGTGGTGCCCAACGGTGATCGCAAAATCGATGTAAGGGACGGCTTCCGATTTGATCTGGGAAATGGGTACCTGTTCTTTCCCTCCCGCACCCCGTTCGATCCCCAGGGGAAATTTAATTTTGATCCCAGCCGGCACGTGCATATTTATGACATCAAAGATCCCACCGAAGAGCGTCGCCAGAGCAAGTTTGAGATTGAGGTGACCACCAAAGCCACCTCGACCAAATACGAGCTGGGATTTAACGTTCTGGAAGGTTCCGAACGGGTGGTGCTCAACGGGCAGGAGCTAAAGCGGGATCGGGATTATACCATCGACTATTTCAGCGGTACCCTGGAGATTACCCATCCGGCGGCCCGGCGCGCCGACGCTCAGGTGGAAATTGAATTTGAAAAAGGCGCTCTGTTTCAACTGGATAAGAAAACCCTGTTGGGAGGGCGCTGGCAATACAACTTCAACGAACGCAACTTCATCGGGTTGACCACCCTGTTTTACAGCAAATCCACCCTGGATCAACGGGTGCGATTGGGGCAGGAGCCGCATCGCAACTTCGTGTGGGATGTAAATGCGGCCCTGGAATTTAAGCCCAATTTTATCTCTACCCTGCTGGATAAGCTCCCCATTGTGGAGACCTCCGCCGAATCCAACCTGAAAATCGAGGCCGAGTATGCCCAGGTAAACCCCAACCCCAATACCTTCAACGAAGAGAAGATCGGGGATACCGATGGGGTGGCCTACATCGACGATTTTGAGGGGAGCAAACGGTTCACTTCGTTGGGAATTAATTATCGTATCTGGACCCAGGCCTCGGTGCCGGTGCGGTTTCATCTGCTGAACGATCCCACGGTGGATTATGACGAAACCGCCTTCGCCGATCAGGAAGCGTTTATCAAAAGGATGGATCGGTTCCGCCAGCGAGTTACCTTTAACTGGTTTAACCCTTTTGAGCAGGTGCCCACCCGATCGATCTGGCCGGATAAGGATGTAAATGCCCAGACCGGCACCACCACCAACGTGCTGGTGTTGCGCTGGCGCAACCGGGATGTTCCCGTGGACAGCGCCTGGGCCGGGATCATGCGCTCCACCGCCGGATTCCCCGATCAGAAGAAGACCAAGTTCATCGAAATCTGGGTACGGGGCGACCGGGGGCAGGTGAACATCGACGTGGGACAAATCAGCGAAGACTGGTGGGTGCAGGGAGAATTCGAGAATCCCCTTCGAGGAAACATTATTACCCCATCCTATCGCAATCTGAATACCGAAGACCGGAACCTGAACGGCCTGCTGGAAGATGAGGAAGATGTGGGCATCGACGGGGTTCCCGGAGCCGACGGCGCCAACGTTCCCGGTGACGCCGGTAATGACGACTGGGCGGAGTTCGATGCCACCAGCCCCCAATTCCTGCGCATCAACGGCACCGAAGGCAACGGGCGAATACGGGGCGCCCGCTTCCCCGATACCGAAGACCTGGACGGCGACGGCACCCTGAATCTTTCCAACAACTATTTTGAGTATAGCTTTGACCTCTCCGATCCCAACGATAAGTACTTTGTCGGGCAAACGTTCTTCGACGACGGCACCCCCACCGGATGGAAACTGTATCGCATTCCTCTCCGGGAGTATACCTTTAAAGTGGGCAATCCCGATACCACCTTCCAGCAGGTGCTCAACGTGCGGTTGTGGGTGAACAACCTTCCGCCCACCCCGGCGGATTCCTTTTACGCCATTCAGATTGCCGCTTTCGATTTTGTGGGGAACGAGTGGGAGGAAATCGGCTTTTCGGCCATCAATTCTCCCCGGGCGGAACTGGATGAGGAAAAATTCAACGTCACCGTGTACAACACCGATGAACACTCCGGGGCGCCTATTTTCTATACCAGCCCGCCGGGGGTAGAAGGCATTCGAGATCGGATCACCCGGGTGGTCTCCAAAGAACAGTCGCTGGTGTTGCAGATTCACGAGTTGCCCGCCGGGGCGAAAGTGGAGGCCAAAAAGCAATTCCGGGAAAAGGTCAGTTTCATTCACTATAAGCGACTGAAAATGTTTGTGCGGGGAGATCCCCGGTTGACTCCCCAGGATTCGCTGGTCTTTTTCATTCGGTTTGGCCCCACGGATAAAATCTATTACGAGTATCGAGAACCGGTGTATCCCGGTCCGGACTGGGATGAGCGCAACAATATTGATATTGACTTTGATCTGCTGGCCAAAACCAAAGATGAAAAGTATCTCATTCGGGATCCGGAGCAGGCCCGGGAACTGTTTCCGTACGGTTTTCCGGATTCCCTGGGAGGGCAGCCGGTGTTTGTTCGCCGGGATCCCAACTATCCGGAGAAATTGATGGTGGTGGTGGGCAATCCCAGTCTGCACAACATCAATTACATCGTGGTGGGGGCGATGAACGCCGCGGGGCAGGCGGGGCGGCGGGGCTATCCGGCCCTGGACAGTCTGGAGATCTGGCTGGATGAATTGCGGGTGACCGGAGCAGAGCGGGAAAGCGGTAGCGCCATGCGCCTGTCCACCCAGCTGGCCATGGCCGACGTGGCCAACATCCGGGCCCAGTGGGAACTGATTGACGACGATTTCCGTCGGGCGGAAGAGCAGTTTGCCGGCGCCGCCGGACGCAACAAGACCCGCCAGGTACAATCCTACTTCGCCAGCGTGAAGCTGGATAAATTCCTTCCCCAGTTTCTGGGGCTGGAAATCCCCATCGACGGCAGCATCAAACGGAGCACGGAAGTTCCCAAATACTTCTTCAACAGCGACCAGCGCACCAATTATCAATTGGGAAGTTTTTCCGATCGGTTGCAGGCCTTTTTTGGATTTACCGGAATTCCCGAAGGGCTGGAACAGGATGCCACCTTTTCGGAGAGCAAGTCCATCGGGGGTACTCTGCGGCGAAGGGGAGGCAAGCGCGATCCCTGGTATCTTCGGCTAACCCTGAATCAAATGGTGTTCGACGTGGATTATTCCACCCGCCATGCCTTCAATCCCAACACCGAATTCAACAATTCCACCAATTTCCGGAGCCGGTTCAACTATTCCATTCCCTTTGGCAAAAAGAACTTCTTTCATCCCTTTGGCTGGTTGGGGAAAAGCAAGCTGTTGCGGCCGATCACGGGAATTAAATTTTACTACCTCCCCGCTTCGGCATCGATGACCCTTTCATTAACTGAAAATACTGCCCATCAAAAGAGCCGTTTTGAAAAGGTGGTGCCCGATCCCACCATCAACGTGCGCACCAACCGACGCTTTGCGGTAAAATACCGGATGTTTGACAACCTGACCTTTGATTGGAGCCGGGATTATCAATCCGATGCCCGGCTGGATTCCCGGGGCAATAAGGTGGACCGCCGGGCCTCAGATGTGCTGCGGTCGATCTTTAAGCGCCTGGATTTCGGCACCGACATGCAGGTAAATCAGCGCTTTTCGGCGGATTATTCTCCCAAACTGTTCTCCTGGCTGAATACCGGATACAACTACGGGGCGAATTATGCCTTCAGCCTCACGCCCTCCAACCTGGATCGTACCTCGACCTTAAACGTCAATCAGAATGTGCGTCTGGACTTGAAGCTCAGCACATTGGTGAACAGCATCTACAAGCCCAAACCCAAAAGGGCGGTTCGACCGCCTTCTCCCCGACGTCCCCGGGGCGGGAAAAAACCTTCCGAGGAGGAAGAGGGCAAGAAGGGCGACAAGAAGGAAGGTGGAGAGAAGAAGGCAGGGGGGCCTCGCTTTGCTCCCCCCAATCCGTTGATGATGCTGTGGCACTTTTTCAATGCTTTTAAGTCGGTTAGTTTTAATTTCCGGTTTGAAGATAGCTACCGCCACAGCAGCCTGGCCGGGGAACCGGTATGGCAATACCAGTTCGGATTTTTCCGGGGGCCGAAGGTGGGACAGGACACCACCCTGGGCAAAATTGCCCGGCGCCCGGACATCAAAAACACCCGGGGCATCGACGGCACCCTGCAACTGGATATTATCCGCAATGTGAAAAGCAGTTTCAAATATACGGTTCAGCGGGTGAGCACCCGTACGCATCAGAACCATACCCGTTCCGAGAGCAGCACCATCTTTTTCACCGGGGATGATCCCGATGGGGAGCGCAAACCCTGGTGGAAACTGGTACCGGACTGGCGGATCAGCATCTCCGGGGTGGAAAAATTTCCTCTGTTCAAACTGATTGCGAAATCGGCTACTCTGGAGCATGCTCGGGGCGGGAAATTTAACAAGAGCGCCCGGGTGGAAAACGGGGAGGAGTTCCGGAATAGCGCCACGTATTCCATTAATTACCAGCCCTTGCTGGGGTTAAATATCTCCTCGATCTGGGGACCCACGGCCACCGTGCGGGCCACCCGTACGGTTTCCTTTGATTACCGGAGCGCCGGGGGAATTAACAAGCGGGAACAATCCGGTTTGAGTATCAGCATTTCCTACTCGGTGAGCAAAGGGTTTAAACTCCCCCTGCCCTTTTTCAAAAAGCCGCTCAAGAACGAAATTTCTTTTTCTCTGACGTATGACCGAACTTCCACGGCCAGCTTTTCCAAGCGCTCCACGGAAGCGGAGTTTGAGGAACTGGAAGTGAACAAAAGCTGGAAAATACGCCCCGCGATTACCTATCGGTTCAGCCAGAAAGTCAACGGTACCGCCTTTTATGAACAGGGGAGTTCCACCACCAAACGCACCGGCACCACCAATACCAAAGAGTTCGGGATTAATGTGAATATTGCCATACGGTAGATGGGGATGTGAGGGGATTCTGTGAGATCATTAGATGACAGGCGTATTGCGTATTGCGTATTGCGTAATTGGAGGTCTCAAAATACGCAATACGTTTCCCGGCTAATCTGTCTTTCTCCTTCCGCCGCTCCCGCCTGCCCTCGACGGAGTCGGGGCGGCGGAAGGAAAGTTTAGGCGCTCTGCGTCGCTGGATACCTCTTGGCGTTGTATGTCGTATAACTAAATGTTTTCTCCTTCCGCCGCTCCTGCCTGCCCTCGACGGAGTCGGGGCGGCGGAAGGAAAGTTTAGGCGCTCTGCGTCG
>CAYQGB010000119.1:0-2234 GCA_964416895.1 uncultured Calditrichaceae bacterium
GGCGGAAGGAGAAAAGTGGGGATAGAATTTCTCACGCATCACGTTTCACGCTAAGCAGCGATCGCAGTTTGAAGTTATTTCACATAGAAAAACACCGCGGGTATATTGTATAGAAATCTTCCGAATATGCGGGTGCACAACGGGATCGGGGTACGGCTACTATACGCTTTCTGGGCAATAGTGAGCATCGCATTTGCCGGGGACGGAGCGGGCGTGAGGCAATTTCGAGGCAATCCCACCCATACGTTTTACGGCACCGGAGAGGTTCCCGCCACCGAGCCGCAAATTCTGTGGTCCTTTCGTACCGGGCAATCGTATAGCGGGAAGTTGACCCGTCCCTGGGAGGGGCTGGGCTGGACCGGCCAGCCCGCGGTGTGCCCGGAGGAAGACCGCATGGTGGTGTACATCGCGGCCCTGGATGGCTACATCTACGCCCTGGACTTCCGCACCGGCGAACTGCTGCGCCGCAGCCCTCAACGATACTACATCATCAAAAGCAGCCCGGCGGTGACCGACCGATACATCATCTTCGGCTCCTGGGACAACTGCGTGCACGTGCTGGATCGGTTCACCTTCCGGTGGGTGTGGGCGGATACGGCCATCTGGACGGCCAGCGCTTCGTACGATTTCGACAGCAGCCCCACCGTGGAGGGAGATCACCTCTACATCGGAGGGGAAGACGGCTACGTGCGGCGAATCCGGCTTGGCCCGGAGTTCCGACGGGAATGGATATATCCCCACTCCGCGCCCACCTCTCCGTTTACCTACGGCAACAGCGGCAAGCCTTATGTGGGGATCGAATCGTCGGTCGCGGTGTGGCGAGATCGGCTGGTGGTGGGCACCGGTCGGGGCACGGTGCTGATCCTGAACAAGCGAAACGGCCATCTGCTGAAGCAGATCGTCACCGGGGATGATACCGATAGCTCTCCGGTCATCGATACCACCGACAGCAGCTTTTACATCGGAGTGGAAAAAGATTTTACCGATAAGCGAGGCGGGCTGTATAAGTTTTCCCTTTCCGGGGAGCAACGGTGGTTTTTCCCCACCGGTGCCAAAGGAGTATTTTCCACCGCCGCGCTGGATAGCCACCGGGTGGTGTTCACCGGCGACGACGGCTACCTGTATGCCCTGCGCAAACGGGATGGGCACCTGCTGTGGAAAACCCGCCTGGCCGATGGAAGCTGGTGTTCCCCCATTCTGGTCAACGGGCGCATCGTGGTGGGGGATTACGCCGGGTATTTATACGGGGTGGAGGCTGCTTCCGGGCACATCCTGTGGCGCAAAAAACTGGGCAACTACATCATCGCTTCCCCGGTGATCTGGGAAGGGGTGATTCTCATCGGCACCCGCGACGGCTACATTCATGCCCTGCGGTAGGAAGGGCTGCTTCTCACGGTTTCACCTCTGTGCGTACCGCTCGAACCAGCACCGCCAGGATAAACAGCACCCCAAAAATCGCCACGATAGAAGGCCCGGCGGGGAAATCATACGTGTAGGCAAACCACAGCCCGCCGTAGCCGGCCAGCCCGGCAATAATCACCGCCAGGATAGAAGCCATCAGGTCTCGTCGGGTCATCATCAGGGCGCTGACGGCGGGAATCACCAGGTAGGAAAACACCGGCAGCACGCCTCCTATCCGCACGGCAAATACAATCGCCAGACCGATGGAGAGGTAGAAAAAGAAATTCCACAACCGATCCCGGAGGGTAAAAGACACCGCTTCTCCCCGGCGAAGCTGCTCGGTGATGCGAAACACCTGTTTGTAAAACACCGCATGCAAAATTACCAGTACACCGAAAATCACTCCCAGATGCACCAGTTCGGTATCGGTCACCGCTAACAGCGCTCCGAAGAGCACCTCTTGAATGTCCGCCTCCCCGTGTGGGGTTTTGGAAATGACCAGCACGGTGACCGCTGCGGCCACCACGTAGATGATCCCGATGACCGCTTCCAGCTTCAGCCGTTTATCCCGGATGTGGATCAGCGACAGCAACAGGGCCCCCACCAGGGTGAACAGCACCGGCAACCACTCCTCCCCGAAATGGAGGAACTCGGCAATGGCTACCCCCAGAGAGGAGATTTGCCCCAGGGCCAGATCCACAAACACAATTCCTCGACCCACCACGTGAATGCCCAGGTAGCTCAGCAGCAGTCCCAGAATCAAACAGGCCAGAAAGGCATTCACCATGAACGATAGCTGGAACATCTCCCACATAAATCGCCCCTTCAGTTGT
>CAYQGB010000119.1:2334-3461 GCA_964416895.1 uncultured Calditrichaceae bacterium
TTATTTGCCGGATGCGCCCGTGGCTCCACCCCCACTTTCCAGCGCTTCCAGTAATCGGCGGATGTTGTAATCAAACAGATCGAAATAGGTTTTGACCTCCGGATAGGCGTCGGTGGAGGTGGCCAGTTCCACCACCTTTGCCCCGGTTTTGGAAGCCACCAGCTGAGAGGATTTCTGGCTGTAGTACGGCTCGATGATGATCAGCGGTACCCGATGTTTGCGCATCAGGGAGATGATCTTCACCAGATGTTTGGGCGAAGGGGGGATGCCCGGCTTGGGTTCGATGAAGGCGATGATGTCAAACCCGAACCGCTCTTCCAGATAGGGCCAGCTATTGTGGTAGGCCACGATTTTCACCCCTTTCAGCGGGGCCATCTGCCGTTGCCACACCTTTAGCCGGGTGTCGATGCGTTGCTGGAAATCCGCCAGATTGGCCCGGAATTCCGCTTCCAGTTCCGGATGCAACCGTATCAGCCCTTCGCAGATGTTCCGGGCGATGATCTTTCCCCGCAGGGGGTCCAGCCAGTAGTGGGGATTGCCGTACACGTGAATATCTCCCTGAGCCCGCAGGGTGGCCGGGTCTCCGGCGGGAATCTCCAGGAGGGGCACATTCTGCGAGGCATCCACATAGCCTTTACCGCCGGGGAGAATATCCGGATTTCGGGCGCCTTCTAACAGCGGGGGCACCCAGCCGATTTCCAGATCCAGCCCGGCGTGCACGAACATATCCGCCTTTTGCAGTTTGATGATAAAGCTGGGCTTGGGATCCACGAAGTGGGGATCCTGATACCCGGCGGCGATGGCGAACGTCTCCACGTGCTCTCGACCGATCTCTTCGGCGACGCTGGCAAACACCGGCAGGGTAGTCACCACCTTAATCTTCTTTCCTCCGCCCATCAGGGGAAAACTTCCCCCCAGCACTGTGGCGATCACTGCCCACAACATCAACCGTTTGATGATTCCTGAAAACATGATTTATCCTCCGATAGCGTTGTAGTAATCAGTCTGTATTTGAGAAATGCAACTCCTGCATGATGAATCTCAGAATGCTGTGTAACAGAAGAACGTATTGCGTAGTGCGTATTGCGTATAAAAACGCATTTCATTTCTCGTTCCCAAAGTCTCTT
>CAYQGB010000119.1:3561-11445 GCA_964416895.1 uncultured Calditrichaceae bacterium
TTCCGCTTCGTGGAATTTGAGCAAAATTGCATCCCTCCTAACAATCTCTCGAGTATTCTGAGACGGCGCTAATATTTGTGTGCCCCGTGCGCCCCGATGACAAACACCGCCCGCAGCAGCAACCGATGGAAGGGATCCCGCTCCGCCGGGCGCCCGTGCTGATACTGCACCTCGATTTTCTGATACTCCGTGGCAAAGAAGCTCAGAATCAGGGAATAGGCTTTCTCATTCCGATGCCGGTTGTCGGGAAATTCGGAATAATCGAAGCGGGCGCCCAGGAACCAGCGCCGGGCAAGCTGATACCGCAGAAAGCTATACAGGGCCCGGCTGGTGATGGTGCCTCCCGGCTCCCGGTGTTCGCTGATCAGCGCCTCGGTCATCCACTCCACGCTCTGATACCGGTTCCGCCGCAGGGGCTTCCACCGGTAGGTCACATCCACCGCCCCGATGCGGGTCTCATTCCCGGCGCCGTTGTGCGGCCCCACCACCCCGGTGAATCCCAGCTCCAGAGTGGCGTTCTCCGTGAGGTCGAAGAAATTTTTCAAATGCCCCAGATAGAGGAGTTTGTTGCTTCCGCCGGCAAAAGAGGGGCTTTCTACCGCTCCGGAGGTGATTTCCACCGTCAGCTCCTGGTAAAAATCCAGGGGATTGGGCACCAGCCAGTTCACGGAAACGCCCCGATCGCCCAGTCCCTCTTCCCCCAGAAAGTTGACATACATCCGGGGCATATCCAGAAAGTTGTACGCATGGGGATGGGTTTGATTGATCTTGCCGAAATTGCTGCGGAATTTCCCCGCCTTGATTTGCAGCCCGAAAGGTAAGGAAAGGGTGGTGAAGAACGCTTCCTCCAGTTCCGGGGCAAATTCCCCTTCGGCGGCGATTCCCGAATCCGGCCCTTCAAAGGGGTCTTCCGTTTCATGGCGAAAGGCCACGAAGAAATCCGCCTTGCTGTAGGGATCCACGTAGGCGTTGAGGGAGATTTCCGCTTCGGACAGTCCCCCGTCGTAAGTTTTTGCCGTGGCCTGATTGCCGGTACCGGCGGCAAAAAAGGTTCCCACCACGCTGATGCGGGGGTTCAGGGTGCGCCCTCCGGAGCTACCCCCCCGGGGGAGGGGAGCCACCGAAGGCGCCTGTTCGGTCAGGCTGTCGGCTTCCTCTTCCAGTGCCCGGCGCAGTTCCTCCTCCAGGGCCGCTTCATCCAGGGTATCCTGTGCCGCCGGAGCGACTTTTGCCGTGGTATCCGGGGCTACCTCCTGAGCCTTCAACCCACCGACGCCCCAGTGCAGCATTAAAATGACTATCAGAATTGAGATGCGTACCAAATCGTATTCCTCCCGTTTGTTCGATACGATAGATGTTTCGGAGCACTCCGGGGGTGGCTCCGAAGGACAGAATTCACGGAACGCCCGTTCCCATCCCGATGACCATCCGGGTGGGAAAGCCGATTATCTTCACGAAAAATGGCGAACCGATGTGATGTGCAGAGAGAGGTCTCTCAGGCAGGGAATACAGGAGGGGAACGATTATTCAGCCGATAACCCGGCAACGTGTTGAAGGGATCGGCCGAATCGGTTTCATCCAGGAAAGCGCAGGGCTGGATGCCGTGCAGGTGGGGAAGGGTAGGGGCGTGATACATCTGGCGCCCGAACCAGCAGATGACGCAGAAGTCTACCGGCGTGGCCAGGGAACCCGGTGCGGCGGTGGCGATTTCCGACTTCGCACCCCCGGCCAGGAGTACCGACATGGGGTGGCGATGCAGCCCCGCCGGCCCCACAAACATCCACAGGCAGATGGGGATCAGTAGAAAGGCTCGTGCGATCCGGTTGCTCTTTACCGTCATTCGGGTTCCATTGCATTGATCGAAGTCGGAAGATACATCACCGGGGAGAAGTTGTCAACCGGTTTGTGGGGAATTGGTTTGTAGGGGATGAGATCGGTGGAGAGATACATATTCCGTGGAATTATTGGGAAGTTAAGCAACAAGTCTGCAAGGAAATTTGATCGCCGGGAGTTCTTATTCCGTGCCAGCATTTTCAATCTTCTGGAGGAGAAAACTAAACTGATTTTTGACATAATAGTCTCGAATATCGCTCTCAAGTACCGAACCCAGGGTTACCTTGAAATCTTTTAGTTTAAATTTGTTCAGTTGCCTGATCAGTTTCTTTTTTTGAGATTCTGGGAGTGGGGGCAAGGGAATCCCCTGACGCAAAATAAATTCCATATCAAATGCATCCCGGATTTCACCTCTATCCAATAAAGCAGCAATTTTATTGTACAGGGTTTGCTTCAGGGTATGTGCTTTCAGGATGACCTGCCTGGTACTAAATTTTGAGAAAGCGATTTTTTCTTCAAAATCCCACTCTTTTACTTCTCGGCGAATTTCTATTTTTAAACGCCGGGGAAAATGTGCGGAACGCACCTCGACCAGAATTGTGTAGTATTTCAACTGGGCATCTGTCACCTCATAAGTTTTTTCCAAGGCTTTCCGCATATTTCGCAAAAGCTGTTCTTCGGACAACTCTTTCCGAAGCCAAAAATCCAGGTCTGCGGAAAAACGCTTCATTTCATGACAAAGGCGGAGCATTGTCCCGCCCCCAAAGATGAGCGCATCCAACACTCTGCTATTTTTTAGAGTATCCAGAACTTCTATCTCAAAGATTTCGTGTTTTTCATGCAATTTCATAATTCAGCAACAGTTTTTGGGTAGTAGGGGGAAACTTCCGGGAAAATTCATTGATTTTATCCCGATCGAATTTGCCCAAATCGATGGCGGCGATATCCAATCGGTATCTCCCGAGGCTCATTAAATAAAGGGCGTCCAAAAATGCTTTCTCCGGTTCGGCGATAAAAAAGCCCTGTTTTCGCATAAAGCCAAAGTATAAATCCGGGTTGATTTTTACATAATTGAAAATCGTATCACAAACCTTTACGGTTCTGGTCCTTTTCAAAACGATGGATTCGATAAAGTTCTGTTGCATCTGGGTGGTTATTTCATAGAAATCAAGGGCGGTCGTCAGAGAAATATAAGAAGGCGTCTGGATCGCATTCGCGATGGCAAATTTTTGGGCAGTGGTGAGTGTTGTCCACTTTTCCTGTAACATATACATGTTGCGTTTCAACCGAACCAGTATCCCGACCCTCACGTAGCGAGTGGCGGTTACTTTGGCCGAGTTTAGAGAAATGTTCAGCGCCCGGGCAATATCTTCGTGCCCAAAATAGAGCTTATCAATCGTCCGCAGCTGGAGCGCTTTCATCAAGAACACCCAATTAACATTTTTGTTAATTAAATGTATTTAGCATTTCCGGGATAGACAAGTGATTTTGTTTTTACTTCCACCACGCTCCCCTCTGGAGCTTGTTGCGGATTGGAAACTCAATTCGGCCACGCCGAATCTGCAACAGCCCGTCTGGGGGACGGAACGAGAAACTCCCGTTTCGTTCTTCTCTTCACCTCAAAAACATTATCTTACCATGAAAATTGTTACAGGCGTAATTCTGTATAATAATTTCTCAAACAATCTCCCCCTCTCGCCTCTAATCCCCCAATTTTCATAGAAATAAGCGATGGCAACAAATTTGCACAAAAGGGCGCCGTGGATAAAACGAGGGAGTCTGTTGTGAATCGAATGGCATGGATACTGTGCGCCCTGCTGGGGAGCTTCTCGATCATGGCGCAAACCGATTCGTTAAATATTCTGTGGGATCCCAACACCGATCCGGATATCTTCCGCTACCTGCTTCAGCGCTCGGTCAATTCCACCGGCGATTTCCAGAATCTGGAATACGTGTTTCATCCCAATACCCACGTGGTGGATCGTACGGTGCAGCCGGGAAATCTGTATGCTTATCGGGTGGCGGCGATTGATTCTTCGGGGAATATCAGCCCTTTTACTGCGCCGGTGGCGGTGGGATTGCCGGGGATTTCCCTGCACCTGTCCACCCTTCCCACCGGCCGGGATACCAGTTTTGCCCTCGGCGACATCCTCACCGATCCCGATCATAATCTGGCCGATCTCATCATCACCATTTCGCAGGAAGATCATGTTTCTGCGGCCGTTTCCGGAGGAAATCTGGTGCTCACCCCCGTTCCCATCGGCTACACCGGGCCGGCATCGTTTACCATGCGGGTGGAAGATCCCGATGGTTTCTTCGATCTGCAGCTTATCGCCTTTCAGTACGGCTCCGGGGCGCCCGGGGGCAATTTTACCCTTCAGGTGCCGGATATTGCCTTCGATGAAGACGGCAGCTATAGCCTTTTGATGGATACCACGGTCAGCCATCCGGTTTATCCGCCGGATCAAATCAGCTATGCCTTTTCTCCCGGCCCGGATTTGCAGGCCTCTTACGATCCGGCCAGTCGGGTGGTTACCATCACTTCCCGGGCGGCCAACTGGAACGGGCAGGATGTTGTGGTGGTTACCGCCACCGATCCCGATCAGGTGAGCGTCTCGGATACCTTTCTGGTGACCATCCACCCGGTGAACGATCCGCCCATCACCAGTATCCAGCGGCTGTTTATTTCCCAAAATCCGGATAGCAACCTGATCGACCTCACCCAGTACGCCATCGATGTGGATGATGATGTGCTGAGCCTGGACTGGTCTTTCTGGAATTTCAATCATTTCGACATCGTGTGGCACGATCCGGGGCAGAAGATCATCCGGATCATCCCTCTGGATACCACCCGCAGCGAAAGCGGCTTCTTCCGGGTGGCGGATCCTCAGAACGCCGCCGATACCGCCGTGGTGACCATCGAGGTGCTCCAGAATCCCAATGAGGTGTTCCTGGTGCAGATACCGGATCAAACCTTCCCGGAAGACGGTTCCCGTACCATCCATCTGGATACCACCGTCAGCCACACCGGCTATCCCCCCTCGGCGATTCAGTGGAGCTTCCTGGCCGGGGCCGATCTTACTTATACCTTCGACGCCAACACCCGGCGACTGACCGTGCGTTCCCGCACGCCGGATTGGTTCGGTCAGGATGAGATGATCGCCGTGGCCACCGATCCGGATCAACTCACCGTCCGGGATACGTTTCTGGTGAACATCACTCCGGTGAACGACCCGCCCACCATCTCCGTCCAGACCCTGTTTGTGAGTCGCGATCCCGATAGCAACCTTATCGACCTGACCCAGTATGCTGTGGATGTGGATAATACCCCTCTGCAGTTGACCTGGAGCTTCGGGGGGTTCTCCGATTTCGACATCGTGTGGGAGGATCAGGGGCAGCGGATCGTCCGGATTATTCCTCAACCGGGGGCCACCTCGGAGACGGGGCAATTCATCGTGGCCGATCCCGAAGGGGCGGCAGATACCGCCGATGTGACCATTACCGTCAGCGGGGAGATCGTTTTCACGGTGCACATTCCCGATGCCCGTTTTGAGGAAGACCAGCAGTTTTCCATTCACATGGATACCACGGTAACCATATCGCATTATCCTCCCAATCAGCTCACCTGGCAATTTTTTGCCGGGCCGGAACTTTCGTATGCTTATGATGCGGCCAACCGCAAGCTGACCCTTTTCAGTCGGGTGGCCAACTGGTTCGGACAGGAGGAAATGGTCGCCGTGGCGACGGCGCCGGATCAGACCACCCGGGCAGATACCTTTCAGGTAATCATCGACCCGGTGAACGATCCTCCCCGGGCCAATATTCACACCCTGTTCGTCAGTCCTGCCAGCAACAACCTGTTTGACCTGACCCTGTACGCCTCGGATGTGGATCATCCGGTGGAACAATTGGACTGGGATTTCTGGGGATTCGGCCAGTTTACCGTCGAATGGTTTGATCACAATCAGCGAATTGTTCGCATTGTTCCCCAACCCGGGGCTACCTCGGAGACCGGTTTCTTCCGGGTGTACGATCCGGAGCAGGCCGCGGATACGGCCCAGGTCACCCTGGTGTTCGTGCAGAACAACACGCCCCCGCGGTTGCTGGTGCCCAACCGGCTGACCCTGGCCGAAGACAGCACCATCACCCTGAATCTGGTGAATCTGGTTATCGACTCCACCAACAATGCCGGGGAACTTACCTGGTCCTTTGAAGGGGATGGCAACCTGATCCTTTCCCACGATCCCCAGCGGCAGCGACTGAGTATTGCCCCTCTGCCGGACTGGTATGGGGAGAGCAACATGCTTTTCCGGGTGACCGACCCCGAGGGGCTGATGGCGGAAAAAGTGGTAACGGTAGTGGTAGAGCGGCGCAATGACATCGAAAATATCGTCATCCGTCCCCTGCCCGGGGATGAGGTCGGGGTGACGGTGCAGGTGCAGGTGGAAATCCCTTCTCAATTAGACCTGAGCTACTGGTACACCCCTTTTCAGATTACCACCATCACCCTGACCCAATTTCAAACCGAGCACACGGTGCGATTGGCAAACCTGGTCTCGGATACCACTTATCATTTTCGCCTGCGCATCACCGATGAAGACGGGCACACGCTGAGCCTGAGCGATTCTACGTTTCAGACCGGCGGGGGTCGCACCGGTGTGCCGCCTCCGGCCAATGCAATGATTGTTTATCCCAATCCGGTCAAGCCTGCCCTGGGGCACCGGGAGGTAATTTTCCTCAACCTTCCCCCGGAAGCCCATCGGATTGCCCTGTATTCTCTGGCCGGGGATCGGATCTACGATGGGGAGATTTCTCAAGCGCAGCCGGTGGAATATCGGATAAATATCGTGGATGGAGGAGTTCGGTTTCCCAGCGGGTTATACATCTATATGGTCAAAGATGAGCAATCCCGGGTGCTCAAACGGGGGAAAATTGTGATCATTCAATAGGTGTGAAATGTGGCTCCCGGGAGCCACTGCCATGAAGGAGGTACTCCCCAAACCTCACAGCACCCCCTCGCAAGCGCCGGCACCCAGGTGTCGGCGCTTGTCGTTTTGGCGGAACCACTGAACAGGGCATTAGGTGAGTGCTTCCGTCTTCCAATCGCCCACTTCCCGGCGATGGGTATCAAAGTTGATGCCCAGCAGGATCACCTTCCGCCCGGAGCCGCGATAGCGATCCGGGTATCCCCGCTCTTTGATCTGTTTCAATGCCTCCGCTGCGGACTGGTTGCACTTCAACTCGATCACATACACCGCATCTTTGGTTTCTACGGCCATATCCATCCGCCCCCGGGAGGTCAACACCTCCGTATGCACCGATACCCCACTCGCCGTCAGCATCAAATAGAACACGGTGTGATAGTAGTGCTCATCCTGCCCCTGAATGTGCACGTAGGGAATGGCCGAAAGTATCCGGTTCACCGTGGCGACAAACGCTTCTAACTCCCCCCTTCCCAAATAGGTAGCCAGCAGCCGATACTGCGACTTGATTCCCCGCTCCTCAATAGACACTAATTGATGATATAAAAACTCGGTGAAGGAAATCTTCACCTCCCGATTGGGGTAGCTCAACGTATACAGCAACCCGTCGTAGTCGTGAATGGTCAGGTAACCGGTCTGAAACAGCAACGGCTCTAAGGCCAGATTATCCAAATCGTAACTGGTAAACTGGGCCGGGGCAATCCGAAGGGATTCCAGTTCCAGAAGAGGATAATCCTGCTCTTTGATCAGATTCACCAGAAAGGCCGGCGTGGCCGTCTCGAACCAGTAAACTCCGAATCGGCGTTGGTCAAGTGCCTTCAGGATGGAGAAGGGATTATACACCTGAGTTTCTTCATCGATAAAGCGGTAGCCGTTGTACCATTCCCGCAACCCTTCCAACACCTTCTGGGGAGATTGTTTTCTGGTTTTTGCCATATGGTGGATGTAATCCGAGAAACAGGTTTCCAGTTCTTCCTGAGTATATCCCAGAATTGCTCCGTAATCCGGGTGCATGGTCAGATCGTTGAGGTTATTCAACTCTGAGAAGATGCTTACCTGGGCAAACTTG
>CAYQGB010000120.1:0-11338 GCA_964416895.1 uncultured Calditrichaceae bacterium
AGGCTCAGTATGACAAAACAATACTCTCAATAGCAACAACACTCCAAAGGGAGACCACCGGATACTGTATTATCATAATTCTCAAATGTCACGTGATAGTACACGGCTCTCCGGTCAAAAACGCCACCGTGCGGCGCTCCGACCAGTAGATTCCCCCGGAATTGAAGGAAATGAATCCCACGTGCCCGCCGGATTCGGGCATTTCCAGAAAGAAGAGGGGATGCTGCTCCGCTTCCGGGATGGGATAGCATTCCGGGGCCAGGAAGGGATCGTTCCGGGCGTTGATCAGCAAGGTGGGAACGGTAATACCGGGGATAAACTGCCGGCTGCTGCACTTTTGCCAGTAGTCTTCGGCGTCGGCAAAACCGTGCAGGGGGGCGGTGTACCGGGAATCGAAATCTTCAAAGGTGCGGATTTTGTCAAAATCTTCATCGCTGATCAATCCCGGCATGAGCTGCTTTTTCTGCCGGATTTTTTCCCGGAGCATGCGCATGAAGCGGATCATATAAATGCGGTTCTCCGGGCGGGCCATTTTTCGGGCCGAGGAGGCCAGATCGCAGGGGGTGGAGATGGCCACCAGACGGGTCACTTCCGGGGGAATGTCCTCTCCTCGCTCCCCACCGTATTTCAGGGTCAGGTTTCCTCCCAGGCTGAAGCCGATCAGGGCAATCTCCCGATACAACTTCAGGGATCGCGCATGTTCCACCACGGTATGCAGGTCTTCGGTGGCCCCGCTATGATAGGAGCGCAATAGACGATTGGGTTCCCCGCTGCATCCCCGGTAGTTCCAGGCCAGGGCATCCCACCCGGCGCGATTCACCGCCCGCACCATTCCCAGCACATAGGCCCGGTGGCTGTTGCCTTCCAGACCATGGGAGATGATGGCCAGCTTATCTGAACCCACCCGGGACCAATCCAGATCCAGAAAATCGTCATCGGGAGTGTAGATGCGCTCCCGGCGATAGCGCACCCCGTTTACCCGGCGGAACAGGGAGGGATAGATGGTTTGCAGATGACCGTTGCCAAACAGCAGCGGGGGGCGATACGTGGATGGAGCAATCAGGGGCATGGCCTCCTCCTTTCCCTGAATTTACCGCACCACGATGTTCACCAGTTTGTTGGGCACCACGATGACCTTAACCACCTGCTTGCCGTCGATCAGCGTGGAAATGCGTTCGTTTTCCAGGGCCTGCTTTTCCAGCGCCTCCCGGGGGAGATCCCGGGGCACCTGCAATTTGTAGCGCAGTTTCCCGTTCACCTGCACCACCACTTCCACGGTATCTTCCTGAATGAGGGCTTCGTCATATTCCGGCCAGGGTTCATATGCCAGGGTCTGTTCATGGCCCAACTTTTCCCACAGTTCCTCGGCAATATGGGGCGCGAAGGGGCTGAGCAGCAGCACAAAGGTTTCCATCACCGAGCGGGGGCGTATTTCCCATTTCAGCGCTTCGTTGACGAAGACCATCATGGCCGAGATGGCGGTATTGAAGCGCATGTTCTCAATGTCCTCGGTGACTTTCTTGATGGTGCCGTGTAGCAGGCGCAGCTGCTCCGGAGTGGGGTCGGCGTCGGTCACACAGGGCAGCAGGGCGCCGGTTTCTTCATCTACCAGCATCCGCCATACCCGATTCAGGAACCGGAACACCCCTTCCACGCCCTTCATGCTCCAGGGCTTCATCTGCTCCAGCGGCCCCATGAACATCTCGTACAGCCGCAGGGTATCCGCCCCGTACTGGCGCACAATATCATCCGGGTTGATCACGTTGCCCCGGCTCTTGCTCATCTTATAGGCCCGGGCATCCACACGAATGGAGGGATTCTCTTTCCAGACAAAGTATTCCCCCCGTTTTTCCACTTCATCCTCGCTCAGTTTCCGGAAGGTGAGCTTCTCCCCGGTATGCACATGGGTATGGTCTTTTTCCACCAGTTCCGCCGACACCGGGTTGCCTTTCTGATCCACAAACAGGGTGTACTCCATCTCACCCAGGATCATCCCCTGATGCACCAGCTTCTGGAACGGCTCTTTGGTGGATACCACTCCCAGATCGTACAGCACCTTGTGCCAGAAGCGGGCATACAGCAGGTGCAGCACGGAGTGTTCTGCACCCCCTACGTAAAGATCCACGGGCATCCAGGCTTTCTCTTTTTCCGGATCGACCAGTTTGTCGGGGTTATGGGGATCCAGGTAGCGCAGGTAGTACCAGCAGGAGCCGGCCCACTGGGGCATGGTGTTCAGTTCCCGGGTGTAGATCACTCCGTCGCGCTCCACATACTTCCAGCTATCGGGAGCGTTGGCCAGGGGCGGCACCGGTTCGGCATGCTCGTCTCCGCTCACTTTGGGGCGGAAGTCTTCCAGTTCGGGCAGTTCCAGAGGCAGTTCGGATTCATCCAGGGGTACGATGCTGCCGTCGGGGCCGTGCAGGATGGGGATGGGTTCCCCCCAGTAGCGCTGGCGGCTGAACAGCCAATCCCGCAGCTTGTAGTTCACTTTACGGCGACCGATGCCCTCTTTCTCCAGCCACTGAATCACCGCTTCTTTGGCTTCTTTGACCGGCAGCCCATCGATGCTGAATCGTTCGCCGGAGGAATTGATCAGGGTGCCTTCTTCTTCCACGTAAGCCTGTTCTTCAATGGAACCGCCGGAAATGACCTGAACGATGGGAAGGTGGTATTTTTTGGCGAATTCATAGTCACGCTGGTCATGGGCGGGCACGGCCATGATGGCGCCGGTGCCGTAGCTGATCAGCACGTAGTCGGCGATCCAGATGGGGATGCGCTTCCCCGTGGCGGGGTTAATGGCATATCCGCCGGTGAAAACTCCGGTCTTTTCCCGCTGCAATTCGGTGCGCTCCAGATCGCTTTTTCGGGCGGCGGCTTCTTTGTAACGGTTCACCGCTTCCCGATGCTCCGGTGTGGTGACTTTATCCACCAGCGCATGCTCCGGGGCCAGAACCATGTAGGTGGCGCCGAACAGGGTATCCGGGCGGGTGGTGAATACTTCGATTTTTTCTCCCGGCATATCGGCCACGGGGAATTCGATTTCCGCCCCTTCGGAACGGCCGATCCAGTTACGCTGCATCTCTTTGGTGCTCTCCGGCCAGTCCAGTTCTTCCAGATCCGCTAACAACCGCTCGGCATAGGCGGTGATTTTCAACATCCACTGGCGCATGGGACGGCGATACACCGGGTATCCTCCCCGTTCACTCTTGCCGTCGATTACCTCTTCATTGGCCAGCACGGTTCCCAGCGCCGGGCACCAGTTGACCGGCACTTCCGCCAGATAGGCCAGCCCCATCTTGTAGAGTTGCAGGAAAATCCATTGGGTCCATTTGTAGTACTGAGGATCGGTGGTGTTGATCTCCCGATCCCAATCGTAGGAAAATCCCAGGGACTTCAACTGTTTGCGAAAGCGCTCGATGTTGCGCTCGGTGGTGATCCGGGGATGGGTACCGGTTTCAATGGCGTATTGCTCCGCCGGCAGGCCGAAGGCATCCCAGCCGATGGGATGGAGCACCACCACCCCCTTCATGCGCTTATAGCGAGCCATGATGTCGGTGGCAGTGTAGCCTTCAGGATGCCCCACATGCAATCCCGCCCCGCTGGGATAGGGAAACATATCCAGCACGTAGAATTTGCTCCGGCCGGGGTCAGGCAGATCAGGGGTGCGAAATGTCTTGTGCGCTTCCCAATACCGTTGCCATTTTTCCTCGATTTCGCGAAATGGATACGCCATTGTACTTCTCCCAAGAGTTTGAATCGTAAGTATGCTCGTTGAAAACGAGAGTTTTTGTTTTCTAAGCCTATCAAGCGTGATGCGGGAAACGTAAGCTTATTCTTTTTACGAATCCCGGATCACGTTTTACGAGGAATAGCCAAAATCTGCCACTTTTTTATGTCTACTCATAAAACGTGAACGATAGGAAACGATTGTTTATACGTCAGGTAGTTTACAGCGAAACGAGAAGCCCACCGGTATTATCGGTGGGCAGCGCTAAAAAGCAACTTTTTTATCCACAAAAATGAATGAAAATCACGTTTTAGAAAATTAATTTAGAAAATTTTACCGGGAGATTCAAGCACTTTGAAGCTTGCACAAATAGCCCCATGCGGTTAAATTAATTTTCTTTTATTTCCTGTGGCGGCACCACGGCAAGAGTTCCCGAAAACGGATGAACAATCAATGAAACAGGAGTGGCTCTATGGCACGCGTCCGATGGATAACGATGATGGTTTTTATCCTGATGAATGGTTGGTTAACCCTCCGGGCAGAGGACACTCCTAAACCGGTGTTTCAATGGAAGGTGGGTGAAGAACTGTTCTACAAGGTAAAGTATTTGTTCATTAAGGTGGGTACTCTCCATTTCAAGGTGCTGGAAAAGACCACCTACGCGAATCGACCGGTGTACCACTGCTGGATGCATATTAAATCGGCTTCCGGAGTCCCCCTGGTGGATATCGATGATTTTTACGAGAGCTATATCGATGAGAATATGTATACCCACTATTTTATCGCCGATGAAAAGCAAGGAAATCACCGGCTGTATACCACCTACGAGATGAATTACGACTCCTCGTTCGTTCGCATCCATATCGAAAAACGCTTTCCCGATGATACCGTGGCCGTGCTGGATTCCCTGGTGTCGCTCCCGGTCAAGGTGCAGGACGGGCTTTCTCTGTTGTATTACGCCCGGGCATACTGCAAAACCGGCCAACCGGGAGATGTGCCGGTGTTCGCTTTCAATGAACTGAAATCGACGTTTATCAATTTTACCCGGGAACTCCAGGAACTGAAGGTGAAAGGGGTGGAGGTAAAAGGCTACTACCTGGACGGGAAGATGAAGTTCGTGGGCATCGCCGGGGTGAAAGAGGATTTTAAGGGCTGGTTTTCGGAAGATCCCCAAAGCGTGCCCCTCCACGCTAAGATGAAGGCCATCGTGGGTAGCGTGAAGATCAATCTGGAATGGTGGCGCAACTGGGATGGGGAGGCGATTCTGGGAGTGGATAAGAATAAGCTTCCGGAAGCTTCTGCTGAGGAGGAGGAAGAAGAAGGGGCGGAGTAAGCCCGCCTTGAGCGGGCTTTGGGATCCGCCGTGGGGTTTTAGCCCACGGCGGAAGGGAGAAGAAGGGCCGCACACGGCGCTGAGGTAGCCCCCGGCTTTAGGGGGCTTGCAGGTGCGAGCTGCGGGGTTTAGCCCGCAGCGAAGATTCCATCCAACCGATCTTATCTCATATTTCTCAAGCTTCCGAAACTCACGGAACACACCGGGCTTACCCAATCCGGAAGCCCGATATATCCAATTATGGCATCTTTATCACAAAGGAGGCATCATGGCTTACTGGCGATTGCATTATCATGCCGTGTGGGCATGCAAAGAATGCCGGCCCTTGATTACTCCAGAGGTGGAGCCTGAGTTGTATCGCTATCTCTGGCAAAAAGGGCTTCATTTACAGGGGATAATGCATGCCATCGGCGGTATTGAGGATCATGTTCACGTGGTATTTTCCCTGCCACCCAAAATCGCCGTGGCAAGCTTTATCGGTAACCTCAAAGGTGCCAGTTCTTATTGGGCAACAAAAGTGTTGCAGCTTCAGGAATTTGACTGGCATCGCGGTTACGGAGTGGTGTCGTTTGCCACCAAACACTTGCCCCATCTTATCCAGTACGCTCAGAACCAGAAAATGCATCACGACGCCCAGACCACCCGGGAAACGCTGGAACGGTGGAGCGAAGAAGACGACGGTGTGGTGATGTATTGGGAAGAACCGGGGTTTTCCGGTTAACCTTTTCTGGATAAGGCAAGTGACCATTTCACGATAGTACAGGGCAGGATGTTATGCACCCGCCTACCGCTAAAGCGGCAGGCTCCTCCTAAAAAGCACCCTAAAGGGCGCTAAAGAACCCAAGCCCGCTAAAGCGGGCTAATCCGATCATGAAGCAGGAGAACTCACCATGATCTCCCGGCCATTCATTCCCATCCCGCTTGTCCTCTTTTCTACCTTTCTCCATGCTCAGGTCATCTTAACCGAAGTCATGTTTGATCCCGCAGGTTCAGAATCCACCGATGAGTTTGTGGAAATTTACAATGCCGGGGCCGTCCCGGTAGACCTCTCCGGATGGCGCCTGGGCGACGGTACCTCCACCGACGCCATCCTCCCGGCGGACAGTGCCGATCTCACCCTCCTTCCCGGGCAATTCGGCATCATCCTTGATCCCAATTACTTTACCGTTCCTTCCACCACCTACGACTCCCTCATTCCTCCGGAAGCCCTTCTGCTGACCGTCGAAAGCAGCACCTTTGGTAGTGGTGGTCTTTCCAACAGCACTGCCGAGGTGGTCATGCTCATCAACGCCGGTGGCGACACCGTCCAGCAATATCGCTACTCATTGGGCAATCCTTCCGGCTTCAGTGATGAAAAAATTCACCTCACCGCGGATAATGACAGCGCCAACTGGGCCGACAGTCGTCGGTTGTATGGCACTCCCGGGAGCCTCAACTCGGTGACGCCTCGCCCCATTGACGGGAGCATTGAGCGCCTTTCCATCCTCACCGCCACCCCGATCATCGGGGGCACCCTGGAATTTGAGGCTTCCGTTCACAATCGGGGAACGGAGACAATTGCCGGCTTCGATTGGCTGACTTTCTACGATCACAACCGGAATGGGCGCCCGGAATCCGGGGAAGTAGTAGAAAACTTCCCCCACCCCGATCCGTTAAGCCCCGGCGACTCCCTGATTCTCCGCGGGCAGTTTTCCGATTTGCCCTTTGGGGAACTTCATCCCGGTGTTGCTTTGCAAATCGAAGGCGATGGAGACACCACCAACAACGTGGCCGTCGCCACCGTATTTGTGGACAATCCTGCGGGAGTTCCCGTGGTCATCAACGAGATCATGTTTCAGCCCCGCACAGGCTACGAAGAGTGGGTGGAACTGTACAACCGGGGAGAAGAGCCGGTGAATCTACGCCTGCTCTCCTTTGCCGACAGCCGGGACACCATCTCCATCAGCCGGGAAGACCGCTGGCTGTCGCCCCATGAGTACGCCGTATTGGGCGGCGACTCCCTCCTGATCCTGCAATACGCCCTCTCGCCGGGGCAGGTCATCATCCGCCCCGATTTTCCCACCCTGAACAACGATTTCGACGACCTGCGCCTGCTTGGCCCTACCGGGATCACCTACGATCGGGTGCCTTACACCAGCGAGTGGTACGGTCGGGAAACCGATCCCGGCACCTCTCTGGAAAAAATTCGCCCGGATCTGGAGGGTCAGCTATCCACGAGCTGGGCGGCTTCGGTGGCCGGGAGCACTCCCGGCAGGCAGAATTCGGTGTATGTGGAAAGTCTGCCTGCCGCCGGAGAACTCCATATTGCTCCCAACCCCTTTTCTCCTGACGGTGACGGCGTGGAAGATTTTACGGTCATCCGGTACCAATTGCCGGTAGAAACCGCTGCGGTCAACCTTCGCATCTTTGATATTCGGGGGAGGAAAATTCGCCACCTGGCCAACGGGGAGCCGGTAGCCCAATCGGGGCAATTTGTGTGGGATGGCAAAGACGATGGGGGAAACATTGCCCGGATCGGGGCTTACATCTGCCTGTTTCAGGCCCTCAGTCCCCGCCGGGAAGTGCTCGTTGAACTCAAAAAAGTTATCATCCTGATCAAACGCTAAACCGAATCATCTGGCCGCACCCAACGCGGCCATTCTACTTTCATCCTTACATCTTTGATCTCTCCTCTCCCTTTCCTCCTCCGGATTCATGGGCGTGGGCCTCTCCCTCTGAACCCTCAAAAAAATGCCCCGAAATCGAGTTCTCCCGAACACGATTCCGGGGCACCGTGAGTAGAGTGAAGAGGATAACCATGAAAACGTGAGATCGCCTTGAAGGTTGCCTTGAATTTTGATATATTGCTTTACCCAGAAAAATCCCTTGAAAACACCACACAGGGAGGCGGGGATGAATCGGCGGCAACTATCTTCCACCCTTAAAACGATGGAGGAAATTTGGATGAATCCCTACAGCACGTGGACGATCGAATATTCCTACTCCCGGGAATCGTTTCATATCGGGCGGGCAGCAGAAATGGTTCAGCGAAACATCCAGGCGATGCGTACCGGTATGCCCGTGGATTACGTATGTATCGGTATCTATGGAAGTCGGGAACAGGCTGTTGAGGCAATGCTGGAATTCCGCCGCAACCGAACTCCCTGCAACAATCTCTCCCTGCTATGAAACACGGCCCCGTGTATCTCCCGGCCCGGCGTTCTGGTTCCCTCCACCGAATCTTTCTTTTCGACAACACAATCCTTTCTCTAAAAAGAGAACCGCCCTCCGTTGATGAGGGCGGTTCCATTTGGAGGAGGCATGTCATGAGCAAATCTGAAAGGTCATAATCTTTAACGACGGATAATCCGAAAAGTTTTCCACTCTAATCATTAAGGAGATTCCCATGAAGAAGCCCTCCAGGCACGCTCTGGATACAGCGTTGATCCACGCCGGTGAGCCGTCTCCTCGAATCGGGGGAGCGGTGTCCATGCCCATCTTTCAGTCGGCCAATTTTGAGTACGCCGGGGAAACCGACTATCACGATCTAAAGTACATTCGTCTGAACAACACCCCTAACCATCTGGCTTTGCACCAAAAATTGGCCGCTCTGGAAAACGGAGAGGCGGCATTGGTCACCGCCAGCGGAATGGCCGCCATCTCCACTACCCTGCTCACCCTTCTGAAAAGCGGCGATCATGCCCTGTTTCAGAATACCCTCTACGGAGGCACCTACAATCTGGTGCAGGAGGATTTGCCCCCTTTGGGGATTACCTTTGATTTCATCGACGGCAACGATCCCGCCTCCTGGGAAGCCCGGCTTCGGCCCAACACCCGGCTTATCTATGTGGAAACCATGACCAATCCCCTGCTGCAGGTGGCCGATCTTAAGGCGATCGTTAATTTTGCCAGAGCCAACAATTTGACATCGGTCATTGATAATACCTTCGCCAGCCCCGTTAATTTCCGGCCTCTCGAGCGGGGATTCGATCTTTCCCTTCACAGTTGCACCAAGTATCTTAACGGCCATTCCGACATCGTGGCCGGAGCGGTCATTGGCAGAAAGGATCTCATCCAGCGCATCACCCATCGGCTCAATCACCTGGGCGGCTCGCTGGATCCTCATGCATGCTTTCTACTCCATCGAGGGCTAAAAACGCTGGCCTTGCGGGTACGCCGGCAGAACGAGAACGCCATGAAAATCGCCCAATTTCTGGAATCCCATCCCCGGATTGCCCGGGTGAATTATCCCGGCCTGAGCACCCATCCGGGACATCACCTGGCCCGGGAACTCTTCGACGGCTTTGGCGGGATGCTCAGCTTTGAATTACACGGCGGAGCCGAAGCCGCCGAAAAATTTATGAACCGCACCACGATTCCGATAATTGCTCCCAGCCTGGGCGGTGTGGAAACCCTGCTGACCCGCCCGGCCACTACCTCCCACGCGGGCATGCCTCCCCGGGAGCGAGACGCACTGGGAATTACCCAGGGGCTGGTACGAATGTCGGTGGGTATTGAAGCAGCAGAAGATTTGATCGAGGATCTTTCTCAGGCGCTTTCCTGAGCGATACACCTTTGCCATAAAAAAGGGCAGGCGATGCCGCTTCCCTTTGGCCCTCTTCCTGAAGGCCAATACCGCAGCATGCCTGCCCTTATTTTTTTCAAAGCCATCCGGATAAAGCTGCCCGACCCTCATCAGGCTTACAGCTCGATCACCGCTCCCTCCTGAGCAGGATCGCAACGAATCGCGTAGTCATAATCCCGAAGGCGCTGGCGGCTTAGCTCCCCAATTCTTGCCACCGTCTCGTCATCGTGGTCCGGGTCGTGATGAAACAGGATCAGATGTTTTACCCTCCCTTTAACCGCCAGATCCACCGTGTAGGTGTAGGGAGAGTGCCCCCAGGTCACTTTCTCTTCGTACTCCTCCGGTAGATATTGGGTATCGTGGATGAACACATCGCTGTTGGCAATAAACCGAATCAGGCTCTCCTCTTTATCATCCACAAAATTCTCGAACCGATCCTCAAGGGTTCCCAGATACCCCTGCCGACCATTTTCCGGGGCATGGATTTTCTGGAAAAAAGGTTCATTGTCACAGATATAGACGATAGATTTGCCCTGATAGGTAAAACGGAACCCGAACGTGTATCCGGGGTGGTTCATAAATTTGGTCTCCACGGTAATGCCTTCCACTTCATAGCGTCCCTCCAGGATGGTGCGAAATTCGATCTTCGCCCGCATGTCTTCCACCGCTACGGGGAAGTAGATAGCATCCATTTGCATGGAGATAATCTTGGTCAAATCCACGCTGGGTTCATCGCAACCGTAAATGATGAAGTGATTGCCCGGTTTAAAGGCGGGTCGGAAAAACGGAAGTCCCTGGATATGATCCCAGTGAAAATGGCTGAGAAAAATGTAGGCTTTAACCGGTTCAGAGGATTGCATTAACTCCTTGCCCAATTCACGAATCCCCGATCCGGCATCCAGAATAAATCGGGGAATCCCGGGGAAAAGGATCTCCACACAGGAGGTATTTCCACCATAATACAAGGTTCTGGGGCCGGGAGTGGGGATTGAGCCTCGAACGCCCCAAAATTTAATTTTTATAGGATCCATTTTGGAAAGGTTGGAGCAACTCCCGAATCTTAGAGATCAATGTATTCGCCCGGGTGGGCTTGATAAAAAAAGCGTCTGCGCCCAGGTCCATGGCCTTGCGGCGATCCGACTCGTACATCTTCCCCGAATAAATAATCACTCGTGTGGTTTTTATGTTAGGCGAACTCTTGATCTGTTTGCACAATCGGAGGCCATCAATCTCCGGCATCATCAAATCCAGAATTACCACCGCCGGTTTATGGGTCATGATGGTCTGGAGGGCTTCCCGGCTATTGGTGACGAAATGGGCTTTAAATCCATACTCCTCTACCAATAGCTTGGTGAGATTCGCCTGTTCCGGATTGTCTTCTACAATTAGAACGTCGTACACCTTTCCGTTCCTCTTGGTTGGTTCGACGTGTTCCTTAACCTCCTTGTACATTCCAAGCTCCTTCTTGAGTCATCGAATCGCTGCCGGATTCTTCACGGGAATTGGGCATAAACGCCCTTCTCGTTCCCACAAAATTCTGAGAACAAGCATCTCCACCCCGCACCCATCATGCATCTCAAAGGTCTCTCGAAGTAAAGTGGTCTTGTCGAAAACGGCGAGTAAATTAGAAATAACCCCCTCTTTCCCTGTTGACTAAAGTCACATAAAAAGGGGAAAACTTTAGACGCCCCTAAATTACGCTCACCGGGGATAA
>CAYQGB010000121.1:0-2918 GCA_964416895.1 uncultured Calditrichaceae bacterium
AAAAACCGGGCTGATGGTTATTCTGTCTCAGGGGTAGGGTTTGTTCGCCAAATCGGGTTTATACTCAATAAGGCTTAAAGATCGTCTTTCGATCGTCCCTTAAGTCTTTTATAATTAATGATGTTGTTTCATCTTTAATCTTTCATCTTTACCCTTTAAATTTGGAAAAAGGCCTCCCGGTGGAGCCTTCTGCATTTATTTGCCGGGAAAAACGGAAACGGATGTTCAGTTAAGGGTTGACGGCCATGACACAACTGCGCGGGATTCTGCTGCTTTTAGGGTACGGGATATTGGGCTTGCTTTCCACGGTTGCGGAGGCGCAATCGTCTTCGGCGGATAAATTTACCGCCGCAGCCTTCCAGGCAATCGCCCGGGCGGAACCGGAGGCGCCGATTGTTGCCTGGGTGTTTTTTACCGACAAAGGGGATGAGATCCCGGCAAAGCTGGCCGCGGCTCAGGAGGGGCTATCTCCCCATGCGTATCAACGGCGGAAACGCAATCGCAAGGGCGCCCCCCTGGTGGATATGTACGACCTGCCGGTGCACCCTCCGTATGTGCAACAGGTGCGCCGCCGGGTGATCCGGGTGCGGCACAAATCCCGCTGGCTGAATGCGGTTTCGGTGGAGGCCACCCCGGCGCAACTCCGACAGGTGGGGAGGCTGCCGTTTGTGCGCCGAATTGATCTGGTGCACCGGTACCGGATTGACCGCCCCCGCCCGAAACCGGTGTCGGAACATCAACCGGGAAAACTCTCCCGAACCTCCCTTCTGGATTATGGGATTTCGTTTACCCAGAACAGCCTCATCAACGTGCCCCTGTTGCACGAGCGCGGATTGAGCGGCAAAGGGGTGATCATCTGCATGCTGGATGCCGGATTTAACAACCTGAACCACGAGGCGCTTTCCCACCTGAACATTCTGGCCACCCGGGATTTTGCCAATCACGATGACAACGTTTCCGATGAGCCGGGGCAACTGGGCAACGGCAACCACGGCACCTGGACGCTTTCGGCCCTGGCCGGTTTTGCCCCCGGTAAGCTTATCGGCCCGGCCTATGGGGCCACTTTCCTGCTGGCGAGAACTGAGATTACCGATTCTATGGGCGTGGATTACGAGCGGCACGTGGAAGAGGATAACTGGGTGGCCGGTGCCGAGTGGGCCGATAGCCTGGGCGCCGACATCATCAGCAGTTCCCTGGGGTATCTGGATGGCTTTACCCACGGGGAGTTCAACTACTCCTGGGAAGACATGGACGGCAACACCACCCTGGTGACCCGGGCGGCGGACATTGCTGCCGGCCGGGGGATTCTGGTGGTTAACTCCGCCGGAAACGGGGGAGCGGCGCCACCGGGGCGGAATACCCTCATCGGCCCGGCGGATGGCGATAGCGTGCTGGCCGTGGGGGCGGTGGATAGCACCGGCAATCGGGCCGGTTTCAGCTCCACCGGCCCCACCGTCGATGGACGTATCAAACCGGATGTGATGGCCATGGGGCGGGCGGTGGTGTGCGCCAGCGCGGTCAATCCCAATGGGTATGTGCGGTTGAGCGGCACTTCGCTTTCCTGCCCCCTGGTGGCCGGAGCCGCCGCCCTGTTGCTGGAACAGAATCCCACCGCCACCAACATGGATATTATGGAAGCATTAAAGGCCACCGCCAGCAATGCAGATCAACCCGACGGCCTGATGGGATATGGCATCATCAATGCCTTTCGAGCCTCTTTGTTGTTGTCGCAAGGAGAAACTGAAATTCCCGATCGACCGGTCTTGCTACCCAACTATCCCAATCCCTTCAACCTCTTCACTACCATTCGATTTAGCCTCCCTGAGTCCGCCGAGATAGAGCTGGCGCTGTACAGTCCCCTGGGGCAAAAAGTGGCCCTGCTGAGGAAAGGCTTTCAGCCCGCCGGGATTGATGCGGTGGTGTGGAGTGGGGCCGGCCATGCGTCGGGAGTGTATGTGGTGGTTTTACGGGTCGGTAGCCACCTGGACGCCCGCAAAATTTTGCTGGTCAGATGATCCCATAACGAGCGGTGTGGGCGATACTTGCCTAACACCAATTTCTATCGGCGGAAAGCGAGGGCTTCAGAGAACGGGTTCGGTTTTTCCCGGTGAGCTTCCCATAATTGCATCTTCCCTGTTCCTGCCGGAATGCTTTCCTCTCTTTCAGGAGAGTCCTCCCTTGTGAACATGGAATGAAATAAATTCCGCTTTTCTGTATTTATTTATTCAAAATGATCAATTTCCCCTTGACTTTTTTTAATAAATCGGTATATTGGTTTTGAGGGAAAAAATAGGAGAAGGGATTCGCAAGGGATATTCACCCTTTGCAACGGAGGTCAAGGTGTGGGAACCCCTTAGCCACTACTTCTTTTAGTACCCACCGGGAATCTACTCACCAGGGAAGTGATTTCGCCATCAGTAGCCGGCAAATTGTGCCATGAAGGCGCATCAAAGTGTCTTGATGCATCTTTTTTCGGCGTCATTTAACTATTGCCGAGGGTAATGGTCTCTCTATTAACAGGTTTTTCCCGTATTCGGTGCTGGAAATGGAGGAATGGCTTTCAATTCCTCTGCTTAGACCGGATACGGCAGTGGATCGCCCGGAAGCGGGTGTTTCTGCCCCAACCGAAGTTCGGCAACCCCGGGCAGATGGGAAGGGGAGGTGCCTCTGTGTGGAGGGGAACGGTTTCTTTGAACACAGAGATTTTTGCTCCGGAAACCCGCTGCTTTGGGGTCATCGCGTTATTCTGGTGGTTTGATTGGTTTGGTTAGCCGGAGTAGGGTGAAGAGGAGTTGTTCGCACATCGAATTTGCGACACACTTGATAATGAAAGCGGGTAATCCGTGTAACGTAAGAGAAGAAAGGAGATTGTCCATGAAGTGGGTGAAATCCATTATCCTGCTGGTGTTTCTGTATGC
>CAYQGB010000121.1:3018-11213 GCA_964416895.1 uncultured Calditrichaceae bacterium
CAAATTGGATATGTATCTCCCTATGTAAATCATGTAGATGAGCGGGGAAATATTTTTATTTCTGATCGAGGAAATTTTTATGTCCTCAAATATGATTCGCAGGGAAAATTTCTGGGGATTGTGGGTAAGCGAGGCCGGGGGCCCGGAGAATACATGCGTCCTTTTGCCGTCACTACTGATGAACATGGTAGAATTTATGTTTTTGATGTTGCCAAATTTGCTACCATCGTCTATGATTCATCGCTTCAGTATCTGGATGAAATTCATTATACCAAAGGTTACCCTTCTACCGGGCATGCCTTCTTCCGGGATAGTATAAAAATTGTTACTATCTATGAACGCAGGGATAATGATCCTTATCGAAACGTTCATTATATCCATTTCCTGGATGAACATTTTCAACCCACCACTTCTCTTCGCCTGGATTATCCGCCCATCTATGAAAAACTCAATTTGCTGAATATGGTGTTTGTCCGTTGGGTATTCCAGCCCCCTTATATTTATGTGAATTTTCCCGTATTACCCGAAGTATACAAGTACGATCTTCAAGGGAATTTGGTGGCCGCTTTCCGAATCGAGACCCGCAACTTCAAACAAATATCGGAAAAAGTTCCCCGCAAAGCTTCTATAGTTCGGATCCGAGAAATATATAATAAATACAGCGGTTCAGCCTGGTTGTACACATTTCGCAAACGCTATCTGTTTTATGCATATTACAACAGTGTTCCGCAAAAATCGAAGATGAAAGAGAAAGAGGTGGTTAACTTTTCTGTGAAACCTCTTCGGAAATATTACTATCGGGTGTTAACTACAGCGGGAGAAAATATTGCCCCGGAAGATGAACACTTAACCGGAGAACCGCTTTATTGTACCGAACAGGGAAAGCTCTATATTCTGGCAAGCGATGAGCCGGATCACCGGGTTGTCGAGGTATACCAGATCGTGGTGGGACCCCCTGATACTTCGCAGGCGGCAGCACTGACCGAATAAGTGCGATCTTTATCGTCATGGAATTGTTCATTGACATTGAGGAGTTTGCACATGACGCAAGTAACGGAAAAATTACCTCCGACCGAAACCGATAAAACCTCCTTCTGGAAACACATTTGGCGGTATGGCGGATTGCTGTTGCTGGCGGTGCTGGCCGTGATGTTGGCGAAACTTACCCTGAACTGGTGGCCCACGGAACAGAAGCGGGTGCAGGAACTGGTTCAAGCTTATAATCTGGAAGATTACGAATACATATTGCTGATTCATGTAACTCCCAAAGACTGTTACGGTTGTTTGCAAACGTTATTGCAAGCGCAGGCGTTGCAGGATGAACTGGAAGCGAAACAGGTCAATGCCCTGGTGGCTATATCCAGTACCGATACCGATGCCTTCTGGGCGGTGTATAATTCTCTGGGATTGAAGCTTCCCTTTATCAAAGAAAGGGATTTTCGGCGTTTAAACTGGGAGAAAGAGAACCTGACCCCTTATTGCTATCTGTATGATCTGCGGCGTTATCACCTCATCTATTCCGATGTCCTTCCTCTGGAACAGGACAAGTTTACTGCCCTGGCAAACCTGGTGAAACGCTATGCCGGGGTGCTGTTGTGAAAGGCATCGTTTCCCTCCCACCACTTCCATAGTTCAAAATTATGCGGGAAAGACCGCAGAATGCGTATTTCGTATTGCGTATTGCGTAGCCCGATTCATTACGCAACAGGCGCTGTGCAATACATCTCCTGGCGTTTCACCCCGATTAGCGCCGACTGTTGAAGGACTTCTGGAAATTCTCAGATGTAATGTGATAGTGCAGATTTACGCCAGAATCTTTTCTTTAAGCACCATAGAATTCCCCATCCTCCAAAATTCTCCCCCTTTCCAGTTGAATTTTCCGGCCTGAGACACTAAATTTGCAAGCTTTTCAACCGTTATAACGTTTCGGACGTCTGGCTGCGATCAACGATGGACGGTAGAGGCATTTTATAACCGAAACATAACCTTATTCAGGAGATTTAAGCGATGGTCACGCGAGCACCAAAACGATTGGCGATTGTGGTAGGAGGTGGGCCGGCTCCGGGGATCAACAGTGTTATTGGGGCGGCCACAATCCGGGCAGCCCTGGAAGGTGTGGAAGTCATCGGCATTCGCGATGGCTTTAAATGGATCATGCAGGGCGATGTTTCGCATATTAAACCCCTGAGCATAGAGAACGTGAGCCGAATTCACTTTCGGGGCGGTTCGTACATCGGGATTGCCCGGGACAATCCCACCAAAAACAAGAAGCATCTGGAGAATACGATCACCTCTTTGCTGCGCCTGAACGTGGACAAGCTGATTACCATCGGCGGCGACGATACCGCATACACGGCCATGCGGGTGGAAGAAGAGGCCAAAGGGCGCATCCGGGTGGTGCACGTTCCCAAAACCATCGACAATGATCTGGATCTTCCCCACGGCATTCCCACCTTCGGCTATCAAACCGCCCGGCATATCGGTGTGGAGCTGGTAAAGAACCTGATGGTGGATGCTCAGACCACCTCCCGATGGTATTTTGTGATCTCCATGGGGCGCAAGGCCGGGCATCTGGCGCTGGGGATCGGTCGGGCTGCCGGAGCCACCCTTACCCTCATTCCGGAGGAGTTCCCCGAAGAGCAGATTCGTCTCTCCCACGTGGTGGATATTCTGGTAGGGGCCATCATCAAACGGCTGAGTTACAATCGTTCCGATGGGGTGGCGGTGCTGGCCGAAGGGCTGGTGGAGCGAATGGACCCCCGGGACATGGAAGCCCTGATGAACGTGGAGCGAGACGCCCATGATAACATTCGTCTGGCAGAGGTGAATTTCGGCGAAATTCTGAAGCGGCATGTGCAGGAGCGGCTTCAGGAATTCGGCATCAAAATTACCATCGTACCCAAAAACATCGGCTATGAACTGCGCTGCGCCGATCCCATCCCCTTCGATATGGAATACACCCGGGATCTGGGCTTCTGCGCGGCCCAGTTTATTCTGGAAGGCGGTACCGGCGCCATGGTTTCCATCCAGGAGGGGCATTTCGTGCCTCTGTATTTCAAAGACATTCTGGATCCGGCCACCGGACGGACCCGGGTGCGCATGGTGGATATTTCCTCCGAATCTTATTTGATCGCCCGGCGATACATGCTGCGCCTGAATCGACGGGATTTTGAAGATCCCCATGAACTGGCCAAATTTGCCGCCACCTGCGGCATTTCCGTGGATGAATTCGAAAAGCGGTTTCGCTACCTGGTGGAGAATGACCTGTTCTATCAAATCCAGGATGAAAAAAGCCCCCTCCGCTTCAAACATGTGGCCGAAAGCAACCTGGTGTATGAAAAAAGCACCCGGCGCCGGGAAGAAGTGAAAGAGGTTCCCGATGGGGATTTCAAAAAGGAATCCGGGTGATTTTTAATTTGGGTCAATTCCTGCGTCGGAAGAGGGGATTAACTTCTTAACTTATCTGAGCGTGCACAGGCTCTTTGGCATCTCCACCGTGGCAAGAGGCCGTGTGTTGAAATCGGGGCGGTACCGCGCCGTCCGATACCGATCACCGCAGATATACCGGAACGAGAGGAAGCGTCTTCATTTATGAACCCCACACTCCTTATCTATGCCGGTGGGTTGGGGATATGTATTGGGGTGGTCTTATTAAGCGTGTTTCTGGTTCGGCGATGGCCCCGGCGGAAAAACCTTTCGCCGGAGCAGCGCTTGCGCCGACCGGGATTGATGCGCAGCATTATCCATCTGCTGGGAATTCTGTTGTGGACTACCTTCTGGGGAATGATCCTGTCCATCGGATTCTTCTTGCAGGCGTATCAGGCGTTTACCCTGGAAAAGCCGGTAGCGGAAGTGCAGGTGCTTCCCACGGATCAGCCTCAAACCTTTCGGCTGGAACTGACCCAATTCCTGGCCGACAATAGACAAATTACCAATGTGTTTTTAATTCGTGGCGATCAGTGGATGCTGGAGGGGGACATTCTCAAATGGGACGACTGGCTAACCCTGCTGGGATTTCAAAGTCGGTATCGGTTTACTCGAATAAGGGGGCGTTATTTGCGTACTGAAGATGAGATCAACCGGCCGGCCACCATCTACACGTTGGTGCAAAACGAAAACCATCCGGTGTGGCGCTATTTGTATGATTTCGGTTCCCGACTTCCCTTTGTCAGCACCGTATATGGAACGGCGGTGTATCAAAACAGTGAAGAACAAAGAAGGTTCCGCATTCTGGTAAGCCCCTCGGGATTCGTGGTGCGGGAAGTGCTGGCCGAAAACCGGACCCAAACCCCATAATTCCCAACTGCAAATATCAACTTGAATGAAGCCTTAGAGAGAGATGAACAATGCATGTGATTGATGCGATTAAGAACGCCAAGAAGCCGCTAATTTCCTTAGAACTGACCCCACCGAACAAGGGGCAGAGCATCGAAGAGTTGTATCGGACCATGGATGTCTTGATGCCTTTCAAGCCTTCCTTCATCAACGTTACCTACCATCAGGCGCACGTGGTGTATGAAGAGATTAACGGGGTGATCTATCGAATTCCCAAGCGGAAAAAACCGGGAACGGTGGGGATTTGCGCCTCGATCGCCAATCGATACAACATCGAGACCGTGCCCCACTTTATCTGCGCCGGATTCTCGAAGTACGAAACGGAAGACGCCCTGATCGACCTGCATTATCTGGGCATTGAAAACATCCTGGCCCTGCGGGGAGATCCCGCGGTGGGAGAACGCCATTTTATTCCCCATAAAGATGGGCACCGATACGCCAGTGAACTGGTGAAGCAGATCAGCAACATGAACAAGGGGATTTATCTGGAAGACCTGGAAGATGCCCATCCCACCAATTTTTGTATTGGAGTGGCCGGGTATCCAGAAAAGCACTTCGAGGCCCCCAATTTTGAAAAAGACCTCCAAAACCTGAAACACAAAGTAGATCAGGGCGCCCATTACATCATCACCCAGATGTTTTTCGATTTTCAGGTGTACAAGAATTTCGTGGAGCGCGCCCGAGAAATCGGCATTACCGTTCCCATCATTCCGGGAATCAAACCCCTGACCACCTTAGAGCAACTCTCTTTTATCCCCCGTTACTTTCATGTCAATATTCCCTATCCCATAGTCGAGGCCATGGAAAATGCCCGCACACGGGAGCAAATCCGCAAAGTGGGCCTGGAGAAAACCGCCGAATTGTGCCGCCAGCTCATCGACTACAAGGTGCCCGGTCTGCACATCTATACCATGGGCCGGGGAAGCGCTACCCGGGACCTGCTGAAGATGTTGATGGGATAGATACCCGATGTGCCTCGCCTGAGATGTGAGAACCTTGACGATCCTGCCATTGGATGGATATCGAGGTGATGGAGACCGAATCGGATCGATTCTCCCGATGGATCGGGAGAATCGGCGAAAGGGATCGACAGGTTCCCGACCTACCTGGCGGTTAAACCAGAAGCGGTAAATCCCGCTCCGGGGGGAAGGGTCCGGTGCTGAATCTTTCCCCCGTGCCTTTCCCCAACAAAAAGAAATTGGTTACAAATTTGTTTTTGATAAAATGGGCGGTTTTTTGTATCTTATCGCCTTTTTAAGATCGGTAGAACCATAGCGGAGGAAAGGAACGTTGGATATCTTCCAAAAATGTTGGGATTTTACCAAGGCACAGGAGTACAAGGAGCGGGGGATTTACCCGTACTTCGTGCCCATTGAAGAGAATCACGGCCCCCGGGTAAAGATGAACGGGCGGGAAGTGATTATGATCGGTTCCAACAACTACCTGGGATTGACCAAAGATCCCCGGGTGGTGGAAGCGGCCACCAAAGCGATTGAAAAATTCGGCACCAGTTGTTCGGGATCGCGCTTTTTGAACGGTACTCTGGAACTACACGTGGAACTGGAGCAGCGGCTGGCCAAATTTGTGCATAAGGAAGCGGCCATCGTGATGAGCACCGGCTACCAGACCAACATGGGGGCCATCTCCACGGTCATTGACAGCCGGGCGGTTATCTTTACCGACCGTACCAACCATTCCAGTATTTTTGATGGCATTCTGTTAGGAACCACCTTGAACCGCCAGGTGGCCATCAAGCGGTACCATCACAACGACATGGATGACCTGGAGCGGGTGATCTCCGACGCGGATCCCGACCGCCCCAAGTTGATCATCACCGATGGGGTGTTCAGCATGGAGGGGGACATTGTCAAGCTCCCCCGGCTGATCGAAATCGCCCGGAAGCACAACGCCCGGGTGTATCTGGATGATGCCCATGGGATCGGCGTGGTGGGAGATACCGGTCGGGGCACCATGGAGCATTACGGCCTGTTCGATGAGACCGATCTGGTGATGTGCACCTTCAGCAAATCGTTTGCCTCTCTGGGGGGCTTTGTGGCCGGCAAAAAAGAGGTGATCGACTACATCCAGCACTTTGCCCGCCCGATGATTTTCAGCGCCGCCATTCCCCCGGCAAACACCGTGGCCGTACTCACCGCTCTGGACATCATCGAGAAAGAACCGGAAATCGTGCGGCGACTGCAGCAGATCGGTCGGAAGATGCGGGAAGAATTCAAGGCCCTGGGGTTTGACATCGGCCACTCGGAGACGCCCATCGTGCCCATTCTGGTGCGCGATTACGACAAGACCTTCGAATTCTGGAAAGCTCTGTTTGATGCCGGCATTTACACCAATGCGGTGGTTCCGCCGGCGGTGCCGCCGGATCGATCCCTGCTGCGCACCAGCTATATGGCCACCCATACGGATAAGGACCTGGATCAGGTGCTGGATACCTTCAAGAAGATCGGCAAGCGGATGGGAATCATCTGATCGCGGTTTCCGATGGTGACCAACCGGGTGGCAAGAAGACCGTTTTGGTGAATGTTTCCCCGGCAATATCGGCGGCATCCCAGGGAATTTCCCCGCCGATTCGCCGGGGTTGTTTTTTTGAGAATTCCCATCGGGTTTTTTGCGGCCGGTTTATCAGAGACCATAAGGAGAGAGGCTTATGAGCACTTCAATTGAAGTTCGCCCCATCCATTCCCGAAGAGAACTGATGCAGTTCATCAAATTCCCCTGGAAGATTTATGCCGACGATCCCAACTGGGTGCCGCCCCTGCTGATGGAGCGCAAAAAGTTTCTCGACGCTTCCAAAAATCCTTTCTTCCGTTCCAATCCCCACCAGTTTTATCTGGCCTACCGCAACGGCGAGGTGGTGGGGCGTATTGCCGCCATTCAGAATCTTTCTCACAACCGCTATTATAACGACAAAGCCGGTTTTTTCGGATTTTTGGAAGCCGTCAACGACCGGGAGGTGTTTCGGGCGCTGCTGGATACGGTCAAAGCGTGGTTGCGGGAGAGAGGCTGCGACCGGATGCTCGGCCCCATGAACCCCAGCACCAACGATGAGGTGGCCTTTCTCATCGAGGGATTCGACTCTCCCCCTTTCTTCATGATGACCCACAACCCGCCGTATTACATTGAAATCATGGAAGCGCTGGGGTATGCCAAAGCCAAAGACCTGTACGCTTACTATCTGGATACCGACATTCTCAAGGTCAATCCCAAGCTGGATCGGGTATGCCAGGCGCTGGAAAAGAAACACCCGCTGAAGCTCCGCACCATCAATTTGAAAAAGTTCGATGAAGAACTGGAAGTTGTGCGGGACATCTACAACAACGCCTGGGCGCCCAACTGGGGATTTGTGCCCATGACCCGGGAGGAATTCGATTTTGTGGCCAACGACTTCAAGCAGATTTTGCACCCGGAACTGGGGTTAATCGGAGAGTATAAAGGGGAACCGGTGGGATTTCTGCTGGCCCTGCCCAATTACAACGAGGTGTTTATCAAAATTCGCAATGGGCGGCTGTTCCCCTTCGGGATTTTTACCTTTTTGCTCAACAAAAGCAAGATCCAGAGCATCCGGGTGATTACCCTGGGCATTAAGCGGGAGTATCAACCGTTAGGGTTTGGTTCTCTGTTTTATCGGGAGATTATTCAGCGGGCTCCCAGGGCAGGATTCCACCGGGCGGAGATGTCCTGGGTGCTGGAAGATAACGATTTGATGAACAAGGCCGCCCGATTGCTGGGCGCCCGGATTCACAAGAAGTACCGTATTTACGAGACGGCCCTGTAACGTGTGGGGCTAAGTACCCCGTTTCATAATTGCTTGTAGGGTTTCAGAACACAGTTTTTCCGCCTCC
>CAYQGB010000122.1:0-5812 GCA_964416895.1 uncultured Calditrichaceae bacterium
TGCTTTTTGCCGGTTTCCTCTTGAAGGAGTAAAACTTTTGGCGGGTCATACTGATTCCGCCGGGGCGGAATCAGTGTGACAGGCAGTTATTGGCTTTGCTGAATAGTTGCAAAGTCACATTTCATCCATTCCGCATCACGAGGAGTAGCAAAAAACTCAACATCATCGCTTTAGCCCCGTGATCCGTGAAAATGCTCTAATCTCGCGTCACACAATACGTTCTCGCCTTGTATAAAACCGAAATTTGCCCTATCTTCTTGCCCTCCAGATGGGAACTCGATCAGCCCTCTCCCGGGGCACATCGTCCGAACAGGTTATGAACCACAGAGAAGCCAGAGGTGTTTAGAAAGTTTCACCACTTTTTATCTCCAAACAGAACCTACAGCCTATAGCCTACAACCTGAACCCCTAAACAAACAGGAAATTCCCCCATGAAGCGATCGATGGTATACCTCGGAATTGTGGTGTTGAGCGCGGTTATCTTCCTGACCCGGGCCGGATCAGGGAGTTCTTCTTCGTACGCCTCTCCTCCACGAATGGTGGTACTCCTGGTAGTCGATCAATTGCAGGAAACCCAGTTGTCCTCTCTGGCACCCAACTTTCGCCACGGGTTTGCTCGCCTGCTGAATCAGGGAGCGGTTTTTACCAACGCCCACCATGATCACGCCTATACCGTCACGGCGGCAGGACATGCCACCATCGCCACCGGAACCCACCCTTCCCATCACGGAATTGTGGGCAACGCCTGGTGGGACCCTCATACCCGAAAATGGATCGGCTGCGTCACCGATCCGGAGCACAACATCGTGGGAAAACCTGACGCCAAAGGCCGTTCTCCCCATTTTCTGCAACGCTCCACCCTCGGCGACTGGCTGAAACAGGCCTATCCCGACGCCAAAGTGATGTCGGTTTCCATCAAAGATCGAGGGAGCATTCTACCCGCCGGATACCACCCCGACGGCGCTTACTGGTTCGATTACAAAACCGGGGAGTTCGTCACCTCTACCTACTACCGCAAGGACTATCCCGCCTGGGTAACCGAATTCAACCACCGCCGCCTGCCGGATACTTACGCCGATTCCCAGTGGGCACCGATCAGTTCCGATTTTTCCGGGAAGCCCCCCTGGCGGGAGGACGCCAGCCCCTATGAATCCGACGGTATCCACACCACTTTTCCCCATGCCTTCGGGGATGCTCCGGGAAATCGCCATCCGGAATTTTA
Organism: uncultured Calditrichaceae bacterium; assembly: GCA_964416895.1. Classification (GTDB taxonomy): domain Bacteria; phylum Calditrichota; class Calditrichia; order RBG-13-44-9; family J075; genus CAYQGB01. The sequence goes on from CAYQGB010000122.1 coordinate 1,223, forward strand.
CAGCGAATTTGCCTGTTCTCCGTTCGGCGATCAATATACCCTGGCCTTTGCCCGGCGGATGATCGAGGCCGAAGCGCTGGGCGCCGACGAAACGCCGGATCTGTTGTGCATCAGCCTCTCCGCCACGGATAAGATCGGGCATCGGTACGGCCCGTACAGCCGGGAGATGTATGATCATCTCCTGCGCCTGGATCGGTATCTGGGTGAGTTTCTGGATTTTCTGGATCGGCGTATTGGAGCAGGGAATTATCTGGTCGTGCTCAGCAGCGACCACGGCGCGTTGCCGGTGCCGGAGGAATTGCAAAAGCGAGGCGTTGATGCCCGACGGGTGCCGGTAGAAGTGCTGCAAAAGGCCATCGATAGCGTCGCCGCGGAGGTGACGGCGAAACTTCACCTTCCCGAAAAGCCTTTTCTGAAAATCGTTAACAACGGGCTGGCGGTGGTGCTCTCTTCACAGGCGGAGCAGGCCGTGCCCCGTTCCAGGGTGTTAAAGGCACTGGCGGAAGCGCTTCGAGAACTCCCTCTGATCGAGGATACGTTTACCCCCGAAGAGCTGCTATCCGGGGATACTCCCCCCCGCCCGTTTCTGGAGGCTTTCCGCCACAGCTATTTTCCCCAACGCAGCCCGAACATCCTGGTGCGGTTGAAGGCACATGTTCTGATCGTCTGGGATCGGATTGCCACCAGCCACGGTTCGCCTTATGCATACGACACCCATGTGCCCCTCATTTTCAGCGGACCGGGCATTTCCCCGGATCGCCACGAGCAGCGGGTACGAACGGTGGACATCGCCCCCACCCTGGCGAAGCTGCTGAACATCGCTCCCCCGTCCTCCGTTGATGGCCGCCCCCTGTTCCCGGTGGTTCCCCCTCACAGCCGTTAAAGGAGTTGACCATGGTGTGTTCCCGTCCGGGAAAAAGCGAGGTATACTCCTGGCTTCTGGTGGTCATCTGGTCTGTACTCATTTTTCTGACCATTCCCTTTGCCCGGGCCATCCAGCGCTACGTGAGCGCCCACTGGGGCCGATCCGCGTTCGGCTACGCCGTGATGGCGATTGTGGGAATCGCAACCATTGCCGTCGTGGTCGTTCTGATCCGCTCCGGCATGTTCCAGCTTCGCCGGAGGCCGGGCTTGCTTTTAAGGCGGTTGTTCTGGATTGCCGGGGTGGCAGCGCTGTTCATCTTCTACACCCTGCGGCTGATGCAGCGCGCTCCGGAAGAGGCCATGCACTTTGTGCAATACGGGGTGCTGGGTGTTCTGTTGTTCCGGGCCTTCTCCCACCGCACCCACGACCTGACCATCTACCCGGCGGCCGTTCTGGCCGGAAGCATGGTGGGCATGCTGGATGAAGCCATCCAGTGGATAACCCCTCGCCGCTACTGGGGAATCGATGACATCGGGATCAACGCCCTGGCGGTGGTACTGGTTCAGATCGGTATCGCCGGGGGATTTGCCCCGCGGTTTATTGCTCGCACGATCACTCCCGAAGGGCTGCGCCGACTGATCGGTCTCACCATGGCCGGAGCAACGTTTCTGACCCTGTGCCTGGTAAATACCCCGGATAAAATCGAGTGGTATTCCCGGAATCTCCCCGGCCTGGGCTTCCTGGAAAAGGCCGGGGTCATGGTAGAGTACGGGTATCTGTATGAAGATCCCGAGATCGGGCGCTTTCGTTCCCGATTGTCCCCCGCCGAACTTCGACAGGCCGACTCCTTGCGCGGCAAAGCGGCCGGAGCCATTCTGCGCCAATGGCGGGGCGACGGCGAGCAATACTGGAAATTCCTCAATCGCTACTCTCCGGCCAGGGATCCCTTCCTGCATGAGGCCCGGGTACACCTGTTCCGGCGAGACCGCTACCTTCAGGATGCCGCCGCCTATCCGGTGGGAAGCCGGGCTTATCGGGAAATGCTCACCATCGTGTATCGGGAACACCGGATCATGGAAAAATATTTTCCCAACACCCTGCGCCACTCCGGATACGAAGTCTCCGCCGATACCCTGGCCCTGTTGCAACAGTATCACCTTCCAGAGATGGAATACGAAAGCGGAGTAAGCAAACATCTGTTCACCATTTTTTCTCAGAAACATGTGTTGGTAGCTTACCTGGTCGTCATGGCCGGGTTGCTCATCGTTCAACGCCGGTTCCGCCGACGGGCAACCGGAAAAATGGAAACCCATTTTGACAGGGAGTAATTATGGCTAAAGTTCGTGCGTTTATCGTACTGGGATTCGCCTGTCTTCTGGCAGGAACGACTTTTGGGCAGCAGGCTCAGCGCCCCTATCCGGTGGAATTGAAATGGGTACGTCAATCGGTGGAATATGCCGCCATCTGCGTGCAAACCTATCGTCAGGCCTGGCAGGCGGTGAAAGCGCGCACCGCCGATTTAGAAAAAGACTGGGCGGTCATTCTGGATGTGGACGAGACCGTGCTGGATAACTCCGGCTATCAGGAAATCCTGTATCGGGAGAACAAATCCTTTCCCTATTACTGGGATGAATGGGTAAAAGAACAGCGCTGTCCGGCCGTGCCCGGCGCCAGAGCGTTTCTGGACAGCGTTCGCTCCCTGGGGAAGTTCGCCCACATCGTGTTCATCACCAATCGCAATCAGCATCTGGCCGAAGCCACGGAAGCCAACCTCCGGGCCCTGGGGCTGATGCAGGATGGGGATGTGCTCCTCTGTCAACGGGGAAAGCAGGACAGTAAAGAGAAACGCCGTCGGGAGGTAATCACCGGTACCGGGCGCTGCGAAGGTTTGGGCCCCCGGGTGATCGTGGCCCTCATCGGCGACCAACTGGCGGATGTCACCACTTACCCGGAGCATATTCCTCCAGAGCAATATCGTTCCCACTTCCTCAACGCTCCCGAATGGGGTACCAAATATTTTCTGCTTCCCAACCCTCAGTACGGGTACTGGATGCGGGGGTATGCCCGGTAAATTGCGTATTGCGTATTGCGTATTGCGTATTGCGTAAGATAAAGGAGGCTGCTTTGTGTGCGGTTTTCCGTGAGACGCATTATCAATATGTGTTCTGACACTTCATGTGGACTCCTACCCCCCCCACAAATCTCCCCTTACAGTATGGTGGGTTACAATTTTTCAATTTTCTTGAAAAATTTATTTTCATTCGGTAGCTTTTAGCCATTTTTGAAGTTGGAGGCAATTGGAGGCTTGTTGAAAGCTACAGGAGACATTAACCGAAACGTAACCGAAGGGTCAACTGCCGGCAATATGCATGTTTCATACTGGGGTGGTCAGGGAGGTCATAATTCGGAGGAGTCCAAACTCATCTAACGTTCCACTATTCTACAGGAGGAGCTATGAGATATTTCCTTACCGTTCTCATGGTTGGGCTGCTGAGTGCCTCGGTAGCCTTTGGTGGCACCATTAGAGGGATTGTTAAAGATTCCGACACCCAGGAGCCTCTGATCGGCGCCAATGTGGTGGTGGAAGGCACGGCCATGGGCGCCACCACCGACTACGAAGGGTTCTTCCTTATCGAAGGAGTTCCCGAAGGGCAGTACACCGTCACCATCAGCTACATCGGCTACAAGGAATATCAGGAGCAGGTAAACGTGGGCGCTGGTGAGACGGTGACCCTTAATGTGGTGCTCACTCCAATTGCGTTGAGCGCCAAAGCCATCAACGTGGTTGCCGACCGGGCGATTGAACGGGAAACTCCGGTGGCCTTCACCAACGTGCGCAAGGTGGAGATTCAGGCTCGCCTGGGTTCTCAGGATATTCCCATGGTGTTGAACACCACTCCCAGCGTTTATGCCACGCCTCAGGGCGGCGGCGCCGGGGATGCCCGGATCAACGTGCGCGGCTTTGATCAGCGCAACGTGGCCATTATGATCAACGGCGTACCGGTAAACGACATGGAAAACGGCTGGGTGTACTGGTCGAACTGGGACGGCGTGGGCGATGCCACCTCTTCCATTCAGATTCAGCGGGGATTGAGTGCGGTGAATCTGGCCACGCCCTCCATCGGCGGCACCATGAACATCATCACCGACCCGGCGGCAGTACAGGCCGGTGGGGTGTTCAAGCAGGAATTGGGCGCGGGGAACTTCATTAAGTCCACCCTGGTGTTGAACACCGGCTTGCTGAACGATAAGTACGCCTTCAGCTTCGCGGTGGTGCGCAAAACCGGTGACGGCATCGTGGATGCCACCTGGACCGACGCCTGGGCGTACTACTTCGGGGCGGTGTATAACATCAACCCCAAGAACCGCCTGGAATTCTACGCGCTGGGTGCTCCCCAACGCCACGGTCAGAATCTGTATAAGCAGAACATCGCCGTGTATAGCCGGAAACTGGCCGAAAGCCTTTCCGATTACGATCCGGAAGCCTTCACCAAGTATAACGAAGCCGGTCGGGAATTCAACCAGAACTGGGCCCCGGTCAGTTCTTCCTACAAAGGGAAGCAGGCGGTGGAAAACGATGTGTTCGATCGCCACGATCCCAACTTCATTAATGAACGGGAAAACTTCTATCACAAACCCCAGGTGAATCTGAACTGGTTTTCCCAGATTTCCGAACGCATGAATCTGTTCACCGTGCTGTATTACTCCGGCGGTCGAGGCGGCGG
>CAYQGB010000122.1:5912-11166 GCA_964416895.1 uncultured Calditrichaceae bacterium
TGGACCATCGGCGCCATCTCCAAAGCCTACTACAAGTTCTCCAAGTCCTTTGAAGGCGTCATCGGCGTCGATTGGCGCACCGCCGAAATCGAACACTACCGGGAAGTGCGCGACCTGTTAGGCGGTGATTACTTCTATCGAGAAGATTCTGACTTCTGGACTACCGAGGAGCAGAAACGCCGGGGTCTGGGAGATAAGTTCGATTATTTCTTCACCAACACGGTGGATTGGTTGGGTGCTTTTGCCCAGGGTGAATACACTCAAGGTTCCATTTCTGCTTATGGAATGGCCGGATATTCCCGGATTAAATACAGCCACACTAACCATTTCCGCAAAGCGGATGACGGCAACGAACTGTTCGTAGAATCCGACTGGATCAGTGGCTTCCAGGTAAAAGGCGGTCTGGCCTACCGGGTAAACCCGGATGTGCAATTGTACACCAATCTGGGATATGTCTCCAAAGTTCCCATTTTCGACAACGTGATCAGCGACCGGGCCGGTGAAAAAGCCACCGATCCCAAGAACGAGAAGTTCACTTCGCTGGAAGCCGGTGCCAACCTCAGCGCACTGGAAGGTCAGATGAACATCAAGGCCAGCGTCTACCATACCTTCTGGAAAGACCGGGCCAGGTCCATCGGGGTTACCAACCCGGACGGCTCGGAAGGGCTGGTGTTCATTACCGGAATGAATGCATTGCACCAGGGAGTGGAATTGGAACTGGCCTACCAGCCCAATCGGCTCATCCGCTTTGACGGTGCCGCCTCCTTTGGGAACTGGCGCTATACCGACGATGTGGTTGGAGTATACAAAAACTACGTCGGTGGCCAACTGCAAACGGATACCGCCAGTTATTACGTGAAGGATCTGAAGGTCGGGGATGCGCCGCAAACTCAAATCGCCCTGATGGGTACCGTGTATCCGGTCAAGGGATTGCAAGCGCAACTGGTCTTCCGCCACTACGCCAACCATTATGCTAACTGGGATCCCTTCAGCCGCACCGATCCAGAGGATCGGAAGCAGAGCTGGAAAGTTCCCAACTACAGCGTGGTGGATGCGCATGTGCTGTACAACCTGCCGATGAAGTTCGGGCCGGTACAGCCTCAGTTCTTCCTGCATGTGTTCAATCTGTTTGACGAGCTGTACATCCAGGATGCCACCGACAACAGCCGTTTCAACGCCTGGGATCATGACCACGACGCCGACGATGCGGAAGTGTTCGTGGGATTGCCCCGGTATGTGAATGCCGGTTTGCAACTGAACTTCTAATGACCGGCACCGGTAACGCTATTTTGCAAAGGGCGCCTCTATGGCGCCCTTTGTATTTTAGAGGCCTTTTCACCGCATCCCCGGGCTATCTCCCCCCAAAATTGATCCGTTTGTAATCTTCCTCGCTTTATCCCCACCGAACAATGCCTAAGATATTCCCTTTCGACATCGCCGATGAGCCATCGGTAAGCTCAAAAAAGAAAACGCTTGGCTTGGCATTAGAATTCATTAAGTTCCATCAGAAACCGTCAACCATATTTTCGGCACTCCTGGTTTGACGCTTTCCTCTGGTTGAGGGCAGTACAGCAGAGAGGAGCAAATCCCGTCTTTCCGCCGGGCAACAGGGCCTGATTAGGCGGGATTGCGGCAGATTTCCCGGCAATGACTTCTGAAGGAAGGTGGGAATCGTATGCCCCGGGTAGTACAGGGAATGCCCTTCAATCGGGAAAGTTCTCACCGAACCAATACCCTCAATTCACCCATACATTAAACCATTGGAGGAGCTATGCGGTATATCGTCACCCTTCTGTTATGCATGTTCGCTTCTGTGGGTCTATGGGCCCAGGGAGTGACCACCGCCTCGATCAACGGCACGGTCAAGGACGACAACGGCAATCCCCTGGTGGGGGCCAATGTGGTGGCCGTGCACGAGCCATCGGGCACCCGATACGGCGCTTCCACTCGCGACGATGGGCGCTACAACCTGCCCGGGCTGCGGGTGGGCGGGCCGTATACCATCACGGCCAGCTACATCGGCTACCAGGATCAAACCGTACAGGAGATATACCTTTCCTTGCGGGAAGATCGACGGGTGGATTTCACCCTCTCGGAAACGGCGTTGGCCGGAGAAGCGGTAACCGTGGTGGCCGAGCGGGATGCCATCCTCAGCGCGGCCAATACGGGAACGGTGAACAACGTCACCACCGCCGAGATTGAGCGCCTGCCCACCATCACCCGGAGCATCACCGATTTTACCCGGCTGGCCCCCATGGCCGCTGCCGGCATCGGCGGCTCCGGAGGAACCTCCGTGGCCGGAAAGAGCAACCGCTACAACAACTTTCAGGTAGATGGCGCGGTGCTCACCGATCCCTTCGGATTGAACGGAGAAGGCAACTCCCGGGGCGGGCGTTTTCCCACCTCTCAGGTAGGGGCGCAGCCGATCAGCCTGGACGCCATTCAGGAATTTAACGTGGAAATCGCCCCTTACGATGTGCGCTCGGGAAGTTTTGCCGGAGGGCTGATCAATGCAGTCACCCGCAGCGGCACCAACCGGTTCACCGGATCGGTGTATTTCTTCGGGCAGAACGAATCCTTTGTGGGCGACCTGGTGGATGAAGTCACCGGAGAAAGCCAGGAATTCGCCGATTTCGACGATTTTCAGGCCGGTTTCCGCCTGGGCGGGCCGATTGTGCGGGATAAGGTATTTTTCTTCGTCAACGGAGAGATTCATCGGCGAGATCAACCGACCTCCGCCGGGTTACTGGACTCCAATCAGCCGATCAAGTTCGGGATCACCTCTTCGCAGATGCAGGAGATTATCAACATCGCCAGAAACCAGTACGGATACGATCCCGGTGGCTTCGATCCCTTTACCCTGGAGACCAACGACGACAAGATCTTCGCCCGCCTGGACATCAATCTATCCAATCAACATCGCCTGACCCTGCGGCACAATTTCGTCAACGGCGATATTGACGACGGGATTGATCGGGGCACGGATGTATTCACCCTGGAATCCAACCAGTTCAAGCGAGACAATACCACCAACTCCACGGTATTGCAATTGAACAGCCTGTTCGGCAGCCGCGTGGCCAACGAAGCCCGGATTGCCTACACCCGCATCCGGGATAAGCGCACTCCTCCGGGCAGCCCTTTTCCGGAAGTGCAGATCAATCTGGAAGACACTTCCGGGGCAGAGATCGGCGAATTACGCTTCGGGTGGGAGCGTTTTTCCCATGCCAACCGGCTGGATCAGGATGTGTGGGAATTTACCGATAACCTGCACTTCTTCACCGGCGACCATACCATTACCCTGGGCACCCACAATGAGCTGATCCAGTTCGACAACCTGTTTATGGAAGCGGCCTTCGGGGCCTATGAGTTTGCCAGTGTGGAGGACTTTCAGCGGGGGCGCCCCACGGATTTCTTCCTCAGCGTCTCCCGAATTCCCGGCGTGGATCGCCCCAGCGCCAAGTGGGATTATCTCCAGCTGGGCTTCTACGTTCAGGATGAGTGGAAGGCCACTCCCCGGCTGAATCTGACCGGTGGTCTGCGGGTAGATGTGCCGATAATTTCCGACGAACCGTTGCGCAACCCTACTTTCGAGCAGGATTTTCCCGGTTTCCGCACCGACCAGACCCCCAGCGGCAACATCATGTGGTCTCCCCGGTTCGGGTTCAACTACGACCTGACCGGCGATCGCACCACCCAGATTCGCGGCGGGGTGGGGCTGTTTGCGGGATTGCCTCCGGCGGTGTGGTTATCCAACGCCTTCAGCAACACCGGGATGGATTTCCTGACCATTGAGCTATCCACCTTCGCCGGAGACAGCGTTCCCAACTTTTCCCCCGACCCCTTTAATCAGCCGTTTGTATCTCCGGGAACTCAACCCCCGGCCAACATCGCCCTGCTGGATGAAGACTTCAAGCTCCCCCAGGTGCTCCGCTCCAACCTGGCGGTAGATCATCAACTCTCGGAAGGGTTCGTGGGCACGGTGGAATTCCTCTATGCCAGGAACATCAACGAGGTGTTGTTTCAGAACCTCAACATCGGCGACTTTGGCCGGCCGGTGGGCACCACCCCGGACGGTCGCCCGGATTACGGCGGCCTGCGGCCCAGCGACAACTTTGCCAGCGTGATCCTGCTGACCAACACCAACGAGGGGCGCCAGATCAACCTGATGGCCCGGATTCGCAAACAGTTGGGGCGGGGGCCGCTGCCGGATCTGTTCGGGAGCATCGCCTACAACTTCATGGATGCCGAAGATGTGAACAGCGGGCGATCCAGCCGGGCGATCTCCAACTGGCGGTTTAACGAAACCTTCGATCCCAACGGCGAAAATACCGCCACCTCCGATTTTGAGGTGCGCCATCGCATCGTGGGGGATCTCTCCTACCAGCTGCGATACGGGCCGGGATTTGCCACCACCATTTCGGTGTTTTATGAAGGGCGTTCCGGATCCCCGTTTAGCTATCTGGTACGGGCGGATGTGAACGGCGACGGCTTCCGGGACAACGAGCTGGCTTTCATCCCCGCCAGCGCCAACGACATCGCCAATCCGGATAACTGGCCGGCCATCGAAGCCTTCATCAACTCCGATGAGGCCCTGAAAGAGGCCCGAGGCCAAATCTTCCCCCGCAATTCCGCCCGGGCGCCCTGGCGTCACCGGCTGGATCTCCGGGTGGCCCAGAAGATTCCTTCGGTGAAACTTCAGAACTTTGAGGTTACCCTGGACGTGCTGAATTTTCTGAATCTGTTGAACGACGATTGGGGACAGGTGAAATTCGTGCGTTTCGATGCCGCCAACCTGTTCAACTTCAACGGATACGATGCCAACGGCAAACCGGATCTCAGCCTGCGGGTGCGGGATTCCAACGAAGACGGCAAGATCGACCGGGAAGACGTTTTTCAGGTCTCGGATCTGGCCTCCCGGTGGCAAATCCAGCTGGGTATCCGATACTCCTTTTAAAAGCCGAGAATAAAGCGGCTTGATCGCCAGAAGGCCGGTGCTCTCCGGAGCATCGGCCTTTTTTATACCCGTGTTAAGGATAGAAACGAGGTTTTTTGCGACCGGTTCATCAAAAACCATCCTTAACAAAATCTTCTACTCTGCGTGAAACGTAAAACGTGAAACGTGAGTGATGTTTTTTCACGTTTTACGTTTCACGGCCAGTAGAGAAAGACCCGGAGATTTCACACCCGTTAAAGATGGAAGCCCCGAAGCTTTTCCACAATATCCTTGTTCCAAAAGGATTTTGAAAATTCCCCC
>CAYQGB010000123.1:0-10692 GCA_964416895.1 uncultured Calditrichaceae bacterium
GCCTCCTCATGGCGGCCTAACCTGGTCAATAGATTGCCCCATTGTTTGTATGCCCAGGCAGAATCGGGATCCCTTTCGGTAATCTTTCGATATCTACCAATAGCCTCTTCCTCTCGACCTAATTTCATCAACAGATCGTCTAATCGGGAATAATACCAGGAATCCTCTGGCTTAATCTCGATAGCCTTCTGGTATTTTTGGACAGCCTCTTCATAGCGGCCTAACTTGGCCAGGCTCTCTCCCCACTTGGAATAGACCCACGCATTCCGGGGGTCAATCTCAATGGTCTTCTGATATTTCTCAATGGCCTCCTCATGGCGGCCTAATTCGGCCAGGGTGTCTCCCCAATTGTTATAGGCGGCGGCATACTGTGGGGCAATCTCAACGGTCTTCCGATATTTCTCGATGGCCTCCTCATGGCGACCCAATTCGGCCAGGGTGTCTCCCCAATTGTTATAGATGTCGGCATCCTGCGGGTCAATCTCAACGGCCTTCCGGTATTTTTCGATGGCCTCCTCATGGCGGCCTAACCTGGTCAATAAATCGCCCCATTGTTTGTATGCCCAGGCGGAGTCGGGATCCCTTTCGGTAATCTTTCGATACCTATCAATAGCCTCTTCCCCTCGACTTAATTCCATCAGCAGATCGTCTAATTGGGAATGGTGCCAGTAATCCTCTGGCTCAATTTCAATGGCTTTCCGGTATTTTTCGATGGCCTCCTCATGGCGGCCTAACTTGGCCAGGCTGTCTCCCCAATCGGAATAGGCCCACGCATTCTGGGGGTCAATCTCAATGGCCTTCCGGTATTTTTCGATGGCCTCCTCATGGCGGCCTAACCTGGTCAATAGATTGCCCCATTGTTTGTATGCCCGGGCGGAGTCGGGATCCCTTTCGGTAATCTTTCGATATCTATCAATAGCCTCTTCCCCTCGACCTAATTTTACCAGCAGATCGTCTAATCGGGAATGATACCGGTAATTATCTGGCTTAATTTCAATAGCCTTCTGGTATTTTTGGACAGCCTCTTCATAGCGGCCTAATTCGGCCAGGCTGTCTCCCCAACGGCGGTAAGCCCACGCATTTTGGGGGGCAATCTCAACGGTCTTCCGGTATTTTTCGATGGCTTCCTCATGGCGGCCTAACTTGGCCAGGCTGTCTCCCCAATCGGAATAGGCCCACGCATTCTGGGGGTCAATCTCAATGGCCTTCCGGTATTTTTCGATGGCCTCCTCATGGCGGCCTAACCTGGTCAATAGATTGCCCCATTGTTTGTATGCCCGGGCGGAGTCGGGATCCCTTTCGGTAATCTTTCGATATCTATCAATAGCCTCTTCCCCTCGACCTAATTCCACTAACAGATCGTCTAATCGGGAATAATGCCAGGAATCCTCTGGCTCAATCTCAATAGCCTTCTGGTATTTTTCGATGGCCTCCTCATGGCGGCCTAACCAGGCCAGGCTGTTGCCCCAATTGTTATAGGCGGCGGCATACCGGGGGTCAATCTCAACGGCCTTGCGGTATTTTTCGATGGCCTCCTCATGGCGGCCTAAATTGGCCAGGCTGTAGCCCCAATTAAAATAGGCGTAAACATACTCTGGTTCAATTGTCACCGCCTTCCGATATTTTTCATTGGCTTTCTGGTATGAATCCAGTACGTAAAAACACTCCCCTACCAGATTCCAATAAATGGCCTTCTGATAATCAGAGAATTTTTCCCACTGTGAGCTTTGTTCCAGCCGGTTCACCACCTGAGGATCGGGCTTGCCGGTGGGGGCGGTCAGGAGCGCCCGTACCGTTTCCAATTCAGGGGGGATTTCCATTTTCAGATCTTCCAGCGCCTGAAGGCCGGCGGCGAGCAGGGCTTCGGCGGCTTCGGGGCTTTTATCGGCCGTGCGCAGCACCATATCCACAAACACCTCCCCAACTCCCCCGTCGGTCAGCACCCGGTAATAGCCGATGTCGGGCAGATAAGCTTTGAGGTCATCGACGGAGAGGGGAATGCGCCGGTTCAGGGGGCGCCACTCTTCCCAGGGGGGGGCCAGTCTGGCCTGGTAGTGGCGCAGGAGATTCCCGGCCAGGCGGCGGAACTCCTTCGGGGAGCGGGCAAAGAAGGAGACCAGAAAGATGTTCCGGGGAATGTCGTGGAGCTTCCAGAACCGCTCCCGGCCTTCCACCAGGGTGGGCTGGTGGGTCAGCCAGTCGTAGGCCGCGTCGGTATCCCGGTCAATGATCAGGGCCAGGTCGTCCCGGCTTTCAAACCGGCGAAACAGGGCCGCCCGGCGCAGCCATTCCCGGTGCTGCGGGTCCCCCACCACCCCCTCCGCCAGCCGTTCCTCCATGGTCTGCAAATCTTTTACGGAGACAAACGCCTCCGGCCCCAGGCCGCTCTCCGCCCACAGGGAGAGCCACAAGGGATATCCCCCGGTGTGGTGGTAGATTGCCTCGATGGTCTCGGGATCCTGAATATCCGGGCGGCGGCGGGCCAGGAAGTCGGCGGTTTCCTCCCGGGTGAAAGGGGCCACCGGCAGGGGCAGTATCCAGTCGCCGAATTCCTCCTGCCAGTGGCGGTTGCAGTCCTTCAGGGCATGGCGCCCGGAGATGATCAGGCGCAGGTCGAAGTCGATATCTTCGTCGCAGCCCAACAGGAAGGTCTTGACCAGCCACTCATCCACCTCCGGGGGCACCTTCTCATAGGTGTCGATCACCAGCAGAAACCTGGTATTTTGGCCGCAACGGTCGTTCAACTCGTGTACCAGGCTGCGGATGATCTCCTCTTCCCGCAGCCGGCGCAGGTCCTCGATCTTTCGGGATCGGGCGGTGTGCTCCCGGGACTGGAATACCCGCTCGCCTACTTTACCGGCCAATTGGCCCAGTTCGCCCATCCCGGCCAGTTCCGCCCCCACTTTAACCGCAGTGGTCAGCCCTTTACGCACCCCGGTCAGTCCGGTTTCCCCCATCGTCTCAAGGACTTCTGCTTCCAGCTTGTGGTACTGCGCCAGCCGTTTGGAGGCTTCCTTGAAGGTAATCCTCTCCCCATCCCGGGTGGTTTTTTCCAGCATCAAGCGCAGCAGGGTCATGGGATCGCCGAGGGGATCGAAGTTGGCGTCCAGCCAGCACAGCATGACCCCCTTGCCGTGGCGCCGGATGAACTGCTTCACCAGCCGGGTTTTGCCGATTCCCCCGTCGCCGTGGATGTTCACAATAAACCGGGGCGTTTCATCGGGAGATTTGGCCCACTCGGCGGCAAAATCTTCCAGAAAGCGCCTCCTCCCGATGAACTCGGATTCGCCCACCGGAGCCTTTGGGCCGCGTTTACGAAGCGCCATTTTCCTCCTCCGGGAATGATGAGAAATTTACCGACCCAAAATAAAAGTCAGTGCCAGAGACCGGGCGACGCAGCGTATGGCGTATTGCGTAATGAATGGGTGGCTGAACGTATTGTGTAATGGCATTCTGGCGAATTTCCCGGTGTGTGGTTTAACGAGAGAATATTCATTTAAAAATAGATTTTCCCCTCTGTGAACGCAACGGGAAAGAGATTTTTTATGTAGGACAGGCATCCTGCCTGTCAAGGGTAGAACAGGCAGGATGCCTGTCAAACGGTAGGGTAGAAAGTTGGGTAGAAGGAAGGTAGAAACGACATCCTGCCCGGCGTTAGATTATTGGACAGGCTGGAAGCCTGTCCTACTTCATCAGTTCGCTCACCGACCGCTTCTGATTAATATTGTAAATCACCCGGGCAAACAGGGGCGCCACGCTGATCTCTTTATACCAGGGGGTGGAATCCACAAACTTCTTGCCGTGGAAGACCGCATCGGTGCCCAGCACCAGATCGAACAGCCCCTCCTGATAGGCCCGATCCAGCTTTTCCACCGCATTGGCGGAAAAGAAGGCCAGGCTGACCATGACCAGAATCTTGGAAGCGCCCTTCTCCTTCAGCAGCCGCAGGGCGTTGATCAACGTGCCTCCGGTGGCAATCATGTCATCCACTAACAGCACTTCTTTGCCCTTCACGTCCCCCACCAGGCGCATGCTCTCCACCGTGCTCACCCGGGAGTAATCCCGGGCCTTATCCACAATCGCCAGATCCGTGCCCAGGTTCTTGGAATACCAGCGGGCCCGTTCGGCGCTCCCCATGTCCGGAGAGGTGACCACCACTCTGGTGGGATCGATGCGGTAGATGTTATGCAGATAGTCGATGAACACCCGGGAGGCGTGCAGGTCTTCCAACTTGGCCTGGTTGAAGAATCCCTGGATGGCCTCCGAGTGGATGTCCAGGGTGATCACCCGCTGGGCGCCGGCCAGTTCCAGCATCCCCGCCACCAGCTTGGCGGTGATGGCCTCCCGGGTTTTGCGCCGTTCCTGGCGGGAATAGGGAAACTGGGGCAGCACCGCGGTGATGTGGTCGGCGTCGCTTTGATAGGCGGCATGAACGGCGGTGAGCAGGGCCATCAGGTTGTCGTTCACCGAGTGAGGAGACAGGGGATCGTCGATGGCCTGCACGATGTACACATCATCTCCCCGGATGTTCTCCTCAATCACCACCTTGATCTCCCCGTTGGGAAAGTGCACCTCCGTGGTGTACTTCAGGCGGTGATTGGGGGCTAATTGCTCCTCCCGGGCGATGTTGTTCAACTCCTGCACAATGCGCTCGGCAAAGGGGCGACCGGAGTCGCAGGCCATCACCGAGAGCATCCCCCGATTGGCCACGGTGGAGATGGGATTATCCATCGTCAGGTCTCCTGAAATAGGTTGACAGGATACTTATTAAACGCCGGTGGATGGCGGGATTTCCCGCTGCCACAAATCCGCTTTCCAGATACGCCGGGCCGCCCCGGAAGTCGGTGACCACCCCGCCGGCTTCCTGCACGATCAGGCTTCCGGCGGCGATGTCCCAGCTGTGCAGGCCCAGCTCCCAGAAGCCGTCGAATCGGCCGCAGGCGGTGTAGCACAGATCCAGCGCCGCCGAGCCGATGCGCCGGGCGCCGGCGGCTTTCAGATAGATGTCGGCAAAGGATTGCACATACAGGGGAAGGTAGCGCTTGGAATGGTGAGGAAATCCCGTGGCTAAAAATGCCCGGCCAAAGTCGCTCACCTCGCTGACCCGGATGGGTCGCCCGTTCAACGATGCTCCCCGACCTTTCACCGCGGTGAACAGTTCCCGATGCACCGGCTCCCACACCACCCCCAAAAGCAGCTCCCGATGGTATTCCAGGGCGATGGAAACACAAAAGGCGGGAATGTTGCGCACGAAGTTGGTGGTGCCGTCTAAGGGGTCGATGAACCAGCGGTAGGGGCTATCGGCGGTCTGGCCGCTGCCTTCCTCGGCCACGATGGCATGGTCGGGAAAGTGGCGGCGGAGGTGCTCCACGATCAGTTGCTCGGAAGCCCGATCGGCCACGGTCACCAGATCGTTGCGGGCCTTTTCGTCGATGGCCGAGGCCTCCAGCCGACCCCGATAGCCCATCAGGCAATCGCCGGCGGCTTTGGCGGCGGCAACGGCAATGTCAAGTAGCTGATCCGTGTCGGTGCTCATTATCCCTGAAGCGACGTTACACGTGAATGTCGCCGAATTCCTTCAGTTTGTTGATTACCAGCTGGCGTATCTCTTCCAGCCGTTCGGGGGTCTGGGCTTCAAATCGGAGCACGATCACCGGCTGGGTGTTGGAGGCCCGCACCAGCCCCCAGCCATCGCCGAACAGAATCCGCACCCCATCCACGTCGATCACATCGTGGTGCTCCTTGAAGTACTGCACCGCCTTTTCCACGATGCGGAACTTCTCCTCGTCGCTGGCGCATTCGGCGCGGATTTCCGGGGTGGAATGGTACTGCGTAACCCCTTCCAGGTATTCGCTCATCTTTTTGTGGCTGCGGGAGACCAGTTCCACCAGCCGGGCGGAGACAAAGACGGCGTCGTCGAAGCCGTAGAAATTATCCCGGATGAAGATGTGGCCGCTCATCTCCCCGCCCAGAGGCGCGTTCACTTCGGCGATCTTTTTCTTCAGCAGGGAGTGGCCGGTTTTCCACATCACCGGTTTTCCCCCGGCGGCTTCGATGGCTTCCGGCAGCGCCTGGGAGCACTTCACGTCAAACACGATGGGCGCTCCGGGATGGCGTTGCAGAATATCCCGGGCGAAGATCAGCACCAGCCGGTCGCCCCAGATCACGTTGCCGTTTTCATCCACCACCCCGATGCGGTCGGCGTCGCCGTCGTAGCCGATGCCCAGTTCCGCCCCGGTTTCTTTCACCTTGCGGATCAGATCCTGAATGTAGTCCAGCACGGTGGGATCGGGATGATGATTGGGGAAGCGCCCGTCCGGTTCGCAATACAGGAAGGTGGCCTCGGCGCCCAGGCGCTGGAACAGTTCGCAGGCTACCAGAGAACCGGCCCCGTTACCGCAATCCACCACCACCTTCACCGGGCGCTCTAACTTCACCCGACCGGTGATGTCTTTCAGATAGTCGGGAATGATGTTGTACGGTTCTATCTTGCCTTTTCCTTCGGCAAATTCCTCCTTTTCGATGATCCGGCGGATTTCCTGGATCATCTCGCCGTACACCGGCGCCGTGCCCAGGGAAATTTTGAAGCCGTTAAACTCCGGAGGGTTGTGGCTTCCGGTGATCATGATCCCGCCCTGAACATCCAGCTTATACAGGGAAAAATACTGCACTCCGGTGGGCACCGCGCCGATGTCCACAATATCGATTCCCACCGAAGTCAGCCCCTTTTCCAGGGCGGCGCGCAACTTTTCGGTGGACAGGCGCACATCCCCCCCCACGCTGATTTTTTGTACCTCGTGTTTACGGAAGTAAGTGCCGATGCCCTTGCCTAACAGTTCCACCACCGCTTCGGTGAGGTCTTTATCCACCACACCCCGAATGTCGTATTCCCGGAAGATATAAGGATTTACCGTTCCCATGGTCGCACTCCTTTGTTACTATGACTCGGTTTCGCCAATCTTTCGTTTGTTACTATTCAGCATTTATTTGCAAGAAGTAACTATTCGGTCTGTCTTGGCCATGAACGAATTCCCCCGCCTGGTGACGGCCACAAATTTAGACACCCTCATCGGTATGGGCAAGCGCTATTCCATTCTGGAAAAATTGCCTTTCCGGGTAGGGAGTGGCGCTCGATGTCGGTAGAGTATTAAGCAAAGAACCGCCCGTTTGTTCGGGAAAAGATTAAAGACGAAAGGTGAACCATTAAAGGGCGAGAGGAGATGCTCTATGAGGCGATGGCTACCGGTGTTGACGTTGACCGCAGGATGTTTGATTTTCGTTACAAGTAACCTTCCGGCGCAGACCCATCATCCCCGCATTCATCCCTATTTGCAAACGGTGCTCAGCCAGGCGGCGGATAACGACCGCATCGAGGTGTACCTGTTTATGCAGGATCGGTTGACGCTGGAAGATTTGCAGGCGGCCACCCGGGGGCTGAAGCGCAAGGAACGCCGCAAAGTCGTTACCCGGATGCTGAAGGATTTTGCCGCCTCCTCTCAGCAGCAGGTGCGGGCGTTTCTGGAAAGTCAGCAAGCCGCCGGTGCGGTGGATCGTCTGCGCCCCATCTGGCTGATCAACGCCATCGCCTTTCGGGCCACCCCGGCGGTGATTCAGCAACTGGCGGTGGGCTTTCCCGAGATTCAAATGATCTTCTACGATGCCCATCCGGATATGAACGCGGTGCTGGACGACAACGGCATCTCCCGCCGCAATCTGGAAGAAGGGCGTTTTTTCTATCCCACCGAGAATATGATTAACCCCGGCCTTCCTCTGATCAATGCCCCTCAGGTGTGGGCCGAAGGGGATAGCGGTCAGGGGGTGCTGGTGGCCAATATCGACACCGGCACCGACTGGCGCCATCCGGATTTAGCCAACAACATCTGGAACAACCTGGGCGAGGATGCCGACGGCGACGGGCACACTCTGGAGTTCACCGGAAGTTCCTGGACGTTAGATCCCGGGGACCTCAACGGGGTGGATGACGACGGCAACGGCTACGTGGATGACCTGATCGGCTGGGATTTCGATTTCAACGATAACGATCCCAACGACGGGGGCAGCCACGGCACGGCCACTTCCGGCATCGTCGCCGGAGATGGCACCAACGGCAACCAGACCGGGGTGGCCCCTCGCGCCAAACTGATGATCCTGAAAAACAACAACGCCACCGAAAGCCAGATCTGGACCGCCATGCAGTATGCGGTGGATAACGGGGCGGATATTACCACCAGTTCTTTGAGCTGGAAATGGAATTTCTCTCCCAAGCCCAACTACGCCGGGTGGCGAATGGCCACGGATATGGAGCTGGCCGCGGGGCTGTTTCATACCAACTCTACCGGCAATCAGGGCAATCAGAGCACGCCCGGCTGCAACAATCCCTATCCGGTGCCCTACAACATCTCTACTCCCGGAAATTGCCCCTCCGCCTGGCTGCATCCCGATCAATCCACCCTGATGGGCGGGCTGAGTTCGGTGGTGGGCTGCGGGGACGTGAACGCCTCCAACGATATTATCGCGTCCTCTTCCGGGATGGGCCCGGCGGCCTGGGAACCCACCCACCTGATTTGCCCCAATTACCCCCACACCATTCCCCCGAATTACTGGGATTACCCCTGGAGTCGGCAGGGGCCGGTGGAGCCGGATTCCATCGGGTTGTTGAAGCCGGATGTGTCTGCGCCGGGCACCAACACCACTTCCACAGCGCCGGGCGGCGGTTATCAATCCTTTGGGGGCACCTCCGGGGCCACGCCTCATGTGGCCGGAACCGCCGCCCTGCTGTTATCGATCAATCCGGATCTGGAGCCGGCGGATTTAAGCCGCATCCTCCAGACCACCGCGGTGGAGAAAGGCGCGCCGGGCAAAGATCCCCGCTATGGCGCCGGGCGCATCGATGCCTATCAGGCCTATCTGCTGGCCCTGGCCGAGGCCGGCGCCCCCCTGGCGCCCACCAACCTGGTGGCCTACAGCGACTACCGCACGCCCACCTCCATGCTGCTGACCTGGAACGATCCCGACCATCTGGCCAACGGCGATACCCTGACCCCGGATGCCTTCTCCATCATGATCGCCCGGGACGGTGTACTGATCGACTCCGTGGGTGGGGGCGCCGAAGCCTATACCGACACTGGCCTGATCGACGGGCAGGAATACAGCTATGACATCTGGGCGCGGGTGGATTCCACCGGCAAGGTCAGCGAGGCCATCTCCGCTTCCTGGATTGCCGGAGGATCGCCCATCCCCTCCCCGCCGGTGAGTTTCAGCGTGGCCGGAAATCAGCAGCAGGTGACCATCTCCTGGACCAGCCCCACCACCAACATTGACGGCACCCCCATGGATGACTACGCCGGGGTTAACCTGTACCGCAACGACTCCCTGATGGCAACCTTTACCCGCACCGGAGCGGATACCGGCATCGTGGATTCCGATACCTACACCAACGCCACTCCCGGCTTCTATAGCTGGTACATCAAGGTGGTGGATAACGAGGTACCCCCCAACGAAAGCGATCCCAGCCCGGTGTTGGGCACCCCTTTGAGCCTGCCGCTGGTGGATCGGTTTGAAAATCCCGGACCGCCCAATCCCGGCATCTGGGAAAATACCACCACCGCGGTGAACGGGCGGGCCGACAATCCTCCCAGCCCACCGTACGCCCTGAACCTCAACGGGGTCCCCAACGGGAGCGAGTGGATCGACCTGAAGCCTCTGGATTTGACCGGGATGGAGGGCACCGGAGTGCGGCTGATCTACTGGTATCAACCCCAGGGCAGCGGCAATGCTCCGGAGGAAGGCGACAGCCTGCTGGTATATTTCAAAAATGATCTGGGCCACTGGGTGCTGGTGGCCGCCTATCCGGGGACGACGGTGCAGCCCTTTGTCCAGGAAATCATCGATATTGAAAGCGCCCCTAACGGCGGGGGCACCTATTTCCACGGCCAGTTTCAGGTGCGTTTCCGAAGCCTGGGGGGCGCCTCCAACATCCCCAACGACGACTGGTTCGTCGATGATGTGGAACTGAACACCCCGCTGGGTATTGACGATCTCACCCCGGTACCACAGACGTTTGCCGTTAGCCCCAATTTTCCCAATCCTTTTAACCCTTCCACCACCATTCGGTATCAGTTGCCGGTGTCCAGTGAGGTACGGCTGGAAATTTACAATGTTCTGGGGCAGCGGGTGCGTTCTCTGGTGCGGGGCCGGGTAAAAGCCGGTTTTTATACCGCCGTATGGGATGGCCGCAACGACGCCGGAGAACCGGTCGCCAGCGGCATCTATCTACTCCGGTTCCATGCCGCCGCCGTGCATCAGAGCGAGCAGCAATTCGATCTTACCCGAAAGATGATTTTGTTAAAATAGGGAATGGCATGTCAGGCAGGGTGATTTTATGGGAAATCTGTTGATGATTTGAATTCGGCAATGTATATTCCTCCATCCATTCGGAATGCAGGATTTCGCTTACTACGCTGATCTTTCGGTGATTACGGCCTCTATTTCTCCATAGATAATCTGAAAGGGGGTGATGACGTCAAACGCATCGCGACCTTTTTAACCGGGTTTTGGGAATGGGAGGATAACTAACCCCAAAATTGGCCTGGTTAAAATCGATGGAGGTAAGTATGAGGGCATTTACAGGCGTAGTATTGGTGCTATTGCTGGTGGCCTTTGGGGTGTATGCTCAGAGCGATGAGGCGTTAG
>CAYQGB010000124.1:0-10644 GCA_964416895.1 uncultured Calditrichaceae bacterium
TAATGAACATTTGTTCACCTTTTTGTTGTTTCAATCCCCGGAATTTGCTATATTTCGCTTGTGAAAAGGGTTATGATTCCGTATTTTTGAAGGTTTATAACCCAATCGGCAGCGGAGGAATAGGATGAAGTTTACCATTTATCGGGATGAAATTTACGAAGCGCTTCAAAAGGTGGTGGGCATCATTCCTCAGCGTTCCACCATTGCCATGACCCAGAACGTTCGCCTGACTGCCGAGGGCGATCAACTGGAACTGACCGCCACCGATCTGGAAATCACCGTGGTTTCCACGGTCACGGCAGAGATTGAAGAAGAAGGCGGCATCGCCCTCCCGGGCCGGCTGATCCACGACATCATCCGGGAACTACCCAACGGCCCGTTAGTGTTTACCGGCAGCCCCAACTATCGGCTGGAACTGCGTTCCGAGCTGGGGGAATACAAGATCGGGGGCGAAAACCCGGCGGAGTTTCCCCAGAAGCCTCAACTGGATAATTTGAAAGAAATCGTACTCCCCAACGACGTGCTCCGGCGCCTGATCGATAAGACCATTTTCGCCTGTTCTACCGATGAACTCCGCCCGGCATTGACGGGAGTATTTTTTGAAATCGGGAACAAGGCCATTCAAACCGTGGCGACCGACGGGCATCGACTGGCCTTGCTCAAATATCAGGATGACAACCTCCCCGAAGAGGAGTTAAACGCCATTATTTCCCCCCGGGCACTGAATTTCGCCCTGCGCAATCTGGAAGGCGACGGCATGACCGCCCTGATGTTGGGGGATAAACACGCCCTGTTTCACATGAACAATACCCGGTTGTTTGCCCGATTGATCGACGAGGTGTATGTGGATTACCGCCGGGTACTTCCGGAAGAAACCAATTTCCAGATGACCGTAGACACCAACGCATTCTTGGCCTCCGTGCGGCGGGTATCCCTGTTCTCCAATCCCATCAGCGCCCAGGTGATATTGAGCATTACCGGAGATCGCCTCCAGGTGCAGGCGCAGGATGAGGATTTCGGAGGGGAAGCCCGGGAGGAAATCCCCTGTGAATTTAACGGGGAAGAGTTCGTGATCGGATTTAATTCCCGGTATCTGCAGGACATGCTTCGGCATATCGACGCCCCGCAACTGGTTATGCGGTTTGTGCGTCCGGATTTTGCCGTGCTCACCCAACCGGCGGATGCCCCGGAAAACGAAGAACAACTGATGCTGTTGATGCCCGTCCGTCTGGAAAACGTTGATTAAAGCATGCAACTGCTGCGCTTATCGCTATTGAATTTCAGGAATTACAAGGATGCGACGATAGATTTTTCTGACGGAATTCACGTGCTCTATGGGGAAAACGGGGCGGGTAAAACCAGCATCATTGAAGCAATCCATTATTTAGCCTTGACCAAAAGTTTTCGCACAACCGTTGATCGGCATTTGATTCTCCATCAGGAAGAGATGTTCCGGATTCAGGGAGAATTTCGTACCGGGCAGGGACAGCCCCTGACCACCGCTCTGGCCTACGCCGTCGATCGGGGAAAACAGCTCACCGTTAACGGTCAAAAAATCGCCAGATTTTCCGAATACATCGGCGAGGTGCCCGTTGTTCTGCTGCACCCGGAGGATCTGAATATTTCTCAGGGAAGTCCCCGTCAGCGGCGGCGCTTTCTGGATATGCTGCTGTGTCAATCCAGCAAATTGTACCTGCACGATCTCATCCAGTACAACCGCTCCCTGAAGCAGCGCAACCAGTTGCTCCAGAGCGGGGTTTCCGATCCCCAACTGCTGATCCCCTGGGAAGAGAACCTGATCTCTTACGGCAGCGAGATCATCCTGAAGCGCAAAAAGGCCGTGGAACAACTCAACGAACTGGTAAATCAATTCTACCGAAAACTGAGCGGTAGAGAAGATCGGGTGAACATTGTGTATCAATGCAACGTGCAGCCCCAGGCGCCTCAGGAAATTGCCCAGATCTATGCCCGGCAGTTTGAACGCAAACGCGCTCAGGAAGTAGAGACCGGCAGTACCATCGTGGGACCCCATCGGGATGATCTGATTTTTACCTTGAACGGCAGGCCCATGCGGTTATATGCCAGCCAGGGGGAACACAAAACCTGTGTGATCGCCCTGAAATTGGCCGAATTTCACTACTTGCAGCAACAGCAACAACAATCCCCCATCCTGCTGTTCGATGACATCTTCGGGGAGTTAGACGCCCATCGCATCCGGGAAATGCTGCATCAATTAAGCCACATCGGGCAGGTATTCGTCACCACAACT
This sequence comes from uncultured Calditrichaceae bacterium, assembly GCA_964416895.1. Lineage (GTDB taxonomy): Bacteria > Calditrichota > Calditrichia > RBG-13-44-9 > J075 > CAYQGB01. The sequence continues at coordinate 2,270 of CAYQGB010000124.1, forward strand.
TCCCGAACCTTTTTTGAGAAAGTGCCCCGATTAGAGGTGCCCACACACTATTATCATGTGGAAAACGCCACCGTAACCCTGGCAGCATGATGGCGCGTCATCGCAGGACAGAGAAGCATATCCGGGATGTTCTTCTGGGATTGTTCAAGCAGATGGGCATGAAGGAGCGGTTCGAGGAGAATCTCTCCATTGCTTTCTGGGATGTTACGGTGGGGAAAGAGATTGCCCGGCATACCGAGCCGTACAAGGTGGCGGATGGGATTCTGTTCGTGCGGGTGGATAACGATGTCTGGCGAACGGAATTGACCTATATGAAAAACGAAATCCTGCACAAACTGAATCGCAAAATCGGCAAAAAGGCCATTACAGAAATCAAGTTTTATTGACCGGAGATTTAATCGGACTGAGGTGAAGGCTTATGGCAGAGCAAACGAAAAAAACCAGTTATCAGGAACGGTACACGGCAGAAAACATTCAGGTGCTTAAAGGCCTGGAGGCGGTGCGTCGGCGGCCGGCCATGTACATCGGGGATGTGACCGCTCGCGGGCTGCACCATCTGGTGTATGAAATCGTCGATAACAGCATCGACGAGGCCATGGCCGGCTACTGCGACAAGATCGTGGTGACCATTCACAAGGATGAATCCATTACCGTGGAAGACAACGGCCGGGGCATCCCGGTAGATCTTCACAAAGAGACCGGGAAGTCCGCCCTGGAGGTGATCATGACCGTTCTGCACGCCGGGGGGAAGTTCGACAAATCCACCTACAAAGTTTCCGGCGGGTTGCACGGGGTGGGCGCCTCGGTGGTCAACGCTCTCTCGGAATGGTGTGTGGTCAGGGTCTATCGAGATGGGGCGGTATGGGAACAACGGTATGAACGGGGGATTCCCACCACCCCGGTACAAAAAGTGGGCAAGGCCAAACGCACCGGAACCACCACCACCTTCCTGGCCGACAGAGAAATCTTCAAGAAAGTGAAATACAATTTCGACACCCTGGCCAACCGCCTGCGGGATCTGGCCTTCCTCAACAGAGGGTTAAAAATCGTCCTCCGGGATGAGCGGGAAACCCCTCCGGTAGAGGAGACCTTCCATTACAAGGGAGGCCTGGTGGAGTTCGTGAAGTATCTGGATCAAAACCGCACTTCGTTGCACAAGCCCATCTACTTTGAAGAGCAGCGGGACGACATCCAGGTGGAGATCGCCTTTGAATACAACGACTCCTTCAGTGAAAACATTTTCACCTACTGCAACAATGTGAACACCATCGAAGGGGGCACCCATCTCAGCGGGTTTAAATCGGCCTTGACCCGTACCCTGAACGCCTACGGAAGCAAGAACAACCTCCTGAAGAACATCACCCTTCAGGGAGAAGACACCCGGGAAGGGCTAACTGCCATCGTTAGCGTGAAGGTGCCCGAACCCCAGTTTGAAGGCCAGACCAAAACCAAGCTGGGCAACGGCGAGGTCAAAGGGATTGTGGAATCCATCGTCAACGAGAAGCTGGCCGAGTTTCTGGAGCAGAATCCCTCGGTGGGGCGCAAGATCATCGACAAGTGCATTACCGCGGCCCGTTCCCGGGAAGCCGCCCGGAAAGCCCGGGAATTGACCCGCCGCAAGAGCGCCCTGGAGAGCAACTCCCTTCCCGGAAAGCTGGCCGACTGCTCCATTGACGATCCCGCTCAATGCGAACTGTATCTGGTGGAGGGGGATTCCGCCGGCGGCTCCGCCAAGCAGGGCCGGGATCGACGCTTCCAGGCCATCCTGCCCCTGAAAGGGAAGATCCTCAATGTGGAAAAAGCCCGGTTAAACAAAATCCTCTCCAACGATGAAATCAAGACCATCATCACCGCCCTGGGCACCGGCATCGGGGAGGAAGATTTCGACATCGACCGGCTGCGCTATCACAAGATCATCATCATGACCGACGCCGATGTGGACGGCGCCCACATTCGCACCCTGCTGCTGACCTTCTTCTTCCGGTACATGCGCGAACTGATCGAATGCGGCAATGTGTATATTGCCCAGCCGCCTCTGTATCGAATCAAGGCCGGAAAAGAAGAGCTGTACGTGTATGACGAAGAGGAAAAAGAAGAAGTGCTGAAGCGCTTCTCCAAAAACGGCGCCCGCTCCAACATTACCGTGCAGCGCTACAAAGGATTGGGGGAAATGAATCCCGAGCAGTTGTGGGACACCACCATGAATCCGGAAAAGCGCACCCTGATGCAGGTGACCCTGGAGAACGCCGCCGAGGCCGACCACATCTTCAGCACCCTGATGGGCGATAAGGTGGAACCCCGGCGGGAGTTCATCGAGAAAAACGCCAAATACGTGCGGAATCTGGATGTGTAAAGGGAGGGAAGGCTCTTTTCCGAAAATAGTCTGAAAAACGAGGTTTAGTATCAGTAGACGTAATGCGTATTGCGTATTGCGTATTTTATTGTGGTCTGTTACGCAATACGCATTACGCAATACGGTTCCCATTTTAAACGACCGAAAGTTTATCACTGGGTATAAACGGATATAACGACTGACATCACGAGGTAGCTCGGCTTATGAATCTCCAACGACAGCGAATTGTTCCTCTGGATATTGAAGAGGAAATGCGCAATTCCTATCTGGATTATTCCATGTCGGTGATTGTGGCCCGGGCCCTGCCGGATGTGCGGGACGGGCTGAAACCGGTGCACCGGCGGGTGCTGTACGGAATGTATGAGTTGAATCTGTATTACAATCGCCCCTATAAAAAGAGCGCCCGGGTGGTGGGGGAAGTGTTAGGGAAATATCACCCCCACGGGGACTCGGCGGTGTACGACACCATGGTGCGGATGGTCCAGGATTTCTCCCTCCGCTACCCCCTGATCGACGGGCAGGGGAATTTCGGTTCCGTGGACGGCGACTCCCCCGCGGCCATGCGCTATACGGAAGTGCGCCTGGCCCGCCTGGCCAACGAACTGCTCCGGGACATCGAAAAGGAAACCGTGGATTTCCGCCCCAACTTTGACGACACCCTGCAGGAACCGGTGGTGTTGCCCACCGTCTTTCCCAACCTGCTGTGCAACGGGGCTTCGGGTATTGCCGTGGGAATGGCCACCAACATCCCCCCCCACAATCTGAGGGAAGTGGTGGATGCCCTGGTGGCGCAGATTGACAATCCCGACATCTCGCTGGATGGGTTGATGAAGCACATCAAAGGGCCGGATTTTCCCACCGCCGGGATCATCTTCGGCAGCGAAGGGATCAAAGAGGCCTACGCCACCGGGCGGGGCAAGATCGTGGTGCGGGCGCGGGCGAATATCGAGCATACCCGGGGCAACCGCACCCGCATCGTGGTATCGGAACTCCCCTATCAGGTGAACAAAGCCTCGCTGATCGAGAAGATCGCCGAATTGGTGCGCAATAAGAAGATCGACGGGATCACCGATATTCGGGATGAATCCGACCGGGATGGAATGCGCATGGTCATCGAACTGCGCCGGGATGCCCAGCCGGAGGTGATCCTCAATCAGCTGTACAAACACACCCAGATGCAGACCACCTTCGGGATCATCAACCTGGCGCTGGTGGACGGCCAGCCCCGGATCATGAGCCTGAAGGAACTGCTACAGCACTTCATCGACCACCGGCTGGAAGTGATACTGCGCCGCACCCGATACGATCTGGCTAAAGCGGAAGAACGGGCTCACATCCTGGAAGGGCTGAAGATCGCCCTGGACAACATCGATGAGATCATCGAGTTGATCAAAAAATCCCGCACGCCGGAAACGGCCAAAACCAACCTGATGAAGCGGTTCGGCCTCAGCGAAATCCAGGCCAAAGCCATTCTGGACATGCGCCTGCAGCGCCTCACCGGGTTAGAGCGGCGCAAAATTGAGGAAGAGTATAAAGAGGTCATCAAGACCATTGCCCGGCTGAAGTCGATTCTGGCCAGCAAGGCCCTGCAGATGAAGATCATCAAGGAAGAACTGCTGGAACTGAAGGAGCGCTACGGGGATGACCGCCGCACGGAGATCATCAAAGATTTTACCGAATTCTCCATCGAGGACATGATCGCCGAAGAGGATATGGTCATCACCATCACCCGGGATGGCTACATCAAACGCTTTCCGGTAAGCGGCTACCGGCGCCAGCACCGCAACACCCGGGGCAGCACCGGCGCGGCCACCAAAGGGGAAGATTTTGTGGAGCACCTGTTCGTCGCTTCCACCCACAACTACATCCTGTTCTTTACCGACCGGGGCAAATGCTACTGGCTGAAAGTGCACGAAATTCCCCAGGTGGGCAAGGCGGGCAAAGGCCGGGCCATCGTGAACATGATTCAGATCGAAAAGGGCGAGAAGGTTACCGCCTTTGTCAACGTGAAAGAGTTCACCGAAGATATGAGCCTGGTGATGGCCACCCGGCAGGGACTGATCAAGAAGACCAACCTGTCGGCTTTCCGCAACCCCCGCCGTGACGGTATCTACGCCATCAAGTTGAATCCCGGCGATGAGTTGATCGAAGTAAAACTCTCCGACGGCACCAATGATATTGTTCTGGCCACGGCCAACGGGCAGGCCATCCGGTTCAGCGAATCGGAAGTGCGGGAAATGGGACGGGTGGCCGCCGGGGTCAAGGGGATTGATCTGGCGAAAGGCGATTACGTCATCGGCATGGTGGTGGTTAAGCGAGAAGGAACCCTGCTCACCGTCTCCGAATACGGCTTTGGCAAACGCACCGACATCCGGGAGTATCGCCTGACCCACCGGGGTGGAAAAGGCATCAAGACCTTTAAAATTACCCCCAAGACCGGTAAATTGGTGGCAGTCAAGGAAGTGGTGGATGACGACGATCTGATGCTGATTACCGATAAGGCGCTGATCTTGCGCATCCACGTGGCGGATATTAACACCACCGGTCGGGATACCATGGGCGTTCGGTTAATCAAGATGGGAGATGGGGCGCGAGTTACCGATGTCGCCCGGGTCATTCGGAATGAAGGTAGCCAATTCAACTGACGACGAGGATAAAGGGCATACAACGGCAACGGTGGAGAACTGCAAGAATGACCAGAACAAAGTCGGGAAAGACCACTCCCAGAGAACGGAAAATCTCCGAATCCACAATTCGACGGTTGTCCAAGTACTACCGCTCCCTGGAGCAGCTGGAGGAACAGGGAGTGGATACGGTATCTTCCGAGCAATTGGCGGAGATGGACGGGATCACCTCGGCGCAGGTGCGCAAGGATCTCTCCTTTTTCGGCACCTTTGGCAAGCGGGGGCTGGGATATGATACGAAAGCGCTTAAAGAGCGCATTGGAGAGATTTTAGGATTAAACCGCACCTGGCGGGTGGCCATTGTGGGAGCGGGCAACATCGGGCGAGCGCTGGTGAAATATCAGGAGTTCCGAAAACAGGGCTTTCTGGTAACCCTGATCCTGGATTCCGATCCGGAGAAGATCGGCACCTCCGTGGGAGACCTGACCGTTCAGGATACCCGGGAGATGGAGACCCTGGTGCGGGAACACAACATCGACATCGCCATTCTGGCGGTGCCGGCATTTGCCGCCCAATCGGTTGCCGACCGGCTGATCAAGGCGGGGATTCGGGCCATCCTGAACTTCGCGCCGGTGAGCATCAAAGCCCCGGCCCATGTGCAGGTCAAAAACGAAAACACCGCCATCGAAATCGAAGCCCTGTCCTACTTCCTGACCAACGATACCTGATCCCCCCAAATCTTCCCAAACTGCTGAAAATGACAAAGGCCGGAAGGTAACCTTCCGGCCTTTTGATTATCCACAATTCTCGGGGAAATCGAGGAAAACGAATTAGTTCCCCTGCTCGGCCAGCTCTTTATACTTTTTGTAAGCCTCTTCCGCTTCCTTGCCCATTCCCTTCTTCCCGTAGATGATGGCCAGATATTCCCAGTAGTAGGGTTTATCCGGATAATACTCCAGCGCCTCCTTCACGAACGCTTCCGCTTCATCCATCAGGGCCAGATCCTCGGCGGAGGGACTGTCCTTGAGGGTTTGAATATGCTGCACATACGAATTGGCCAGCAGGTTGGTCAGGGTCTCATTTTCCGGTTCCGCTTCGGCGGCGGCTTTCAGGAAGGGGATGGCATCCAGAAAGCGCTGCTGCTTATAATAGCTCACCCCGATGTTGTACTGCAAATCGGTGTTGGTGGGATCCAGTTCCACGGCCTTTTTGAAATATTCCGAGGCCTTGTCCCAGTTGTCCCGCTGAGATTCCAGAACCCCCAGCTTTTGATACACTTCTCCGTTTTGGGGATCCAGCGCCAGCAGTTTTTGCAGGGTGGCTTCGGCTTTGTCCAGCTGTTTCACTGCGGAATACAGGTCGGCCGCCCGAAGCAGGAGGTCTTTGTCCTCGGGATGATTCTTGATCCCCTCATCCAGATAGGATACGCAACTGGCCGTGTCCCCCAGGTTCAGATAGGCCAGCGCCAGAGGGAAGTACGGTTCCGGGCGCTCCGGGCTGATGATCCGGGCCGCCTTCAACTTCTCGATGCCCTCGGTGATCAGCTTGCGCCTTTCCGCCTCATCATCGGTGGACAGGGCCTTGTTAATGGTCTTGGTCGCAGGATTGAATTTTTCCACGAACAACTTGGTGCGCACTTGCTTCACCGCATCCGACAGGGGGATGCTGGCGCCTTCCAGCAACACCTTCTGGGCCGGGTTAATCGCCAGGGCTTTCTCAAAGGCTTCGTTCATGGTCTGGTAGTCTTCCTTGACCTCCGCATTCAACCAGCCCCAGTAGAATTGAGCTTCGGCGTTGTCGGGATATTTTTCCACCGCTGCTTTGGCGGAGTTGTAGGCATCGTCCATGCGGTTGTTCTTGATATTCACCACCGTGCCCTCGATCTCCGGAGGACGGCAACTGCTCAAAAACAGAACCGCAGTGAACAACGCCATCCATACCATAATACCATAACGCTTCATACAGGATCTCCTTTGGAGTTTTAGATGATTACCGGTTAAAAAACTGAGGAATATTGTCTCGATAAGGGGGAAAGATCACTCCGTTTTCGGTGATGATCCCGCTGATCAGTTCCGGAGGCGTTACATCAAAAGCGGGATTCCAGCAGGGAACATCCGGCACCGTGATCAGGCAGCGCTGGAAGACCCGGCGCACCTCGTCGCCATCCCGCACTTCAATGGGAATGTCCCGGCCGTTTTCCAGGGAAAGATCAAAGGTGGACAGGGGAGCGGCGACGTAGAAGGGGATGTTGTGATGCCGGGCCAAAACGGCCAGGTTGTAGGTGCCGATTTTATTGGCCACCGAGCCATCCGCAGCGATGCGATCCGCCCCCACGATAATCAGATCCACCTTCCCCTGCTGCATCAGGGAGGCGGCCATGTTATCGCAGATCAGGGTTACCGGTACCCCGGCGGTAACCAGCTCCCACACGGTGAGGCGGGCGCCCTGGAGCACCGGGCGGGTCTCGTCGGCGTACACTTCCACCCCCTTGCCCAGCTCATGGGCACGATAGATCACCCCCAGGGCCGTGCCGATTCCCCCGGTAGCCAGCGCTCCGGTGTTGCAGTGGGTCAGAATGCGCGCTCCGGGAGGAACCACCTCCTGCCCATGATGGCCGATGCCCTCGCAGCGCTTGCGATCGTCCTCATGCAGCTCAATCGCCAGTTCCAGCAGGTGGGTTTTTAGCTGCTCCACGGTGGGATCGGTCAACTGTTCCAGTCGGGTTTGTAACCGTCGGAGGGCCCAGAAAAGGTTTACCGCCGTGGGACGGGCGGTGGAAAGATAATCAATATATTGCTGCAATTGCCGGAAAAACTCCTCGGGGGAAGCCACCGGAGCTTTGCGCATCCCCAGGTACAGTCCGTAGGCGGCGGCCACCCCGATTGCCGGCGCGCCCCGCACCCGCAGCTTCTGAATGGCCTCAAAGACTTCTTCGATGGTATATAAATCCAGATAAACCGTTTCCAGCGGAAGACGGGTTTGATCGATCATTCGCAGATGATCTTCCTCCCAGGTGACCGCCTGAACCACCATGACAAGCCTCACTCGTGACATTCGGAGCTTCTACCCAATCGCACTGATTTGGGCGCCAGAAGTTATCACGGCGGCCTTGATTTTTCAAGGATATTTATTTTTTTGGCCCGGCGGGAATTCTCCCTCAACGTTGCCAATTGTGAGTGGTGGGTGGTAGGTGGTGGGTGGTGGGTGGTGAGTGGTGAGTGGTGAGTGGTGAGTGGTGAGTGGTGAATGGTGAATGGTGAATGGTGAATGGTGAATGGTGAGTGGTGAGTGGTGAGTGGTGAGTGGTGGCCTGGAGATTGGGGAGTGGGGAGGGTAGATTTCAGATTGCGGATTGCGGATTGCATTGGGGATTGGGAAGTGAGAAGTGGGGAGTGGTG
>CAYQGB010000125.1:0-10640 GCA_964416895.1 uncultured Calditrichaceae bacterium
GAACGAGCCGGTGGTCATCTGTTCACTAAATCTGCTAAGGTTCACCCCGCCTGGGCGGGGCCCCGGCGGGGCGGGAGGGGTAGGGTGAGGGCGGTTTAATTTGACATTGTCGAGATAGTTATCCCGGGCAGGGCTGTTCAGAGGGGGATATTCAGGGACACGGAATTCCCCAGATGTTACACACCTCTTCCCAGATTTGCCGGGAAATGTCTTCCGGATCATCTTCCCCATTCAGAATAACGTATCGCTGGTCGTTTTTCCGGGCAATCTGGAGGTATCCCCGGCGGATGGTTTCAAAAAAGGCCCGGTCTTCGCGTTCCAACCGATCGCTCCCCCGGCCGGCGCTTTTGCGCCGACGATGCGCCTCTTCCGGGGAAATATCCAGAAAGAACGTTTTGCAGGGCAACAGCCGGGAAGTGGCAAACTCGTTCAGACGCTGCACAAAAGCAATATCCAGCCCCCGGCCATATCCCTGATAGGCGGTGGTGGAATCCACGTATCGATCGGCGATGACGTATTCGCCGTTTTCCAGCCGGGGAAGGATACTTTGATGCACCAACTGGCTTCGGGCAGCGGAGTAGAGGAGAATTTCGGTGCGGGGATCCATCTCCCCGTGGGAGCGATCCAGAAGAATCTGGCGAATTTTCTCCGAAATCTCCGTGCCTCCCGGCTCCCGCACCACCTGAACCGGAAAGCCAATCGCCTTCAGGCGAGAAACCAGTTTTTCCACCTGGGTGGTTTTCCCGCTGAAGTCCAGTCCTTCAAAGGAGATGAAATGGGGGTGTACGGGCATCACAAAATATCTTTCAATTTCCATTTGCTGTTCCGAAACCGCCAGAAATTTAACGACAATCGGAACGTTTCGTCAACGCCCTGAATCACCCACAGGCCGGCCAGTCCCAACCCGAGCATCAGGGAGAGGGTATAGGCCCCGAATACTTCAAACAGAACCACGCTGAGCATGGCCAGCCACATCAACCAGGCCAGATCCGCTCCTCCCCGGAGGTTCCCGGTGAACACGGCGTTCACCGCCTTGGGAATCTGAATCAGGGCAAAGATGGTCATCACCGAAGCCCCCAGTTGAATGACCTGCCGATCGTTGGTAAAGATGGGAAGCCAGATGGGATGGGAGACCACCAGAATAAGCGCCACCACAAAAGAGGCCACAAACGCCACTCGAGCGGCGCTATGGCCCGTGGCCATCGCATGCTGGGGGTTGTCCGCTCCGATATTCTTCCCCACCAGGGCCATGGAAGCAATTCCGAATCCCTGATATACCATGCTGAGCACCGATTGCAGGCGGGCAAAGATCTGATGGGTGGCCAGCACCACAATCCCGATCTGAGCGGCAAAAAAGCTCAGAATCACCTGTCCGGCGGCCCACACCAATTGCTCCACGGTGGTGGGAATTCCCAGCTTAAACAATCGCTTGAACGTTTCCAGATTGGGGGTGGCGTATTCCCGAAAAGAAAGGTACATCACCGACTTTCGGCTGCGCAGATAATACAGGGTGATCAGGAAGGCCAGGGTATGGGCAATACCGACCGCCAGAGCCGCCCCCCGGGTTTCCAGTCGGGGAACTCCGAACAACCCAAAGATAAAAATCGGCCCCAGACTGAGGTGCATAATGTTGGCGAATAGATTGACTTTCATGGTCAGGAGGGTGTCGCCGACCATGCGCATGATTCCCAGCGCCATAAAGTTGAGGATCACGATGGGGCCAAACATGGCCACGGTGCGAATGTACTGAACGCCGTAGGTTCGGGCGATGGGTTCATCTTCTTCAATCAGGGTGAGCAGCAGGCTCCCCCCAAAGTACCACAGCGCTGCGATGATGAAGGAAAGCACGGTGCCGATCATCAGGGCCTGGGCCAGGACATGGTTGGCATTCCAGTGATCTTCCGCCCCCAGGTAGCGCACGATGATGACCGAGGCGCCCACCACAAACGTGAGCACCACCGTAAAGGTTAGCAAAATAATCTGAAGCGCAAACCCCATTCCCGCCAGCGCCGCCGCCCCCAGGTGGCCGATATAGATGGCCTCAATCAGCCAGGCCAGGGTCTGGGAAGACAGATCAATCACCGCCGGCAAAGAAGTTTTGAGCACATCCTTCAGCGGGGATTTAGATGATGAGGACAACCTCGGCTACCCTTTCCTTCAGTTCAAAAATGCCACTTTCCACCGGAAACGCCATGGGAAAGCACTCCCCAACCGGCTTCCCCATGGCCTACCAACCTGCGAAACCTCTCCCCGAAGGGATACCCGTTGTGCTGGATCGGAGAATCTCAGGGTTCTACTTATAATAATCGTAATAGTCTGCACCGAGGTGGGTAATCTGCTCTTCACCCTTCATGTATCGCAGGGTGTTCTTCAGTTTCATCAGCTGGATGAAGAGATCATGTTCGGGATATAATCCGGGCAAGGTGGTCGGGCTTTTAAAGTAAAAGGACAGCCATTCCTGAATGCCGGAGAAACCCGCCCGGGCGGCCAGATCCAGAAACAGGGCCAGATCCAGAACGATGGGAGCGGCCAGAATGCTATCCCGGCACAGAAAATCGATTTTGATCTGCATGGGATAGCCCAGCCAGCCAAAAATGTCGATGTTGTCCCATCCCTCTTTATTATCCCCCCGGGGCGGGTAATAGTTGATCCGCACTTTGTGGTAAAACCCCTGATACAGATCCGGATACAGCTCCGGCTGAAGAATATATTCCAGAACGGAGAGCTTGCTTTCTTCTTTGGTCTTGAAGGACTCCGGATCGTCCAGCACTTCCCCGTCCCGGTTCCCCAGGATGTTGGTGGAGAACCAGCCGGACAATCCCAGCAGACGGGCTTTCAGTCCCGGCGCCAGAATGGTTTTCATCAGGGTCTGACCGGTTTTAAAATCCTTGCCGGCCAGGGGGGCTTTGGTTTCTCTGGCCAGTTGAAACATGGCCGGGAAATCTGCCGACAGATTGGGGGCGCCGTTGGCATAGGGGATGCCCATCTTCAGCGCCGCATAGGCATAGATCATGCTGGGAGCAATGCCGGGATGATCTTCTTTCAGGGCTTTTTCAAAAAGTTCCAGATCCTGGTGAATATCCTGAGGTTTCATATACACCTCGGTGCTGCCACACCACACCATCACCAGCCGATCCAGCTTCTTTTCCTCTTTGAACCGCTGAATATCGTCCATGACCATCCGGGCATAATCCCACTTGCTGCCCCCGGTCTTCACATAATCACCGTTTAATTTCTTCACATACTCCCGGGAGAAAACCCCTTTCCAGGGGCGGATGGCTTCCAGTTCCGGGCGAATTTGATCCAGCAGGGTCTTTTCCAGAACCCCGGCTTTCAAGGCGGATTGATACGCGTCATCGGGAAAGATGTCCCACCCGCCAAACTCGATATCTTCCAGATGGGTCAGGGGTACAAAATCTTTAATCATGGGAACCCGCTTTTCGGTGCGCTTTCCCAGGCGGATGGTTCCCATCTGGGTAAGGGAACCGATCGGTTTTCCCAGCCCCTTGCGAACGGCAATGACGCCGGCGATGAAGGTTGTTGCTACTGCCCCCATTCCCGGAAGCAGCACCCCTAACTTCCCTTCCGCCGGAGCGATGTTTACCTTCGGTAATTCCTGAGACATAGGACACTCCTTTCTCTATCCAAACTTTTTATTCGTACCGTTAAAACGATGTGGAAGCGCTCTTTCCTATTCTTCGAGGGAATGGCTGGCTTTTAGCTCCGCCCGCTCCAGCTTCCACACGTGATGCAACCGCTGGATGGCGGTAATGTTGGCAAAGATGGCCACGATCCATATCACCCCAATGAGCACATATTCATGGGTGTAGGCCCCGAGAATAGAGCCGAAGCCGATGAGCACCACCCGCTCGGCCCGTTGCATCATTCCCACTTTGCATTCATAGCCCAGCCCTTCGGCGCGGGCGCGCACGTAGCTCACCAGCATGGAACCGCACAGGGCCAGAAACGTGGCGATGAGCGTGAATTGATAGCCGCCTTTTTCCACAAAGTAGATGCCCAGGCCAAAAAACATGGCCAGTTCCCCATACCGATCCATGGAGGAATCGAACACGGCTCCGAACTTGGATTGCTGTCCTGTCTGCCGGGCCAGCTTCCCATCAATGGTATCGCAAATGCCTCCCAGTATGACCAGAATTCCCCCCAGCACCAGGTGTTGTGTGGTATAGGAATAAGCGCCTAAACAGGTGAGAACAAATCCCATTACGGTGAAAACATTGGGGTGAAGGCGAAGGGCACTAAAATAGCGAACTGAATATTCAATGGTTTTGCTAAACCCATCCCGGACACTATGAGGTAAGATGGTAAACGGTTTATGACTCATTAACCTTCTCTCGGTTTATTGCTTCCGGTCGAAAATCCTCACTGGCGATCAAGAGTACACACTCTCCTTTCACCGTTCGCGATCGCAATTCTTTGAGCAAATCCGTCGCGTATCCTCGAATGAACTCTTCAAATCTCTTGGTCAATTCACGCGAAATTACAATATAACGATTCCCACAAAGGTTTACAATATCTTCTATAGTTTTGAGCAGGCGGTGGGGGGACTCATACAGAATGACCGTTGCCGGCGCCTGACACAGCCATTTCAGCCGGGCTGTTCGCCCCTTTTTCTTGGGTAAAAATCCTTCAAAAACAAAGCGTTGGGTGGGCAAGCCGGAGGCGATCAACGCCGACAGGCAGGCGGAAGCGCCGGGGATGGGCACCACCGGGATGTTCTCCCCAATCGCCGCCGCTACCAACCGGTATCCCGGATCGGAGATGGTCGGTGTACCCGCTTCGGAGACCAGCGCCACCCGATGCCCTTCTTTAAGCAATTGGAGCACTTGAGGAATCCGGCCCCGTTCATTGTGGGAGTAATAACTGAGCAGCCGTTTATCCTGGTACTCAATGTTATAGTGGGACAGCAGGCGGCGCAGGGTACGGGTATCCTCGGCGCAAATGACCTCCACCTCCCTGAAAATACGGAGCGCCCGAAGGGTAATGTCCTCCAGGTTTCCAATGGGGGTGCTGACCAGATAGAGCACTCCCCCGGCAGGTTGTTCTGCGGAGGCGCCCATCGCTCATCCTTAAAATGGCTTGAAGTTGGCCAGATACGCGGCCAGAATTCCCAGCAGGATGATGATGCCCCACCAGCGTTTGCTCTGCCCCGGCTTACGGATGATCAGGAAGAGCAGACCGCCCAACACCACCCAGATAAGGAATTTGAGAACGACCCACCCGCTGAGTATCGAGATCTGCAGCCGGGCGAGCATACCGAAGCCCCCCAAAAGCATCAGCACCAGACCGATACCGTGGGTCATGGCCGCCTGCTTTCGCCAGGGATGGTCCGGGGAACCGTTCCCCAGGGCGTGCATCACCACACCTCCCAGAGCCAGAAATACCATCATCACTCCTGCCAGATGCAGGACTTTATATACCTCAACCGGAAACATTGCTTTTCCTCCAGTGTGATCGTACCCGTGTACCCTTTCTGATAAATTCAGGGTGCCCAATTTAGTAAATCCGGGACAGAATTCCTGCGGCGGAAAATATTTCTCGATCCAGGCTGTGTTCTCACAGGGCATATAAGAATTGTCAGGCCGGGTGAAATGCCCCGGCGAACCGAAGAAACCGGTGGAAAACTCCCGACCGGTTGGGAAAATTGGGGAAATGGAGATGAATAAACGACTCAGGTTTTCAAGCGAAGGGGGAACAGGTAGGGGAATCGGGGGGAAGCCCGGGGATCGAGGGTCAGGCGGCGCTGTCGGAGTTGGTGGCCGTATGCTCGCCGGAATAGATCGGCATGCGCAGTTCAAAGCAGGTGCCGTTTTCCTCGGTGGGATCCAGGCCGATGGTTCCTCCCTGAGCTTCCACGGCCAGTTTGCAGAAGATCAGCCCCAGCCCCTTTGCGGGATTAAATCCGGCCTGCCGCAACTCGGCCTGCGCCGCTTTGGAGAACAGCTTATCGTGGAAGCGCCGGGGAATCACCTTACCGTCATATCGGATTTTCAGACGCATGTAGCGATTATCGGGGGTATCGGCCAGGATGGTGATGCGGCCTTCCGGGGAACGGTTATAAAACACAAAGTTGAACAGATTATCCATCACCCTTTCAAAAAGCTCCCGGCTGGCATGAATGGCAGGGAGGTTATTGCTCAACTGCAGGTGAATATTTTTCCCGGAAAGACCGATGGTATCCCGGTAATAGGTTAACACTTCTTCAATCACTCCCGGCACATTGACCGAAGTGGGATTCAGTTCCATGGTCGCCTGTTCCAGGCGGCTAATATCCAGCAGGTTCAGCACCATCCGCAGCAGATCCCGGGTGCTCCGGGCAATGCGACGGATCAGCACATCTTTGTCCACCTCTTCCCCGTTATAGGAGCGATCCAGCAGTTGCAGGTTGCCCTGAATCTGGGAAAGGGGATTCTTCATGTCGTTGACGATTAAATTGGTGAGGTGTTTTTTGAGGAGATCTTCCCTTTCCAGGCGGCGTTTTTGCTCTTCCAGAAGTTGATTCCGCCGGCGCAGTTCATCGTAATAGTATTTCATTCGCAGTAAGGAGCGCACCCGGGTCAGCAATTCCACGCTGTCGAAAGGCTTGGTGATAAAGTCGTCCGCCCCGGCTTCCAGCCCGCGAATCTTGTCCTTCAGCTCTTTTAAATTGGTGATCATAATGATGGGAATATGAAAGGTGCGCTCGTCTTTCTTCAGACGTTCGCACACCTGAAAACCGTTCATCCGGGGCAACACCACATCCAGCAGGATCAGATCGGGCAATTCCTGACTGATATACTGGATGGCCTCAATCCCATCGGACACGGTAACCAGTTCGTAACCGGCAGGCTTTAAAAAATAGGCCAACAGATCAACACTTTCTTTACTGTCTTCTACAATAAGGATTTTACCGGTAAGTGCTTTCGTGGATTCCATGTTCCCGATCATGGGTTAGTTGACTTCTTCTCCCAATTCTGGAGAGACAACGGGGATCTTGATGGAAACCTGATTGGTCTCTTCTTCCACGCTTAATTTGATTTCCATACCGCTTTTTCGCATCAGATAAATGAGAATCAACAAATTGATGTGTTGGGCACCCCCTCCGGTCAACACATCTCGAAAATGGACCGAACTGCTGGGTTCCGGTGCATCGGACAGAGCAAAGGGCCTGATCCCATTATCCCGGATTTCGATGACGATCCATTCTTCATCCGTATGAGAGACCAGAGAAACTCGCCCGCCCTGAGAGACACGATTCGGAACGGTGAGCAGATAACTGATCAGGAACTGCTGCAGATAATACGAATTACCCAGGATAAACGGAACGTCCTGATCCAGTTCTATGGAAAGCTCGATGCCTCGTTTTTCCAGCCGACGCCGAATCAGCAGGAGCACCCGTTCGATGACATCGTTGGGGGAAAACAATTCTCCTCCTTCATCCGGCGATCGTCGGGCAAAACTTAAAAACTCCCGGGTCAGGTTCCCGATGCGCATGGTCTCCCGCTCAATGGAATCCAGGGCCGTGTCCGCCTTTCCGCTAAAGCGAGCAACCTGAATCTTTCCCAGAATGATTTGCAGGGGATTGTTGATTTCGTGAATTACCGCGGCAGCAATCTGCCCCAGAGTAGCCGACTTCACCAGGTCGGCCAGATGGCTGAGCAACATGTCTTTAGAGAATTCAGGCGAGTCGGGTGCGTTTACAGCGCTTCCCCCGTTATCCCCCTGTTCTACCGGTAACGATTCGGCCAAATTCTTTTCCGAAATCAATAGCAATTTGTGAAAGCTGTGCAGGACCTCCTCCCACTTCAGGCTCATTTGATCCCCCGCCTCCGGCACACAACCAGGCGCTTCGTCAAAATTATTTTTCTCTCCCATTGCCACATCCCGGTGGTCATTGCTTGAAACAACATCCCTGTCCTGTTTATCGACAGTAAGGGTGTTCAAAATTTATACACCCGAATCGTTGTATTCCCGGTTGAGCATCCGCTTCAGTCGATCCACCGTCTCCGAATGAATCTGGGAAATCCGGGATTCGGAAACGTTCAAAATCTTTCCGATCTCTTTGAACGTAAGGCGCTCATAGTAGTACAGAGTGATGGCCAGGCGGGCTTTTTCGGGCAATTTTTTGATGGCCTTTACCAGCAGCTTTTTCAGCTCTTCCTCTTCTAAATTTTCCAGAGGGTTGGCGCTGGATACATCTTCCACCGCTTCATAGAGATTGTGATCATCAAAGTTCGGGTTGGGCTTGTCCAGAGAGATCATGGACGTTCGGGTGAGCTGAGATTGCCACTGGCGGTACTCCGCCTCGGAGATACCCAGTTCGCCGGCGATGGCTTCGGCGCTGACTTCTCCCCGGCACGCCTGCTGCAACTCCTCCACTACTTTCTTGATTTTATTTGACTTGGATCGCAGCGACCGGGGAATCCAATCCTGTTTCCGCAGCTCGTCGATGATGGCTCCCCGAATGCGCGGAATGGCATACG
The DNA here is from genome assembly GCA_964416895.1 of uncultured Calditrichaceae bacterium. GTDB lineage: Bacteria > Calditrichota > Calditrichia > RBG-13-44-9 > J075 > CAYQGB01. The sequence continues at coordinate 8,481 of CAYQGB010000125.1, forward strand.
TCTCGAACTTGATCCCATAATAGGGATTGTACCGATCCAGAGCTTCGCTCAGACCGATGACGCCAATATTGACCAGATCTTCCCGATCCACATTGCTGGGCATCGTCTTGAACAGTTTGTTCACCACATAGTGCACAAGTCCCAGATACTTGACCATCAACTGGTTCCGCAAGTCCTGAGTCTTGTTGCGCTGATAATCTTGCCAGATCGTCTCGACTTGCACGGCCCTGCTCCTTCCCTGTTGTTTAACGACCTTGATTCCGGTGGATTGCCGAAGCGGATTGGGTTGAGTGCATTCCCCTTCCGGTTAGTTCTGTGGAACTCTGATTGTAGATGAACACGATGAGCAAAATTAATGCCGAAAACAGCAGAAAAATCGCCGCCGAGCGGATCACGTTATCCATCAGCGACAGGTTCAAGTATTGTCCGGACAAAAACGCCATGAAGAATACTCCCAACCCCAATTTGAACAGCAGTTTCTTCATGTTTCCCCTCGCATTTCCTGATCTTAAGCTTCCTTCAAATGCGTGGCGGCAAAGAGCAATAAATTTGCCAACAGCGATTTTCCGCCCTGCAAGCCGTTGATGTGTTCATATTTTCATCTTTTTTCCGGGGTTGATGTCGTTTTTTTCAACACCCCCGTGTACACAAAATTTGCCACTGTATCCGGATTGGCCGGAGTGATGTCCTGGGGCACCACCTGTCCGGTGGTGATATAAGCCACCGGCAGGGGGTGATAGGCCAGCACGTTCAGCAAAACGCCGGGGCCGGTACATTCATCCGCTTTGGTAAAAGTGTATCGATTCGGTTGAACCACCTGGAAGCGCCGGGCGACTTCCAGAAGGGTTCGGGCGCCGGCGGCCAGATTGAGCACCAGATGAGTCTCCTCCGGGCGGCAGGCCTGAACGATCTGACGCAGCGCCTCCAGATGCGCCTGATCTCGCTGGCTTCGACCCACCGTATCCACAAAAACGAAATCCTCTTCCCCGTACTTCAACAGTGCTCGATGAACATCCTCCGGAGTATGCACCACCGTAAACGGCATGCCGGCGATGGTGGCAAAGGTTTGCAACTGCTCCACCGCACCGATGCGATAGGTATCGGCGGTGATCAGAGCAACCCGCCGCCGATGATGCATTTTCAAAAACGTGGCTAACTTGGCAATGGTGGTGGTCTTTCCCACTCCGGTAGGCCCTACCAGAGCCACCACATAGGGACGGCGCTTCACCGTTTCCAGAGGCAAAGCTACCCGGATGGCGCGCCGCAATACGGCCAACAGTTTTTCCGAGACGGCTTCAAAATTGTTATGTTGGGAAGCTTCCAGTTGCTGGAAAACCGAGCGGAGTAATTTTCGAGCCAGCTCTTCCTGAACCTCCCGGTCAAGCAACTGCTCATACGCCCGGGTAAAGGCCTGAGGAAAAGAAGGCAACCGGCTGTTTCTCAGCAGCACCAGGATTCTTTGCACCACCTCCTTGAGGGTGTTGACCTCCCGTTGCAGGGACTCAATCTGATGGGCCTGAATTCGACTCGATTCCGTTTCCGGGAGTCGGAAGGAAGCATGGTGAGAATCCACGCTGGAATTGCCGGAATAGGTCTTTACGGCCATGGACACGCCCGATGCGTTTCAAATATCCCGGGTTTTCCCGGCAGCGGTTTGGGGATACGCCGTCCGGGTTTTTCGCCGACAGACATACCGCTCCTAACAGGGATATAGAGCATCCCAACAATAACCAAAGTCGCCGGAGATGCGGTGACCCGCATCAAATTTGATCCGATCAGGAAAACGCAAAGGAACCGAAAAACCTGCAAGGAAGGGAAAATGGCTTTCAGAGCGGGAAGAGATACCACCACGATTTGGAAATCTTCAGAAAAACGTCCCCCTGTTGACAAAGCGGGAAACACCCTTACCGGAAAACCCCATCTCAATTCACGGCCAAAAAATCGGCAACGGAGAAGAGCGGGAAACCCTTCTTTAGCCTTCGTAAAAACAATTGGTTACACGCAAGAGGTTTTGGCGGATTTCTTGTTTTTTTCATAAACGCCTTCTCGCCTGTTGGCCTTATTCAACGGAGGTTGCCGGAAAGCATCCCCATGATCCGGAGACAGGGCTAAAGCCCGTTTTCAGGGAAATGTGAGGCCACAGCCCGGCTACAGGACGCC
>CAYQGB010000126.1:0-4285 GCA_964416895.1 uncultured Calditrichaceae bacterium
CCCACCCCGGCCCTCCCCTTCCCTCTCCCGCCGGGAGAGGGAAGGGGAGGGTGCCTCGACAGCCTTCCCGGTTCAAAGACAATTCTCACGAGTCAACACGAGCCTTTGGAGGCGGAAAAACTCCGGTATGTTCGGGCTGTCGGGGCGGGAGGGGTAGGGTGAGGGCAAAAACCCCGAGCCGAAGGTTACCACCCTGATCAACCGAATTCTTTAAAGAACGGTATCCTCCAAATTTTTGCCAACCACCTTCCGTTGCGTATACCGGCAAGTGGGTAGCCGCAGGCGTTACGCCGGCGACGATTGCTCACCATTTCTGCAACGCTTCCACAAAATGGGTTAGAAACTGATTGGCGGTAAAGCCGTCCAGGGCCCGGTGATCCACGGTCAGGGTGACGTAGGCGCGGGGGCGGATTTCGGTGGTCTCTTTGCCCTCCTTTTCCACCACCACCACCCGCTTTTCCAATTTCCCGATCCCCAGAATCGCCACCTGCGGCTGATGGATAATCGGTGTGGCAATCAGGCTACCGGTCATGCCGTGGTTGGTGATGGTGAAGGTGCCCCGGGAAACTTCCTCTTTGTCCAGCCGACCTTCCCGGGCCTTGCCGATCAATTCCTGCAAACGGCGGGCGATCCCGAACAGATCCAGATCCTGCGCCCGGTGAAGTACGGGCACCACCAGCCCCCCTTCTACCGCCGTGGCAATGCCGATGTTATAATCGGTGAACACTTCCAGGTAATCCTCGTGCCATCGAGCATTGACCTGGGGCACCGCCTGAAGGGCTTTTACCGCCGCCTCCACAACATAAGCGGTGTAGGTAAGTTTGACGCCTTCCTTCTCCAGTTCCGCCTTGTGTTTTTCCCGATGGGCGACCACTGCGGCCAGATCGGCTTCAAACACTGCCGTGACATGGGGAGCGGTTTTGAGCATGCTTTCCACCATGTGGGCGGCGGTGCGGCGGCGCAGAGGGTTGTGGGGGATGGTGTAACCGGGAATGTCTCCGGCAGAAGCATCTGCAGGGGCGGCTTTTTGGGCTTTCAGGTATCGTTCCACATCTTCCACGGTAATGCGTCCGCCCCGCCCGGTGCCGGTGATCTCGGCCGGGTCAAGATTGTGCTGTCGGATCAGCCGCTTTACCGCCGGGCTGAGGGCCGCGGCGGCCTCTGTTCCCGCAGACCTCGCCCCCTCCCGCGGCGCAACCGTCTCCGATGGAGGCGGGGACGTGGCCTGCGCCGCCTCCTGAGCCACCACCTCGATGCGCCCCAGCACTTCTCCCGGCTCCACCGGCTCGTTCGGCTCTTTGAGAATCTCTTTCAGAATGCCGCTGGCCGGGGCGGCGATTTCCATAGTTACTTTATCGGTGTTGATTTCCAGGATCGGCTCGTGCTGGTTGACGTATTCTCCCACCTGTTTCAACCAGCGCTCCATAACCGACTGGGTTCCCTCCCCCGATTCCGGCATCACGATGTCAATGAGTTCCGGCATGGTCTGTCCTTCCATGAAAATTTAGCTACTCGTAAGTGACCGATTAAAAAAGCGCAACCAGGGGAAATGCTCCCCACGGGTGGCTTCATGGATGTTACCCCTAAAACTCCACCAATTCCACCATTTTCCCGGCGATGTCCTGCACTGAGGGGATCACCGCTTCCATCAGTCCCACGTTATAAGGGATGGGCACATCCGGCGTGGCCAACCGTTCCACCGGAGCATCCAGGTGAAAGAAGGCCTCTTTGGCGACCACGGCGGCGATTTCGGCGCCAAATCCGGCGGTGAGGTTGTCTTCATGCACGATCAAACAGCGGCGGGTTTTTTCCACCGAGGCCAGCACCGCCGCTTTGTCCCACGGCGATAGCGTGCGCAGATCGATGATTTCCGCCTGAATCCCGGAGGCATCGGCAGCCAATTCGCATCGCTCGACCATGGCTCCCCAGGTGACCACGGTCAGTTCGCTTCCCTCCCGGATGATCCTGGCCTTGCCAAAAGGCACGATGAACCGATCTCCGGGATAAGGTCGGCGGGCCCACACGGCATCGTACAGGTGGCGGTGCTCAAAGAAGATGGTGGGGTTGTTGCTGCGCATGGCGGCCCGGAGCAATCCCACGGCATCCTCGGCGTTGGAAGGAAAGGCCACCTGCCAGCCGATGCCGTGAATCCACATCACTTCGTTGCATTCGCTGTGCCAGGGATCGCCGCATTTGGCAAATCCGCCGGGCATCCGCACCACAATCGGTGCGGCAAAGCGGTTGTAGGTGCGCCAGCGGAGAAATCCGCAGTTGTCCAGTTGCTCGGTGGCCGGATCGGCGTATTTGCGGAATTGAATCTCCGCCACCGGCATCAGCCCGGCAACGGCCATCCCTACCGCCCGCCCGATGATGCCTTCTTCGGAAAGGCTGGTGTCGAACACCCGATGGGGGCCGAATTTCTCCTGCAAACCCATGGTGGCCGCATGCACCCCCCCTTTCGGTCCCACATCTTCTCCAAACACCAGCACTTTGGGATTGGTGTGCAGTTCATGTTCCAGGGTGCGCCGGATGGCAGTGATCATGTTGATCCGCTGCGGTTCCGGTTCGGGGATTTCCGAAGTTTCCGGAAAGGTGTGCCCTTCGGCGGCCAGGCCACCCACCTGTTGAACCTCGGGGGAGCCGTCGGAATTAGTTTCCGCAAACACATAGCGGGTTACCGTTTCCCGGTCCGGTTCCGGGCGATCCAGGGCCCGTTGCAGGGCTTCTCGCACCTCTGCTTCGGTATCCTGCTTCAACTGCTCCCACTCCTGTTCCGTCAAATAGGCCGGCACCAGATAGCGGTGCAGTTTGGGGAGGGGGTCATTGGCCTTTTCCTGTTGGATGACTTCCGGAGGTTTGTAGGCCTGGGTATCCTGTCCGGAATGGCCGGAGAGGCGGGGGAGGGTGAGGCGAATCAGCACCGGCCCCCGACGATCCCGCACCTGCATGACGGCTTCTTTGAGCATGGCCGCCGCCTGCGCCGGATCGGTGCCGTCCCCATCCATGACCCGGAGGTTTTGGAACGCCGTTAAATTGGCGGCGATGTTGCCGCCGGGGGTTTGCAGTTCCCGGGGCACGGAGATGGCGTAACCGTTGTCCTCGATGTAAAAGAGCATGGGCAATTTCAGGGTGGTGGCCATGGTCAGGGCCGACCAGAACCCGTTGGTGGCCACCGATCCTTCCCCACCCAGCACGGCGGCGATAGCGCCCTCGTATGCCTTTTCTCCCAACACGGTGCGCCGGTATTCGATGGCCTGGGCCCATCCGGCCGTGGGAGTGTATTGAGAACCCACATCCCCGGCCATGGGCAGCACCGTGGCTTTCCCCCGGGAGGGCAAATTGCACACCACCCCGATATCACGACCGTTGCTGTAGCCGCCGGATTTGGCCATGGAGGCTGCAAAGGCATCTTCAAAAGAAAGCCCCAGGCTGAGCAATAGCGGGCGGGAACGATAGTAGGCCCCCACACCATCTTTGGGGTGGGTCAGCAGCGATCCCAGTAGAATTTGCCCCAGATCGTGCCCCCGGGCAGAAAACTGATACAGCACTTTCTTCTGCGGCATCAACTCCTGCTCTTCGATGTCATCAATAAACCGGGATGCCAGAACCAAACGGGCAATTTCCTTCCAGTTAAAGTCCGGGTCTACAGCATCTATGGCCATAGGCGTTTCTCTCCTCTTTTGCTGTGTTTCCTGTGAATACAGTTTGGAAAACCGATGCGGGTAGGCCAATCCCCCGAACCCTCCTTCGAGGGTGCTATCGAGGTTCGAGGATTATGATAGAAGTGACGGCATCTATGGCGATTATGGGAGATGTCCCATGGAAATAAATTCAAAGCCTACCCATGCAAATTGGCAATCATCGACGGTTACCGCGTCCGCAGCCCCTTTCGGAAGGGTTACTGTTCCTGTTGTTCCCGGTCGCCTTTCTGTTCCTGTAATTCCGGATGCAATATATCGTTTATCAGTTGCACCAGGGCTTCCGTAGCCTCCTGGCCTAATTTTTCCCGCAACACCGGGGGAACCATCTCCAGGGTTGCCGGCTTTCGTTCCGCTTGATTGACCAATTCGGCCAGCGCCGATGCGCCGTCGTCTCCCAGAATTTCGGCGAGAATAAAAGGTACCGCTATCAGCGCCATAACCTTTTCTCCATTAGGGAAGCAGTTTAAGGAGCAGGCCCACCAGAATGGCGATTTGCCCCACCCAGAAAACAAACATCCATTTGATGGTGCTGGCATATCGCTCGGCGATATCGGTTTTCAGGGAAGCAATTTCCTGGCGGAGCC
>CAYQGB010000126.1:4385-10462 GCA_964416895.1 uncultured Calditrichaceae bacterium
GGCTTTCCATTTCGGTCATTTCCTGGCGGAGCTTATTTTCTGTTTGGGCAATTTTTTGCTGGAGCCGGCTTTCCATTTCGGTCATTTCCTGGCGGAGCCGGCTTTCCATTTCGGTCATTTCCTGGCGGAGCTTATTTTCTGTTTGGGCAATTTTCTGCTGGAGCCGACTTTCCATTTCGGTCATTTCCTGGCGGAGCCGACTTTCCATTTCGGTCATTTCCTGGTGGAGTCGGCTTTCCATTTGGGCCATTTCCTCCCGCAATCCGCTGTGCATTTGGGCCATTTCCTGGCGAAGTTTGCTTTCCCCCTGAGCCATTTCCACGCGCATTTTCCCCATTTCTTCCGTCAGGCGGCGCTCAAATTTTTCTTCCACCAGGGTCAGGATTTCGTTCTTCAAGGCCACGCCGTTGGTATTCAGCACTTCCACCAGGGCCTCGACGGCGTTTTCCCCTAAATGCTCCCGAAGCGCTTTTGGAACATTGATCATCGCCATTGCCACATTCTCCCTGTGAACCTCAGGATTTCCCGAAATCTAAAAACGACCGGTGTATTTTCAAAACGGTTCTTGGAAGTACCTGGAACCGCTGTCTCAATCGGCGGCGTCGGATTTTACCACCGCCGTTCCGGACATTGCTTCTGCCGGAGGGTTAAAGTAGCCCAATTTTACCTCCGGAAAGCGCTGCCGCAGGCGATTCAGCCAGGAGAGTATCCCCAAAGCCTGACCCGTTAATTCCCATAGCCGCAACTCCTCGATATACCATTCCGGATCGATATTCAGGTTCCGGGTCTGGATCATGTTTAGCCCAACCCCGGTGATCAGACGTTCCAGAGCGGCGATTTCGTGGGGATGATCGGTGAAGCCAGGGAACACGAAGTAATTGATGGAACTCCACCGCCGGTATTGTCGCACAATGCGCAGAGATTCCAGCACATCCTCGAAGGAATAATGGCGGGGGCGATAGTAGGCCTCGTAGTAGAACTTTTGAGCAGAGTTCATGCTTACCCGGATGCTGTCCAGACCGGCCCGGCATAATCGCTCCACCACTTCCGGGCGGCTGGCGTTGGTGTTCAGGTTGATGATTCCTCGATCGGTACGGCGGCGAATCTCCCGGATGGCTTCTTCGATAATGTCTCCGGCCAACAGCGGTTCTCCTTCGCAACCCTGGCCGAAGCTGACCACCGCCCGGGGCGCCTGCTGCAGATGGGGCACGGTAAATTCTACAATCTCTTCCACGGTGGGGATGAATGACAGCCGCTCCTGTGGTGAGCGAACCCCCGTCTCCGCCGGTTGCTCGGAGATGCACCCCACGCAGGCGGCGTTGCACCCGGGGCTGACCGGAATGGGGCACTCCCAGCGCCCCAGCACAAAGTTGCGGGCCGCCGGACAGCTGTAACGACGCACGCAATTTTCCACCAGATGACGCACCAGCCGGTTTCGGGGAAAGCGCCGCAGTACCCGCCGGGATTCCTGTTCGATCATATATCGGTTGAAAAAGGCCAGATCCTGCCGCATGTCCGGATCGATGCGATGTCCGGCGACGTAAAAGTGCCCCTCTCGCCATCCCAGGGCGGTGAAGTTGTGCAGCGAGAGCCGGGGAGCACCCGGCGGCGTCCGATAGGCGGAGCGGTAAATTTGCACGTGCGCCGGCGCCATGAAGGCCGCCGCCGCATATACCCGCTCTCCCTGATATTCTCGCACTTCTACAAATTCCCTCCGACGGGGATCATAACCGAGGGGTACCCGCTCCGGCAGCAGAAACAGATCGCTTCCGTGGGGCAGGGGAATCAGCGCTTCCTCTTCAGGCAGTACCGGGGTGTTCAGGGTCATGCCGGCCATACGGTATTCGGGAATCTCGAACAGATGCCCTTCGGCATCGCTGACCACCAGGAAAGGAAGTTCAATCATAGGATCATTCTCCCATCAAGGTTACCACCAGCCTGCGGGAGCCGCCCCGATTGCGGTGCTCGCACAGGTAGATGCCCTGCCAGGTACCCAGATTTAGCTTCCCGTTAGTGATGGGAATGGTCAGGGCGCAGCCTAACAGGGAAGATTTGATGTGCGCGGGCATGTCGTCGGAACCTTCCAGGGTGTGGGTGTAGTAGGGGGCGTTTTCCGGGATCATCCGGTTGAAGTGGGCCTCCATATCTGCCCGAACGTCCGGGCTGACGTTTTCATTGATGGTCAGGGCGGAGGAAGTGTGCTGGAGGAAAAAATGGGCCAGACCCACCGAAAATGTTTTCAATTCCGGTAATTGATCCAGAATCTCCCCCGTCACCACGTGGAATCCCCGCCGCCGGGGCGAAAGCACAATTTGTTTCTGAATCCACTTCATAATTTCCTCTACATATTGCGGTTTACTTAATCAATTCCACCACCACATTTTCCGCCGGGAACAACCGGGACAGGGCCGTGGCTTCGTACAGCACCTTCGTTACATGGCGCAGGTTGACCAGCGGCTCGATCAGGTAATTGTACAGCAGAATGCCTTTCTCGAACGTAATCCGACATCGGGCGATTCGGTCAAAGTGAAAATCGAAGTAGTATCTCCCTTTAGCGATATTGGCACCCTTTCCCTGATGCACAAAAAACTCGAACGTCTGGAAGGAAAAGAGCTTTTTGTGGGTGGGATCGACATAGCTCAGCCGGGAGGTAAAATGGGGTACCCGAATGTGCAACCGCCCGCCCGGCTTCAAAATCCGATGCAGTTCCCGCAGCACGGGAATGTACTCCAGATGCTCCAGCACGTCCTGACACAGAATTTCCTCAAACGTCTCATCGGCGAAAGGAAGGGGCAGATCGTTCAGATCGTGCACCACATCCACCCCCGGTAATGGGGCCACATCCAGGTTCACCCACCCTTTCCGGATGTCGGTTCCACAACCGAGGTTGAGTTTGCCGCCGCTCAAACTGTACTCCATCCTCTCTTGCCGTTGCTCCTGCGGTTGCCCTGCGCCGGTTTGCCCATGTGGAGCAGGGATTTTCCAACGGCCCAAAAAGTAGGGCAGGATTTTCCTCAGAGCCACTCTTTTTTGGGGTTCTCGTTCAGAAGGCATGCGCTTAACCGAATAAAACGGTTGGCAACTGCTGTCTCTCAGAGTAAATTCATTGTAAAAGTCGGGTATCAGGAGTGACGGCCATGATTTCTTATACCGAAAAGGGGCAACCCCGCCTGTTGAATATTACCGGCATCCGGTCCATGGTACAGTTCCTCCGGCGCGCCTTTTCAGGTAAAGCGGGCAGGCACGAAAGGATACAGAAATTACAGGAAGAAATTGCTGCCTTACAGAAACAGTTGCGCGCGGTTCAGGAACGGGAAGAGCGCTATCGCCAGTATTTTGCCCTCAGCAATGATATGATGTTCGTGCACTCCCCCGTCACCGAAAAAATTGTGGAGTGCAACGACACCACCGTGCGCATCCTGGGGTATTCCCGGGAAGAACTTTTTCGGATGTCTCCTCAGGATCTGGTGGATCCCTCACTGTTGCACCGTTCAAAGGAATTGCGGCGTCAAATCCTGGCCGATGATCATATTTTATTCGAGACGGTGTTCATCACCCGCAAGGGAAAGAAGATTCCCGTGGAGGTCAATGCTCATCTGGTGGAGCAGAACGGTGAGCGGCTGATTTTTTCCGTGGTTCGAGACATCACCCCTCGCAAGCAGGCTGAAGAGGCGCTGCGACAATCGGAGCAGGAATACCGGGGCCTGTTCGAGAATGCCCACGATGCCATTCTTATCTTCACTCCCGAAGATGAAATCATCCTGGAGGTAAATCCCCAGGCCTGCCGCCTGTATGGTTTTTCCCGGGAAGAATTTATCGGTATGTCGCTGAAGGATCTTTCCCGGGATCCGGCCCGGGGCCGAAAAGCCATCCGGAAGACCTTGCTGGAAAAAAAATTCCACAATTTTCACACCACCCAATTCACCAAAGATGGGCGGGAACTGCATCTGGAAGTGAACGCCTCGGTGGTGAATTACCGGGGCCGCACCGCCATCCTCAGCATCAATCGGGATATTACCGAACGCAAACGCTCCGAAGCGGTGCAGGCGGCGCTGTATCGCATCGCCGAAACCACCGCTTCCACCGCCGACATGCAGGAGTTTTACCGGGCCATCCACGGCATCGTGGGGGAATTGATGTATGCGGGGAACTTCTACATCGCTCTGTACGAACACGCCGAACAGTTGTTGCGCTTTCCCTATTTTGTAGATGAGTACGACCCGCCCATGAAGGAACGCAAATCCCGGCGCGGGCTGACGGAGTATGTCATCCGCACCCAGAAGCCTCTGCTGGTGGATACCGAGGGCATCCGCCGGTTGCATGAACAGGGGGAGATCGAGGTGATCGGGCACTTGCCGGTGGACTGGCTGGGCGTCCCCCTCAAAAGCGGCGAGGTGACCTTCGGGGTGCTGGCGGTGCAGAGCTACCACGAACATATCCGGTTTGATGAGAAAGACAAAGAATTGCTCACCTTTGTGGGGCAGCACATTGCCCATGCTCTGGAGCGCAAGCAGTATCTGGATCGGCTGGCGGCCAAGCGCCGCTCTTTGATGGTCACCCTGGATAGCATCGCCGACGGGGTCATTACCACCGATGGCAAGGGAAAAATTCTGTTTGTCAACCGGGTGGCGGAAAAACTCACCGGCTGTTCCCAGGACACCGCCCTGGGGCAGGCCATCACGGAGGTGTTCCGGATTTCGGAGGATCAGGCAGACGAGACCCTCCTCAACCCGGTTCGAGAGCCTCTGAAAACCGGAAAGCTTCTGGAGAAGAGCAAAGTGTATCTGCATCCTCTGGATGACGATCGCATCCGCATCATTTCCCTCAGCACTGCTCCTATCGTTGAAGACGAGAATGGGGGAGAAATCGTTGGGGCGGTGGTGGCATTCCATGACATCACCGATCAGCAGCGGCGGGAACAGGAGATGCAGAAGATGGAGAAGCTGGAATCGCTGGGGATTCTGGCCGGAGGCATTGCCCATGATTTTAACAATATCCTCACTGCGGTCATCGGGAACATCACCCTGGCGAAATCGCAGGTTGGGGACATGCCCGGCCCCCGCAAGCGCCTGGAAGAAGCGGAAAAGGCCTGCTTTCGGGCGCGTGATTTAACCCGGCAGTTGCTTACCTTTTCCAAAGGAGGGGCGCCGATTAAAAAGGCGGTATCGCTGGCGGAGTTAATTCAGGAGACCGCCCGCTTCTGCTTACGAGGGAGCAACATTCGAGGTGAATTCCACTTTCCCAAAAACCTGTGGCCGGTGGAAGTGGATGAAGGGCAGATCAGTCAGGTCATCAACAACATGGTGATCAACGCCATCCAGGCCATGCCCGATGGGGGGGTGATTCGGATCGCCTGCGCCAATCACGAGTTTGCCGAAGATGCCCGGGAACAGGGTATTCCCCTGCCGCCGGGAAAATACGTTCAGATCACCATCCAGGATCAGGGCGTGGGGATTCCCCGGGAATACATTGACCGGATTTTCGATCCCTACTTTACCACCAAGCAGCAGGGGAGCGGTCTGGGGCTGGCTACCTGTTATTCCATTATTTCCCGACACGGAGGCCATATCGCGGTGGAATCGGAACCCGGGAAGGGCAGTCTGTTTACCACCTATCTCCCGGCCCGGCCGGGGCTGCGTATTTCCCGGAAAAAGCGGGGTGCTCCCTCGCAGATGAAACCATCAGACCAGAAAGGCCATGTTCTGGTCATGGATGATGAGGAACCGATCCTGGAATTAACCGAACAGATGCTGAAACGGTTGGGATACGCATGCATTCGGGCGCTTAACGGAAAGGAAGCGGTGAAGAAATTTCGGGAAGCCTGCGCCAATGGCCGGAGGGTTGACCTGGTGATTCTGGATTTGACCATTCCCGGCGGTATGGGCGGACTGGAGACACTGGAAAAACTTCGGGAGGTCGATCCCAACATCAAGGCCGTGGTGGCCAGCGGTTATTCCAACGATCCCATTATGAGCCACTACCGGGAGTACGGTTTTCAGGAATGCATCGTTAAGCCGTTTACCTACCACGATGTCAGCGAAATGCTGAACCGTTTGTTTTGATTCGACCGGGTGTAT
>CAYQGB010000127.1:0-10404 GCA_964416895.1 uncultured Calditrichaceae bacterium
ATCGAAATCGAAGTGCCGGATCGATATTATGAACTGCGGGAGTGGTGGGTGTGAGGGGGTGCAGGAAAATGGATGCAAGGGGACAAAGAACTGGAGAAACGGGGAGACAGAGAAAGAGATATGATGAAGCGGAGAAGCGGGGAAGGGAGTAACGGGGAAGGTGAGCAGATAAACGTTGAAAGTGTTCCATGAAGTAGCGATGTCATCCCGATCCCGCCAGACGGGAGCAGTACCGGTGCAAAGCGTTGGGAATTATCTATAATTCGGTTGCTCAGGAAAATTCGGGTCTCTAATTTTGCCATGCATGAATGAGTTCATCACAGTTGGATTTTATTCGCAGCCGCTAACGGTACTCTGGAAATGGGAATCGTCGATTATAGTTATCAATTGGGAAAAGCGGTACTGGAAGATCGTTCGGATCAAGAGCGGAAAGCGAAAGGCCAGTTTTTGACCCCTCCCCCGTTAGCCCGATTCATGGCCTCTCAACTGGAGCCATTGCCGGAGAATGCGCAAATCCTGGATCCGGCGGCGGGGTCTGGAGTTTTGTTATGCGCTATCATTGAGCAGGCGGTGCAGAACAAGCAACCGCGAACAGTCATCATACATGCTTATGAGATAGATCAGGAGCTGGCCAAAACCGCCCGAATCTCGCTACAGCATGCCACCGCATGGGCGGAATCACAGGGAATTCTCATCCGCGCAAATGTTTATCAACAGGATTTTATCCTGACTTACGCGCGTATGCTCAGACCTACTTTGTTTTCTCTTTCCCAGGCACAACTTGAGAGGTATGATGGAATAATTGCCAATCCCCCTTATTTCAAACTGAATCAGGGGGATCCGCGAGCGCGTGCAGTTACCGGATTGCTTACCGGGCAAACGAATATTTATGCATTATTTATGGCGTCCTGTGCTCGCCTTATTTCCCGACAAGGTAAAATGTGTTTCCTGGTTCCAAGGAGTTTTTGCTCAGGAGCTTATTTCAAGAAATTTCGTCGTGATCTTCTTGACAAAGTTCTTCCAATCCAAATTCACCTTTTTGATGCGCGAGATGAGGCCTTTCGAGGGGATTCGGTACTTCAGGAGAATCTGGTCATCACAATGTGTCGTAAGTCCCCTGAAACTAACTCAACTCATTCGGTTACGATCTCCACTTCTCGGGGAATAAATGATATTGCCTGTCCCACCTCCAGACATAAAATTAACATTTCCAAATTTGTTAAAGATCTGGGAGGTACTCTTTATTTTCGGTTACCGGCCAGCAGGGTACAGGAACAGATTCTGGATATCGTGGATGGTTGGCCAGGATCGTTAGAAAAATTCGGGTTTCATATTTCGACCGGGCCGGTGGTGGCCTTTCGTGCCCGTTCTTTTTTATGTTCAGAAGCTTTTGTGAATGTCGGAGAAGCGGTTCCTCTGTACTGGATGAACAACGTCAAACCTTATTTCCTGGTTTGGCCAACTTCTAATGGAAATAAACCCCAGGGAATTCGTCGAGAGGCGGAAGCTCACTCGTTACTGGTACCCAATGCCAATTACGTTTTCCTTCGACGATTTAGTGCTAAAGAGGAGCCTCGCAGGCTTATTGCCGCGCCATTTCTACGAATCAATTTCCCCTATGATAAGGTGGGATTGGAAAATCACCTGAACTACATCTACGGAAATGAGGGTGAACTGAGCGAAGCGGAGACATTGGGTCTCTCCGCATTGTTAGGTAGCTCGCTGATGGATCATTATTTTCGCCTTACCAATGGCAATACACAGGTAAACGCCACCGAGCTTCGTGCCCTTCCGCTTCCTCCCCTGGAAACTATTGTAAAAATCGGGCAACAGGTTCCCAAGTGTACCATGGATGGTGAATTAGACGTTATCAATCGTAAGGTTTATGAGGTGCTGAAGCAAGAGGGATACCTACCGAAGGATTTTCCCATTCTCTCTTATGGAGGGGTTGTTAATTGACCAAAATGCGTCAGGCACAGGAAATTTTGCAGGCATTAGGATTACCGCCGAAGCAACAAAATGAGATATCAGCGTTAACCTTTTTAGTACTGGCACAACTTTCCGAGAACGTTCCCTGGAAAAACGCTCGTCGGAAAAGTTTACGTATCCACGACATATTACAAGAGATTAAGGAACGCTACGGCAGGCAATATGCTGAAAATACCCGTGAGACCATCCGGCGCCAGGTGATCCATCAATTCATTCAGGCGGGCATTGTTGTTCGAAATCCCGATCAACCAAACTTACCGACCAATAGTCCTCTCACCCATTATGCACTTACCGAACCGGCTCTACGGGTGGTCCGCGCATACGGTACTCCCCAATGGGAAGAAAGTGTGCAACAGTTTTTAGAACAGCAAATCGCCCTCATAGAGCGATACGAGAGGCGTCGCACCAGTCACTATATTCCGTTAAAACTTCCCACGGGAGAAAAATATTTTCTCTCGCCCGGCGCCCACAATCAGTTGCAAGCGGAAATCATTAATAAGTTTGGCCCCATTTTTGTACCCAAAGGTCTTGTTCTATATGTCGGGGATGCGGAAAATAAGACGCTACATGTGGAAAAAGAGTATCTCGCAATGTTGGGTTTTCCCATTACTACACATCACAAGCTGCCGGATGTGGTGCTATATGACCCTGCCCAAAACCGACTTTTCCTTATTGAAGCGGTTACCTCACATGGGCCGGTCTCTCACAAGCGGCTGATGGAACTGGAACAGATTTTACAGGGGTGCAAAGGAGAGAGAGTTTACGTCAGTGCCTTTCCAGATTTTAAAGAATTTGCCCGACATTTGCAGGCCATTGCCTGGGATACGGAAGTGTGGATTGCTAATAATCCCCACCATCTGATTCACTTCAACGGAGGTAAATTCTTGACTCCCCATTCCTCTTGACTTCTGAATCGGGAATAGCTATTGTTGCCGGGGTTTTTCAATTAGAGAGACCATTTTTCTATCAATCACTTCTTCGGCCTCAACTTAATGATAGGCAAAATCATCTCTTCTAGGGAAATGCCTCCGTGCTGGAAGCTGTCCCGATAGTAGGCCAGATATTTGTGGTAGTTGGTGGGATAAACGAAGTAGTAATCCTCTTTGGCGATAATGTAGTTGATGTTGAAGTTCCGCCGGGGAAGTTTGGCATCCAGGGGATTGTTGATAAAGAAAGCGTGTTTGGATTCTACTTTCAGGTTGCGCCCGTACTTGTAGCGCAGGTTGGTGGAGGTTTCCCGATCCCCCAGCACTTTGGTGCCCCGCATGCACCGGATGCTCCCGTGATCGCTGGTGACGTAGATGGTTACATCTTCCCGGGCCAGCTTGCGGAAAATGGAATAAATGGGCGAGTGCTCAAACCAGGAACGGGTCAGGGAGCGGTAGGAGGACTCATCCGGGGCGATCTGTTTCAGGATGGGCAAATCCGAGCGGCTGTGGGCCAGAATATCCACGAAGTTGACCACCACACTGAGCAGCGGCGTATCCAGATAAGCACTGAGATTTTTTTCCACCTCCCGGGCTTCTTCCACGGTAATGATCTTGGTATAGCGCGGTTCTCCCCGCATCTTCAGCCCTAACAGGCGCAGGTGATCGTACAGCAACTCGTTCTCGTGCCGGTTGCGGCTGCTGTCGTCGTCTTCCCCCTGGGCCCAGATCTCCGGATAGCGCTGCTCCAGTTCGCTGGGAAACAGCCCGCTGAAGATGGCGTTGCGAGAAAAGGGGGTGGCGGTGGGCAGTATGCTGTAGTAGTACTCCTTCTCGATGGTGAAATATTCGTAGAAATATTTTTCCAGGGTCAGCCATTGATCCAGGCGCATGCAGTCGATGACCACGAACACCACCTTGCGCCCTTCGGTCAGTTCCGGATACACATACTTCCCGATAATATCGGTGGAAAACGTCGGGCGATCCTCCTGCTCCCGGGTGTTTACCCAATCCACGTAGTTTCGCTCCACAAACTTCCCGAACTCCACGTTGCATTCCCGCCGCTGATTATAAATAACCTCCCGCAGCTCATTGTCCGGAACCGCATCCAGTTCCACATCCCAGGCGCATAGCTTGCGGAAAATGTCGATCCAGTCTTCATGGGAGAGGGGGGACATCAGCCGGGCGGTGATTTTGTTCAACTCTTGAGGATAATCCCGGGTGAGCCGCTTCTGGGAGATGTTGCGGGATTCCAGAATCTTTTTGGCAGCGATGAGAATCTGGCTGGGATTGACCGGCTTGGTCAGGTAGTCGGTAATCTGCGCTCCGATGGCGTCTTCCATCAAGCTCTCTTCTTCGTTCTTGGTAATCATAATCACCGGCAGCCCGGGATGATGCTGTTTGAGTTCTTGCAGCACTGCCAGGCCGTCCATGCCGGGCATCATCTCATCCAGCAACACCAGATCGAAATGCTGCTGCCGGATCAACTCCAGCCCATCCTCGGCGTTGGTGGCGCCTTCTACCTCGTAGCCTTTTTCTTGAAGAAACAGAATGTGGGGCTGTAAAAATTCAATCTCATCGTCAATCCAGAGGATTCTGGCTTTGTTCATTCCTGCTCCTGTAGTTTGGTATGGCTATTTTTCACCGGCGATCAGCAAGAGGGGCAATCCCGCCCTTTTCCGGGGTGGTGGGAAATCCCCTGTGAAAAGCACCATCTGCTGTGCGTTTTCAATATACTGAACTCCGGGGAAAATGGTTCGCTTTTATTTTCCGGAGATTACTGCTCGATGCTTTCCAGGAGCCGGGCTGCCGCCCGTCGAACATTGATGTCCTCGGCTTTCAGGTAGGTGCTCAGCGCTCCCACGGCGGATTCTCCCAGCCGCTTCAAGGCCCGGGCGGCGCTCTCCCGGACTTCGGTGTCGGAATCCATGTAGGTAACCAGCAGGGCATTAACCGCCCGGGGATCGCCGATTTCCCCCAGCGCCCAGGCGGCATATCGGCGGGCATGTTTGAACCAGCCCTTTTCCGCTACCTTACACAGCGGCTCCACCGCCGGTTCCCCGATGCCCACCAGGGTTCGGGCGACCATCTCCCGGGCCCCGGCGTCGGAGAGGGCCGCAATGAGCGCATCCACCGCCGGCGCGCCGATGTGAATCAGCGCTTCGCTGGCGGCATCGCGCACTTCCTGAACCAGATCGCTCAACAGGGGAATCAATTCCTCAATGGCTTCCCGGGCGTTCAATTGACCCAGCGCCCGGGCGGCATATTCCCGAATTTGCCAGTCCTTCTGATACTGCAAGGCTTTCATCAATCCTTTGATGTTCCGCTTTTCCTTAAGCTTGACCACATCCGGTTTTCCGAACATTGCCATACCGAATACTCCTGTCCATTCAGTTCGTTATTATATAGCCTCTTTCATGCCAAAAGTGTACCGTCACATACCAAAACCACCATCTCTCCCTCACTGCCGGCTGCTCGATTCATCGGCTGCACTCTATGCAGCAGAAAAGGCCTCTTCTGGCAGCGGGTGCTGCAATATTTCATGTTGTTCACGCCCCGGGCGCGAACGCAATGGTGTCGGGGTAAACACTTCCTTCCCTGTGTGTGCGTGGAAAACCTTCCTGGATGCCGAACAAATTAACCTTCCTCGATAAACTTTTCAAGCTGGAATTCCAAATTTTATTTTATTCCCTACTACCGGCCTGTATATTTTGATCCCCCTGAGGTTTCCGGTAGCAGGGGCAGAAAACGGGGTTGCTCATCCATGAGGCTTGCGTTGAACGGCCAAATAACAGATTCCTCAGATACATGTTTTTGACAGGGAACAAAAATACGAAAACGAAATCTTTGAAGATTTTCACCTTTCCCGGCAACGGATGAAAAGGGGATGTGGGGTGTCAGAACGGGATATCAGAGTATTTGGGTATTCAGGGAGTACTGTCATCTGAGATATGCGAACTTTGACGATCCTTTCATTGGATCCCCCCAATATCCCAATATCCTGATATCCCGATCCCGACTCTAACGAACGGACCTGTGCATGGATATTCCTCACGGAAGATGGGTGCTGAAACTGATCGGTGTATGGGTGTGCATTGCTTTCACACGTGCTGAGGCCGGCAGTACTCCCCCGGATACCCTCGCCGTCGATACGACGCGTCACGGCAGCGTCACCGTCACCGCTCAGGCATCCCCGACCATCAACATGTTCTCCTTTGCCGGCACTCTTACCGAGCCGGAACAACGCGCCTATCGGGCGGATTTTTTCTCCCTTTCCCTGCTGCAACGGGGGCGGCTGGCTACCGGCGCCTTTCGGGGAATGCCCCCGGGATTTTACCGCTTCCGCTATGCCGGAAATGTCTTTACCAATCCCGTCACCGGATTCTGGGATGAGCAGTGGATTCCCCATTATCGCATTGCCGGGCGATCCCCCTGGAACGTCACCGGGGAAGCCTACGAACCTCCCCATCCCTTCACCCGAAAACCGGAAACCCGGGTGGTCTTTTCTCAGGATTACATTATTGACCTCTCGTTTGTGGATGTGAATTTTGTCAAGCGGTTTTCCCCCCGTAACTATGTGCAACTCTCCGGCGCCAACTTTCTCGGCGACGGCACCGATGTGCAGGATTTCTCCCGCTTCTCCCTGAACCCGTATCATGCCCAGGTGCATCTGGAGCGAGGGGAACTTTGGAAGGCGGATCTGTTCTACTGGCAGATTCGCCACCGGTTTAACATCCGCACCGCTCCCCTGGCGTTTACCCGGGACAAGTTCAAAATCGTTTCCCACCTGCTGTGGGCGCAGGTGCAGGGAAGGTTCAGCGACAGGGATTCGCTCTCCTTTGTCCCCGCTTATACCACCGTGCGGGATGAATACACCCGGATTCAGGATAAGCAGCGGGATTTGAGCTATCGCTGGGGGCAGATTTTTGCCGACTATCGACGGAAGTTAGGGCAGGGGATAGCCCTGGGGCTGGAAATGTGGGGACAGTCCCGGCAGATTCGGGGGCGGCGCTTCTGGCCGGAG
The DNA here is from genome assembly GCA_964416895.1 of uncultured Calditrichaceae bacterium. Taxonomy (GTDB): domain Bacteria; phylum Calditrichota; class Calditrichia; order RBG-13-44-9; family J075; genus CAYQGB01. The sequence continues at coordinate 6,940 of CAYQGB010000127.1, forward strand.
CGGTGGGAGCAGGAAGGTCGGGCGGCGCTGTTCCTGAACGCTGCCGGCCGGGGGCTGGAGCTGGCGGTGCGGGGGGGATGGTTTCATCACACCACCGGGGGAACCCGGGGGCTGGGCAGCGTGCATCTTCGTCTGATGGGCGGCCGCTGGTCGGTGGAAGCCGCCGCCTTCACCCGGCCGCGGGCCACTCCCATGCTCTGGCGCACCGTACAGCAGGACACCTTCCCCCGCCTGACGTCCTCACAATTGATGCGAGAGGAAGGGGCAAGCTTTTCCCTGACCACCGCACCGGTGTCCTGGTTCAAAATCCAGGTGGAGCCGTTTGCCTATCGCACCCGCGGTTACCCGGTGCCGGATGCCGACGCCTGGCGCTTCCTCACCGTGGAAAATCGAGGCGTGCGTCTGCGGGGGGAGGTAAGCCTGTGGAACATCACCCTGCAAAATGACTTTGTGTATAACCACAACTACCGGGAAGCGTTCGCCCCTCGCCTTCAGAACATCACCATGCTGGATGTGCAGGTGCCCCTGTTCGGCGGTGCGTTGCTGGCGGAGGGCGCCCTGATGTGGCGCTACTGGGATCGCTTTCGCACGGTGGATTTTGACCGATGGATATATCACTATCGGCTGAGCGAAACGATGGGGGGGCCGTTCGGCGTGGGAGACGGACGCATCATGGCCCACTTTCGGGATGCCACGGTGTTCTTTGTGTGGGAGAATTTTCTCTCTCAGGATTACGCCATCGTCAACGGCACCGTGGAAAACCTGGCCGTGTTTCGCCTGGGCATCGACTGGTTTTTATTCAATTGATGAGGTTTCCACATGGTTGAAGAACTCTATCTCAACAATACCTGGGTGGAGATTTCCGAATCTGCCTATGCCCATAATTTGCAGGTGTTTCGTCGGTTGATCGGTACCGGGCCGGAGCTGTCGGTGGTGGTGAAGGCCAACGCCTATGGGCACGGCTGGCAATCCATTGCCCGGCTGGCCATCAAGCACGGGGCGGATTCCTTTTGCGTGCACTCCCTGGAAGAGGCGGTGCGCCTGCGCCGGGCCGGATTTACCCAGAACATCCTGATCATGGGGCCGGTGCCGCTTTTGCAATTGGAAGAAGCGGTGATCCACAACTGCCGCCTGGTGCTGTTCAATATGGAGGTGCTGGAAAAGCTCCACGAGATCACCACCCGCCTGAATCGCCTGGCCCGGGTGCACCTGAAGCTGGAGACCGGCACCTATCGTCAGGGCATCGAGGAAAAAGAGTTGCCCGCTTTTCTGGAGAGGTTGAAACACACCCCCCAGGTGCTGTTAGAAGCCGCCTATACCCACTTCGCCAACATCGAAGACACCACCAGCCACGAATACGCCCTGTATCAACTCCGGCGGTTTAATCACATGCTGGATGTCATTCGGGAGTCGGGGTTTCCCATCATCAAGCGGCATGCAGCCTGCACCGCGGCGGCGCTGCTGTTTCCCGAGACCCATCTGGATATGGTGCGGCTGGGCATCGGGCAATACGGCCTGTGGCCCTCCCGGGAGACGCTGGTCTCCTACCGTTCCAAATATGACGGGGAGGTGACCGAGATGCTGCGCCCGGTGCTGGCCTGGAAGACCCGTATCACCCAGCTAAAAGAGGTGCCCGCGGAGCGCACCATCGGTTACGGGCGCACCTATCAAACCACCCGGGACAGCCGCATCGCGGTCATCCCCGTGGGCTATTCCGACGGCTACGATCGGGGATTTTCCAATCAGGCGTATGTGCTCATCCGGGGGAAGCGGGCGCCGGTGCGGGGGCGGGTGTGTATGAACCTCACCATGGTGGATGTCACCGACATCCCCGATGCGGCCCTGGATGACGAGGTGGTGCTGATCGGCAAAAGCGGTCGGGAGCAGGTCACCGCCGATCTGCTGGCGGCCATGATCGGCACCATCAATTACGAGATTGTCTCCCGAATCAATCCGGAAATTCCCCGGATTATCGTGTCGTGAGCCGTCTCCCAATGCCGGTCGGAGATTGCGGCGCAGGTCGGGGGGGCAGTTCCAGAATCCTGGGCGGTACATTCATAGGCATGTTCCGGTATCTGCGTCTGCGGATTTATCCTCCGGCCTGCTCAATCAGGAAATTGTGTACCTTAGCCTGCGCCTACCTCCCAATACCCGAATACCCTTCCACCTCACTTATGCCCGAAGTTATAGACAAACCCGAACCAGGGGAGAAAAGGCCATCCTTTTATCTCCGCTCCTGCGAAGAAGATGAAGGCGATATCGGCGGACAGGCGCTCCCCTAAAAAACGAACTCCCCAGGTAAGGGGTACCACGTCGCTGTTGGGAATGATCCAGTTTTCGCTCAACAGCTTGATGCGCCGGGAAAGGCGAATTTCGCCGCCGACCATGAGGATTGGTTCATTGGCGATCTCTTCTCCGGTGTAGCCCCATCCCAGGCCGCCGGTGAATGCGGCCCGGTCGGAACCGGCGGTTATCACCGAATACAGGATTCCGGCGCCTTCCGTCCCGGGCGTGAAGACGTACAGCGCCCCTCCGGCCAGAGCGAAATTGTCCCGGTTGATCGGAGTCAGTTTGCCGTTCAGGTATATAATCTGGTTGCTGACTCCCGGAAATAGCGAAACCCCGGTGGCGACAGACATAAAATCGGTTAATCCCACGGCCACCATAGGGAAAAATACCTCGTACAGGGAAAAGTATCCCTGACCGGCTTTCAGGGGACGGGCGGTAGGGGAAAACAGCAGTCGGGTCACGTTGGGATCTTCCGGCCAGAATTCCCCCTGTACAGATTTTCCCCGCACGGGCCGGCGCACCTGGATTTGATCCCGGGGGATGGTCATTTCCACTCCGCCGGTGGTTTGAAACCGGATCACCCGGTCATTTTCCTCCACTACCCGACCGATCAATTTGGAACCGTCCTTCAGCACTATTTCCACCGGGTTTTCCCGGGCGGATGTGTCCTGAGCCGGCGCCGCCGCGGGCAAAAGCCAGAAAAGCAATACCACCATCACCACACCGGGGGTAAGAAAACGGAACATAATCAAGCCCTCCTGTTGTTAGTGGATCGACCTCCCATTGTATGACAATCCCTGTGCCAGATAGAGCCTTGTGCACTGTGTCCCGGTGTGCCCGGAATAAACCGGCCTTTTCCGAAACCGGTAAGATCGCCCCGGTGTTCGAGTTTCGGGCAAATTTATCCTGTGGAGATCGGATTTGCAAACCGGAATGTTCCCCGGCTCCGGCTTCTGTAGAACACTCCGTTTTCGTCAAAATTGGCGAATCCGCCGGGTAAAGTTGTCGAAATCGCCCGATGGCGGAGAAAGCCGGTGCATTTTCACTTGCTTTTTACAATGGGTCGCCTTATATTAGTTAGGAATCCTAACTAATGAGAAGATGATCCGCAACGCCGGAGATATGGGAGGCAGGGAAATGCATTCAGTGTACCCAACCAAAATACAGGAGGAATTG
>CAYQGB010000128.1:0-6031 GCA_964416895.1 uncultured Calditrichaceae bacterium
CATCATTATCCCCATCATCCCTATCCTCCTTATTACGGGGATGACGATGAGGGAGGATATTACGGAGAAGGTTACGGGGGAACCTCCCCGGAGTATGGGAACAACAACCCCGGGAACGGTCGAGACAATGATCGCTCCGGTGGTCGTGATTGGCATCGTCGGGGATCGCGAGGTAATCAGGGCACCGGAGGGCGCGGTGACCGCGCCGGACATCCGGAACGACGGCAACCCCGGCCGGTGGCGATAGCCGACCGCAATGTCACGCACCCCGCCCCGGTGATCGTTGATCGAATCCCTCCTGCCGGGAAAGGCCGCCGGGAAGTTCGGGAGAACCCCCGCCGTTCATCCCGCCGGGAAATGACCTCCCGACGGCGAGAGGCTTCTCCTCGCAGCATGGATGACCGGCGCCGGCATCATCAGCCCCGCCGGCGAAAAATACAATCCGGACATACCTCCGGAGGAACAACTGTGGGGAAGGCAAGAAGGGAGGCAAGACGGGATCGCAGCCCGGTGGTTTCCCGGGGATCTCGATCAACCGGAGGAACAACTGTGGGGAAGGCAAGAAGGGAGGCAAGACGGGATCGCAGCCCGGTGGTTTCCCGGGGATCTCGATCAACCCGCAGGATGGCCGATCCCGCCGGATCGTATCGCCGGGGAAATCCGGGAGTGCCTCATCCGGAAACAAAGCGCCCCCGGGGCAATCAAGTCGCCCGGGAAAAAGATCGCCCCGGCAGAAAGAAAATCTCTTCCCCGCGTCATCCGGAAAGTCGGGTATCGCGTGTTTCCAGGCCCACGGCCACCACGCCTTCTTCCCGCTCCCATTTCCCGGGGCGCTCCGCCATGAAATCTCATCGAACCGGAGAAAAGAAGAAGCCTGACGGCAGAACCTCTCGCCGCACGCGCCGATAATGCCCTTGCCCGAGGCGCTTTCGGCGCGACAGGGCGGTCTTACTCAGGCCGCCCTGTTTTTTATCCCTCTCCGTGGCTTCGGCCACCGGGATTGGCCGGAAGTTCCTCCCACATGCGAATGAACTCCTGATCCTTCTGCATCTCGTGCAGTTTGGCAAACCGGGCTACCAGCCGTCCCACTTCCAGCAGCCGTTCTCGCAGTTCCGGATCGGTCAGATGCCCTTCGGCGTCGAAGTACTTATACGCTTCGGGAATGGAAACCTGCTGGGGGAGCACCCAGGCATGAAGCACCCGCCCGATGTTCCGCAGGCTGTTCAGGGCATTGATGGCTCCCAAACGTCCCCCGGAAACACCCACCAGGCCGATCATCTTTCCCTCGAATTCATCAAACCCCATCAGGTCAAGGGCGTTTTTCAATACCCCGCTGAGGCTACCGTGATACTCCGGCGTGCCCAGAATAATCCCCTGCGCTTCCCGAACTTCTCGCCGCAGGCGAATCACATCGGAGGGATATTCCGCTTCCGGAACCTGGCCGTAAAATACCAGGTTGTACTCCCGCAGGTCGATCAACCGGGTTTCCACGCCCTCTTCCCGGGCGCCTTCCAGCGCCAGAGCGACTACCTTCCGGGTGTAGCTCCCCTCCCGAAGGCTTCCGGAAATTCCCACCACATTGACCCGGGCTCGAGATTTGTTGGATGTATTCATTGCCCATCCTTTCCTGATGCTCGTACGGATATGTTAACCCAACCTTGCCCACTCCCAACAAAAAAGCACCCCAATGGGGTGCGCGAATGTACATGTAGCCGGGGAAACAGTGGGAAATGAACCTGACGCGGTCGCAGATCATCGCCGCCGAAAGTTTCCCCGGGTGGTTACCACTTCAATAACCGGATTTCGTCCACATGCACGGTTTCCCGAAGGCGGAAGATGGCCACGATAATGGCCAGCCCCACCGCCACTTCCGCTGCCGCGACCACCATCACCATGAACACAAAAATCTGCCCTTCCACGTTTTGCAGATGATTGGAAAAGGCCAGAAAGGTGAGATTGACCGCATTGAGCATCAATTCGATGGACATGAAAATGACGATGGCGTTGCGGCGGGTGATGACACCCACCACCCCCAGACCGAACAGAATGGCGGCTAAAATCAGAAAATGTTGTATTGGGATCGGTCCCATCGATTAAGCTCCCGGAGTTTTACATTCCATTTCTGACAGACAAAGACCTCAGCGTCGCAGGGGCGGTATGCCCGTCCTACTCGGCCAGCACCCGGCGTCGGCGGGCCACTTCTGCCGGTTTTTGATCCGGTTCCACGATTAACCGGCGCTTGGAAAGGTAGAGGGCGCCCACCATCGCCACCAGCAGCAGGATGGAGGCCACCTCAAAAGGCAGCACATACTTGCTGAACAGCGCCTGCCCGATGTTTTCCACCAGACCGACGTCGCTCTCCCGCACGTAGGCTTCCTGAAATCCTTTAAAGCCAAAGTATCCCAGTTCGGCGAACAGCAGCAGCGCCAGGGCAAACCCCACATAGCGCATCACATTCCAGGCGCCTCGCAGCCGGGTTTCGATCTGCACGTTCAGCAGCATGATCACAAACAGAAATAGCACCATGATGGCCCCGGCATACACCGCGATATGCACAATGGCGATGAAATGCGCCATCAGCAACACGTATTCTCCGGCCAGCGCAAAGAAGGCCATCACCAGGAACAACGCGCCTTTCACCGGGTTGGGATGGGCAATTACCCCGATGCCTCCTCCCACGGCCAGCAGTGCAAATACCCAGAACAGGATGGTTTCAAGCATGTCGGTTTATTCCCTTAATGTGGATTTTTTAGGGTATCAGGATGTACTGTTGATAATTTTGTAAAACCGTTCCACAACAGGCTACTGTAGGCATGAACGGTTGAGCATGCGTAATGCGTATTGCGTAACCGGCGACATCAAGATACGCAATACGCACTATGCAATATGAATTTCTAAAGTTGGGTACCGGTCTCCAGACACATTCCAGGGAATTTTCATACGTCTATACGTGTAATAACACAACCTACTCCCTAAAACACATACGCCTGCAGCGCCCCGGTAAGCACGATATTCAACAGCGCCAGCGGCAGCATGCTCTTCCAGCCCAGATTCATCAATTGGTCGTACCGGAACCGGGGAAGCGTCCAGCGTACCCACATGTAAAAGAACAGAAAGAATCCGGTTTTTACCACAAAAGCCAGAATCTGAATGAGCTGTTCCGCCCATACGGAAATGTTCAACCCGGCCAGGCCCGGAACATGCCAGCCGCCAAAAAACAGGGTGGTAATCAGCGCCGAGGAGGTGATCATATTGGAATATTCGGCGATGAAAAAGGAAGAAAACTTCATGGAGCTATACTCGGTGTGATAACCGCCCACCAGTTCCTGTTCCGCTTCCGGCAGATCGAACGGCAGCCGGTTGGTTTCGGCAAAAGCGGCGATGAGAAAGATCAGGAATCCCAGAGGCTGCCGGAGCACATTCCAGTAGTGCAACTGCTGATCGGCCACGATGTCGCTCAGCCGCAGGGAACCGGCCAGCATCACCACCGCCACAATGGCCAGCCCCATGGGAATCTCATAGCTGATCATCTGCGCCGAAGAACGCAGCCCGCCCAACAGAGAGTATTTGTTGTTGGAAGAATACCCCCCCACGATGATCCCATACACCCCCAGCGAGGCAATTCCCACGAAATAAAGGATTCCGATGTTCAGATCGGCGATTTGAAATTTGATGGTTACCAGTTCCCCGAAGACGGAGGTGGTAATCTGATCCCCGAAGGGCACGATGGCAAAGGTCATCAGGGCGGGAATCAAAGAGATACCCGGGGCCAGCAGATACAGAAAACGATCCACATGAGAGGGGATTACATCCTCTTTGAGCATGTGTTTGATCCCATCGGCGATGGGTTGGAGGATGCCCCCCCAGCCCACCCGGTTCGGCCCGTGGCGATCCTGAATCCAGGCGGAAATCTTGCGTTCCGCCAGCGTCAGGAACATCACCACCACCATGATGATGTTCACCACAATAAAAACCTTCAGCGCCGTTACCAGAATGGCCACACCGGTAGAGGTTTCCATCCATCTACTCCTCTTCGCTTCCAGACTTGGTTAAGCCGCTATCTCCCAACTTCTGATAATCCATTCCTTCATAGCCCTTGCGGTTGGCGGCAATCTCCTCAAAAGCTTTTGGCGGTCGCAACACTTTGGGGAGATCCAGGATGTCCAGCAGTTCATGGAAAATGTCGAAATCGGTTTTGGCCGCCAGCGGAGGGAGAATTGCCGGGCGAATCCGTTGCACTCGATGCCGATAATTGGTGAACGTTCCTTCCTTTTCATACGCCGAAGCGCCCGCCAGCACCACATGGGCAATCTCGGTCAACGGCGACCGGCGAATGTCCTGCACCACCAGGTAATCCAGCTTTTTCAATGTGTCCAGTTCCGCCTCGGAAAGGGTAAAATAAGGCCCGCCGCCCAGATAATACAGCGCCCGGATTTTACCCGCTTCAATCTGTTTCAGCAGCTTTGAGAACGTGAGTTTGGTATCCAGCATATCCCGGGCGCCCTGATAGTTGGGCAACTTTTCCCCTTTGATGGTGAACTTCTTGTACACAATGTCTTCTTCGGCATGGTAACGATCATCAATGGCCACGTTGGGGGTACCGAATCCTTCCCGGGCAATCTTTTGCAACAGGTAGTTGTCTTCGTTGGTGGCATAACCGCTTCCCACAAAGGCGATCTCCTCAGGGGCGAATTCTTTGAGTTGCTTCACCACCGCCTTCAGGGTCAGGCGCCAGTGGCCCCGCCGGAATTCGCCGTCGGTACGGATCAGAGGATATTCCAGTCGCTCCAGCGCCTCGTACGTATGATACAGCAGCCGCCCATCGTCGCACATCCACCACTGGTTCACCTCCATGTTTTCCAGTGGCTTGATGCGGTAGATGCGGTTATCCTCTTCCATGCTCTCGATCCGGATATTGCACCCCACCGAACAGCCGGGGCATACGCTGCGGGTCCGTTGATACCGCCAGTTGCGGGGCTTGAACAGAAAATCTTTGGTTACCAGTGCCCCCACCGGGCAGATGTCGGCGGTGTTCATGGACAGCTTGTTGTTCAGCGACTGGCGGGGAAACACGTCGATTTCCGAATGGTAGCCCCGATTTTTCACCAACAGTTCATTGGTGCCGGAAACTTCCTGAGTAAATCGCACGCAGCGGGAGCACAGGATGCACCGGGTGGTGATCAGCAAAATCTCCGGCCCCAGATCTTTGCGGGGCGGCACCCGCTTGTCAAAATCGAAGCGGCTGTGGGCCTTGCCGTAGCGGAAGGTATAATCCTGTAGCAAACACTCCCCGGCCTGATCGCATTCCGGGCAATCCACCGGGTGATTGAGCAACAGGAATTCTAATACCGACTCCTGCGCCGTTTTCACTTCCGGATCGTTGGTCAGCACCACCATATCGTATTTGCCGTCCACCTTGCGCTCCGGGGGCATCTCCCCGATGCGGGTGGAGCAGGCCGGGGTCAGCTTGCGCATTCCCGGCACCTTCACCAGACACATCCGGCAGCTGGCCACAATGGTCATGCCCGGATGATAGCAGTAATGGGGAATCTCAATGCCTACCTGCTTCGCCGCTTCTAAAATGGTCGTGCCCGAAGGCACCTCCAGTTCGTGATTATCAATCTTGACGAGAGGCATTCATCCTCCTTTTCCGTTGAATCTCTCTGGCATGGGCAAGCTCAATAGCTTCCCGATGTCGATTCGCCTCTTCAATACTCCGGAATTTGAAAATTCCCCGGGGATATTCGACAGGCGCCAGTTGATTGGCGAACTTCCACAGTTCGGCCACCCGACGGTAATACTCCTCGTCGGGGGAGAAACACCATAATGCCCGTTCGGCTTCTTCCAGAGTTTTGTATTTATACACCGGCATTGTTGGAATTTCCCCCAATTATTGTTTATCCGACTTTTTCATCAACTCCTTCAAAAACAATGCATCAATCTTATCCCTATCGCGAATAGTGCCTTGCTTTAGCCTGAATAAGGTTTCAGGAGTTGCAACTCTAACTTTTGTGCCCTGGAATTTCACAAT
>CAYQGB010000128.1:6131-10270 GCA_964416895.1 uncultured Calditrichaceae bacterium
GCATCCAAAACTTTTATAAATTCCTGAAATTGATCTTTCATAGACCGGCTCGGTTACTGTTGCTGGTGCCGTTTGTCAGTGCTTTAATTTCGCCTCAAACTCATGGCGGAATTTCTTCAAGAAGCTTTCGATGGGCATGGCCGCGGCGTCGCCTAAAGGGCAGATGGTGCGATACAATCCCCCGGCGATCTCCTCCAGCAATTGCAAATCCTTCCGGGTGCCCTCCCCGGCATGAATCCGTTTGAGTAACAGCCAGGCCCAGGTAGTGCCTTCCCGGCAGGGCGTACACTGGCCGCAAGATTCATGGCGATAAAAATGGGAGATGTTGAGCAGAGCATTCACCATATCGGTGTCTTCATCCATTACGATGACCCCGGCAGACCCCAGCATACTGCCGATCTTTGCCAGGGAGTCAAAATCCATGTTGACATCGATCTCCTCGGCGGTGAGCACGGGAACGGAAGACCCGCCGGGGATAACCGCCTTCAGCTTCTTGTCGTTGAGAATGCCTCCGGCGTGCTCGTAGATCAGTTCCCGCAGGGGAATGCCCATGGGCAGTTCATACACCCCCGGCTTTTTCACATGTCCGCTGACGCAGAACAGCTTGGGGCCGGGACTTCCCTCCGGGCCGATGGCTTTAAACCAGTCCGCGCCCCGGGTGATGATATAGGGCACGCAGGCCAGGGTCTCCACGTTGTTCACGATGGTGGGGCAGCGGAAAACGCCTTCAATGGCGGGAAAGGGAGGTTTGATCCGGGGCCAGCCGCGCTTGCCTTCCAGGGATTCGATCAGACCGGTTTCCTCCCCGCAGATATACGCCCCGGCGCCCCGATGCACATACATATCCAGGTCGTAGCCGCTGCCGAGGATGTTTTTACCCAGATAGCCTTTCTGATAGGCCTCGGCAATGGCCGCCTCCAGAATCCGGGCTTCCTTGACGAACTCCCCGCGGATGTAGATGTAGCAGGTGTTGGCCCGGATGGCGTAGGAGCCGATCATGGCCCCTTCCAGGGTGGAGTGGGGCATGTTATCCATCAACAGGCGGTCTTTAAAGGTGCCCGGCTCGCTTTCATCGGCGTTGACCAGCATGTAGTGGGGTTTGCCGGTGTCTTTGGGCACGAAGCCCCATTTGACCCCGGTGGGAAATCCGGCGCCGCCCCGCCCCCGAAGATTGGAGGCCTTCACCACCTCGATGACTTCCTCAGGGGTCATCTCTTTCAGGACTTTGCGCCAGGCCTGATAGCCCCCCACCTTCTCGTAATAGTCAATCTTCCGGGACTCCGGAGGATTCATGTCTCTGGTCAGCACTTTTTCAAACATCGGTTCTCTATCTCCGCCTTGCTGGTCAAGGGTGTAACCGCTACAGGTTTTGGAAACAGGCAAGAACGTCGGTACTGCAGCGGCGGTATGCCTGTCTTACAGCTTTTCCAGAAGTTTATCCAGTTGTTCGACGGTCAATCCTTCGTGATAATCTTCGTTGATTTGCACCACCGGTGCGGTGCCGCAGGAACCCAGGCACTCCACCTTTTCCAGGGAAAATTTGCCGTCTGCGGTGACTTCTCCGTTCTTGATCCCGTACTTCTGCTCAATGTGGCGGCAAATTTCTCCCGCTCCTCGCAGGGCACAGGAGAGGGTGTGGCACACCTGCAAATGGTATTTCCCGATGGGCTTCAGCTTGAACATGGTGTAAAACGTGGCGGTATCATACACCGCGGCGTAAGGCAGTTCCAGCAACTCTCCCACGTACTCCATCACATCCGTGGATAGCCAGCCGAATTCCCGCTGGGCCAGGTGCAACGTGGGCAACAGCGCCGCCCGCTTATCGGGATAGCGCCTCAGAATTTCCTTAAATTCCTTTTGCGCCTCTTTGGAAAAGGAAACTTTCATGGTCGTGCTCGTGGTCATAACGATTTCCCGTGCATGTTCATGCAGTTGATGATCCTGAATCCGGAATAGCCGGGTCACCCCTTCTCACCATTATTTCCGAATTCCTGGTAAAATCCAGCTTTCAGTCTTATACAAATTCTGCAACGGCTACAGGGCGTTCAACGGCAAAGTTCTGACGATGCAACTTAATCCGCTCAAGTTCCTGTAAAGTCTCCGCAGTCAGATAACTCTCACCGCAATGCGGGCAACTCACAACGGGCACGTTTTCGATGACCAGTAAATTCTTGCCCTTACCATAACTCCGGGTGACCCGCCGAATGCGAGCACCTTCTTTTCCGCAAATGTCACATTTCATACGTTCTTATCCATCCGGGCTATTTGTTTTCAAGAAATACAGTAATGATCACCAATTTCCCAGTAGGTCCAAGCTTTGCCACAATAGCAATTTCATTTCCGGTTAACGTTTCTCCATTTATTACGTATTTCCATTCATTCGTTTTGTAATCTTTTTGTCTTTCGGTGATTCTTCCGGTCAAAATTCCCCGTTCTATGTCGAAAATTGACAGACCATCCTCAGCCATTTCTTCTTCAGCATGCAAGGTCATCACATATTGTCGGGTACGAACTTTTTCTCGTATACGTTTTAGTATTCTATCGAACACAACACTGGAAATCCAGATTACATTTGGTTTAGAAACAAGAATATGCTGAAGTTGTCCTTGCTATACTGGATCCTGCTGGCATCGAGCATCCAGCATCGAGCATCGAGCATCGAGCATCGAGCATCCAGCCTTGACTCTACCGATCCAGTTCCCCGGCAATGATGTTCAGGCTGCCCAGAATTGCCACCACGTCGGAGACCATGTACCCCCGGGTCATGTGGTCCATGGCGGCGAAATTGACAAATGAAGGCGGGCGCACCCGCAGGCGATACGCCTTGTGGCTTCCGTCGGAGACGATGTAGAAGCCCAGTTCACCGTTGGGCGCTTCGGTGGCGTCGTAAATTTCCCCCACCGGTACTTCAAAGCCGTGGCCGGGCATGATGTTTTTAAAATGATGAATCAACCCCTCAATGGTATCATACACCTCTAACTTATCCGGGAGCTTGACCTTGCTGTCGAAGGTGCTCACCGGCCCATCGGGAAGGTCCTTGATGCACTGCTCGATAATCTTCAGGCTCTGTTCCAGCTCTTCCATCCGCACCAGGTAGCGAGAATACACATCCCCGTCGTCGCACACGGGAATTTCAAAATCCAGGCGATCATAGATCAGATAGGGATGATCCTTGCGCACATCGTAAGGCACCCCCGATCCTCGCAGCACCGGCCCGGTCACCCCCAGGTTGATGGCATCCTCTTTACTGAGGTAACCGATGCCTTTGGTGCGATCCACCCAGATGCGGTTGCGGGTGAGCAGGCCATGAAGCTCCTTGAGCACTTTGGGGAAGTACTTGAGGAAGTTGCGGGTCATCTCCGGGAAGTCCGGGGGCACATCCCGGAACAGCCCCCCCACGCGGGTATAGCTGGTGGTCAGGCGGGTACCGGTGGTGTGCTCGAAGATGACGTAGAGATTCTCCCGGGCCTCGAAGGCATACAGGAAAGCGGTGAACGCCCCGATATCCAGAGCATGGGTGCCCAGCCAGACCATGTGGTCGGCAATGCGGGCCATCTCTGCCAGGATGACCCGGATGTATTTGGCCCGTTCGGGAATGTCGATGCCGATAAGCTTCTCCACCGCCTGAGCAAACCCGATGTTGTTGCACAGGGGGGACAGATAGTTCATCCGATCGGAAAGGGTGATCCACTGATTGTAGGTCTTATGCTCGCCTAACTTCTCGAACCCGGAGTGGAGATACCCGATGTGGGGTTCTACCTTGACCACCACCTCTCCATCCAGTTCCAGCACCAGCCGCAGGGTGCCGTGGGTGGCGGGGTGCTGCGGCCCGAAGTTGAGCACCATCCGGTCGGTTTTCAGTTCGTAAGTCGGTTCTGCCATAGCCCGTCAGCCGTTTAAAATTTTGATTCGAAATTTCGTATCATCAGGATATCAGGGGATTGGGATATCAGGATATTGGGTGGGGTTATGAGATTGAGAATATCTTTTCTTCCACCATTTAAAAGAATTCGTACCACCATAACTCTCCTCTACCTGACACCCTGACACCTTAACACCTTAACACCTTAACACCTTAACACCTTAACACCCTGATTCTCCAATTCCCAAAACTTTATTTCAAATCCAGAATGACATCC
>CAYQGB010000129.1:0-10229 GCA_964416895.1 uncultured Calditrichaceae bacterium
TACTTCGATCACCGACTGCGTCGGGATGTAAACACAAGCTCAGTATGACCCGCCATTTTATTCCTTCAAGAGGAAAATGGCAAAACACAGACAATACTTTGGAAGCAACCTGAATAGTTACCGTTTTTCTTTACGCAATACGCAATACCGAATCCGCAATAACACGTGGGGGGTATCATGGAATCTATTCGGTCAATTCTGAAGGCCCATCCTTTTTTTCAGGAGTTTCCACCTCCGGTCGTTCAGCGCCTGGTAAAATTTGCCACGACGGTGCGGTTTACGCCCGGGCAGAAGATTTTTACCGTGGGGGAAAATGCCGATGCGTTTTATCTGATTTGCCAGGGGCTGGTGGCCGTGGAGGTAGAAATTCCCAATTACGGGAAGGTGGCCTTACAAAAGATTCGCGACGGAGAAATTCTGGGCTGGTCATGGTTGTTTCCACCGCATCGGTGGCATTTTGACGCCCGGGCACTGGAAGAGACGGAAGCAGTGGTACTGGATGCCCGGACATTGCGTACCCACATCGAGGTGGATCACGAACTGGGGTACCATCTGGTAAAACGGATCGCCCGGGTGATGGAGGAACGCCTGCGAGCCGCCCGGGAGAAGTTGGTGGAATTCTCCCGCCTGTTTCCGGCTCCCGACGACTCCCGCCCGGAGTGGTTACGCCTATTTGACTGAAGTTATCGCAAGGAGGGGATGATGTCTGCGGAATACAAAACCATCGACGGCAACGAAGCCGCTGCCTGGGTGGCCTATCGGGTGAACGAGGTCATCGCCATTTACCCCATTACCCCGGCTTCTCCCATGGGAGAACTGGCCGACGCCTGGGCTGCGGCGGGGAAACCAAACATCTGGGGAACGGTCCCCCAGGTCATTGAGATGCAAAGCGAAGGAGGGGCTGCCGGAGCGGTGCACGGCGCTCTCCAAAGCGGCGCCCTGACCACGACGTTTACCGCCTCCCAGGGCCTGCTGCTGATGATCCCCAACATGTTCAAGATCGCCGGGGAATTAACTCCCACGGTGTTTCACATTGCCGCCCGAACCGTGGCCACTCACGCGCTGTCCATCTTCGGGGATCACAGCGATGTGATGGCCGCCCGCCCCACCGGATTCGCCATGCTGGCCTCCAACTCGGTGCAGGAGGCCATGGATCTGGCCCTGATTGCCCACGCGGCCACCCTGAAAGCGCGGGTGCCTTTTGTGCACTTCTTCGACGGCTTTCGCACCTCGCACGAAATTCAGAAAATCCGGATGCTCTCCGAAGAGGACATCCGGGCCATGATCGATGAAGATCTGGTGATCGCCCACCGGCAGCGGGCGCTGTCGCCGGATCACCCCTTCATCCGGGGCACGGCGCAAAATCCGGACGTGTTCTTCCAGGCCCGGGAAGCGGTGAATCCCTTCTATCAAGCCTGTCCGGACATCGTGCAGGAGACCATGGACCGCTTTGCCCAACAGGTGGGGCGGCATTATCACCTGTTTGACTATGTGGGGCACCCGGAAGCGGAACGGGTCATCGTGCTTATGGGTTCCGGCGCCGAGACGGCCGAGGAAACCGTGGAATACCTCACCGGGCAGGACGAGCGGGTGGGGGTGTTGAAAGTGCGCCTGTTCCGCCCCTTTTCGGGAAAGCATTTCCTGGCCGCGTTGCCCCCCACGGTAAAAACCCTGGCGGTGCTGGATCGTACCAAAGAGCCGGGCAGCACCGGCGAACCCCTGTATCAGGAGGTGAGCACGGTGCTGTATCAGGCGGCCAACGAAGGAAACCTGCCCTTCAAGCGGCTTCCCAAAGTCATTGGAGGGCGCTACGGGTTGTCTTCCAAAGAGTTCACCCCGGCGATGGTCAAGGGGCTGTTTGACGAGATGGGAAAGCAGCAGCCGAAAAACTCTTTCACCGTGGGCATCCGCGATGATGTTGCCCACACCAGCATTGAATACGATCCGGATTTTTCCACCGAATCGGAAGACGGCTTCCGGGGGATCTTCTTTGGCCTGGGCGCCGACGGCACCGTGAGCGCCAACAAGAACTCCATCAAAATCATCGGAGAGCACACCGACTACTACGCCCAGGGCTATTTCGTGTACGATTCCAAAAAAGCCGGATCGGTGACCATCTCCCACCTGCGGTTCGGAAAATCGCCCATCCGCTCCACCTATCTGATCCGCCGGGCCAACTTCGTGGCCTGCCATCAGTTCAATTTTCTGGAAAAATACGACGTGCTGCAATACGCCGAACCGGGAGCCACCTTCCTGCTCAACGCCCCCTTCTCCCCCGATGACCTCTGGGAACGGCTCCCCCGCAAGGTGCAGGAGCAGATCATCGAGAAGAAGCTGCGTTTCTTTGCTATCGACGCCTACAAGGTGGCCCGGGAAATCGGACTGGGGCGGCGGATCAATACCATTATGCAAACCTGCTTTTTTGCCATTGCCAACATTCTCCCCCGGGATGAGGCCATCACCCGGATTAAGCAGGCCATTAAACAGACCTATGGCAACAAAGGGGAGGCCATTCTGGAGCGGAACTACCGGGCGGTGGATGCGGCGCTGAACCATCTCCATGAAATCCCCTATCCGGAAAAGATTACCAGCGACATTCCCGTGCGGCCTCCGGTGCCGGAGAACGCTCCCGACTTCGTGCGCAACGTGCTGGGGATGATGATCGCCGGGCGGGGCGACGACCTGCCGGTCAGTGCCCTGCCCTGCGATGGCACTTTCCCTTCCGCCACCGCCCGATGGGAAAAGCGGAATATCGCTCAGGAAATCCCCGTGTGGGAGGAGGACATCTGCATCCAGTGCGGCAAATGCGTGATGGTCTGCCCCCATGCGGTTATTCGGGCCAAAGTGTACCCCAGGAAGGCCCTGGCGGAAGCGCCCGCAACCTTCAAGGCGGTGCCGGCCCGGGGACGGGAATGGCCGGAGGATACCTATTACACCATCCAGATTGCTCCGGAAGATTGCACCGGCTGCCGCCTGTGCGTGGAGGTCTGCCCGGCCAAAAGCAAGGAGAAAACCGGGATCAAGGCGCTGAACATGGCCCCGCAACTGCCCCTGCGGGAGCAGGAACGGGAAAACTGGGAATTCTTCCTCAAGATTCCCGAATACGACCGCTCCCAACTGCGCATCACCCAGGTGAAAGGGGCGCAATTTCTGGAGCCGCTGTTTGAATTCTCCGGCGCCTGCGCCGGGTGCGGGGAGACCCCCTACATCAAGCTGGCCACCCAGCTGTTCGGCGACCGGATGATCGTGGCCAACGCCACCGGATGCTCCTCCATTTACGGAGGAAACCTGCCCACCACGCCCTGGGCGGTCAACGCAGAGGGGTTGGGGCCGGCCTGGTCGAACTCCCTGTTTGAAGACAACGCCGAGTTCGGCCTGGGCTTCCGCCTGACCATCGACACGTTGAATCGGCAGGCCCGGCAACTGGTGCAGCAACTGGCCGGGAAAATCGGCGATTCCCTGGTCAGGGAACTGCTGGAAGCGGATCAATCCGATGAAGCGGGCATTCACGCCCAGCGGGAACGGGTGCGGCAACTGAAGGAAAAGCTGGCCTCGCTGAAGCAAACGCCGGAGGTGCGGCGGCTGGCGAGCATCGCCGACTATCTGGTGAAAAAGAGCGTGTGGATCATCGGCGGGGACGGCTGGGCCTACGACATCGGCTTTGGCGGGCTGGATCACGTGCTGGCCTCCGGCAAGGATGTAAACATCCTGGTGCTGGATACGGAGGTCTATTCCAACACCGGGGGGCAGATGTCCAAAGCCACCCCCCTGGGGGCGGCGGCCAAATTCGCCGCCGGAGGGAAACGCACCCCCAAGAAAGACCTGGCCATGCAGGCGCTCAGCTACGGGAATGTGTATGTGGCCCGGGTGGCTCTGGGCGCCAACGACACCCACACCATCCGCGCCTTTCTGGAAGCGGAACAGTATCCCGGCCCTTCGCTGATCATCGCCTATTCCCCCTGCATCGCCCACGGATACGCCATGGAGCTATCCCTGGAGCAGAGCAAGCGAGCGGTGGATTCGGCCTACTGGCCCCTGTTCCGCTACAACCCGCAGCTTTCCCTGGAAGGCAAGAATCCCTTCGTGCTGGACAGCCGCGGGCCGAAAATCCCTCTGGAAGAATACATCTATCAGGAAGCCCGGTATAAGATGCTCACCAAAGTGGATCCCAAAGTCGCCCGGGAGTTGCTGCAAGCGGCTCAGGAAAATGTCAACTTCCGGTGGAAACTCTACGAGCGCATGGCAACCCTGTATGCGCCCAACGGGCGGGAATAGAACCGGGTAACCGGAGGGTTATGCCCGGGTAGCATCCGGTAGCCGTGGGATGTTCAGCCACGAGCATTTAACGGTTCAAGCTGCCGGCGATCGTTGCCCGACTTTTAAATCAGCAACCAAAGGAGGCGCCCATGGATTTAACCACCACCTACATGGGTTTGAAGCTGAAGAATCCCCTGGTGCCTTCCGCTTCTCCCCTTTCCGCCGATGTGGATGTAGCCCGACGGCTGGAAGACGCTGGGGCGGCGGCCATCGTGATGTATTCGTTGTTCGAGGAACAGATTACCCACGAGGCGGAAGAGATCGATCACTACCTGACCACTTTCAGCGAGAGCTACGCCGAGGCGCTGAGCTACTTTCCCGAACCGGAAGCGTACCGGAACATGGAGGCGGAGGAGTATCTGGAGCAGATTTCCCGGCTAAAGGAGGCGCTGGATATCCCGGTGATCGCCAGCCTGAACGGCGTTTCTCCCGGCGGGTGGATGAAATTCGCCCAGAAAATGGAGCAGGCCGGCGCCGACGCCCTGGAACTGAACATCTATTACATCCCCACCGATCCCCAGATCACCGGGGAAGAGGTGGAGGACATGTATGTGGAGGATTTGCAGGCCGTCAAGTCCTGCGTTTCCATTCCCGTGGCCATGAAGCTCAGCCCCTACTTCTCCGCCTTTGCCAATCTGGCCCGGCGGCTGGATGAAGCCGGCGCCGATGCCCTGGTGCTGTTCAACCGCTTTTACCAGCCGGATATCGATCTGGAAACGCTGGAAGTGGTGCCCAATCTGGAACTGAGCCATTCCTACGAAATTCGCCTGCCCCTGCGCTGGATCGCAATTCTATACGGAAAGATTCGCGCCAGCCTGGCGGCTACTTCCGGGGTGCACACCGCCGAAGACGTGCTCAAGTTGGTGATGGCCGGGGCGGATGTGACCATGATGGCCTCGGCGCTGCTCAAGGAAGGGCCGGATGTGCTCACCCGTATCCTCAACGATCTGGAAAAGTGGATGGAGGAGCACGAGTACGAATCCATCCGGCAGATGAAGGGGAGCATGAGTTTCCAGCATGTGGCCGAACCGGCGGCCTGGGTGCGGGCAAACTACATCAAAACCCTGCAAAGCATTCGATAAAAAATCAGGGGGCCGGGTACTCGAACATCCGGTCCCCCCATACAGTCAGTGGAACACCCTTCTCCCTGATATCCCAATAACCTGATCCCCACTTTCTCAGTGCGGCTCGGTCATCGACCAGGGATCGAGCACTTCATTCAGTTCATCCTCCGGCAGCACCTTCTTTTCCCGGGCGATCTCCCGCACGGTGCGCCCGGTGGCATAAGCCTCTTTGGCGATGGCAGCGGCGGCATCGTAGCCGATCTTCGGCGCCAGCGCCGTGCACATGGCCAGGCTTTTCTCCACCATCTCCTGGCAGCGCTCCTCATTGGCCTTCAAGCCGCTCACGCACTTCTCGGTAAACACATTCACCGCGTTGCTCATCAGGGTGATGGATTGCAGCAGGTTATGGGCCATCACCGGGAGCATCACGTTCAACTCGAAGTTGCCGGACATGCCCCCCACGGTGATGGTGGTATCGTTGCCCATCACCTGGGCGCACACCATGGTCAGGGCCTCGGCGATGACCGGATTGACCTTGCCGGGCATGATGGAAGACCCCGGTTGCACCGCCGGGAGGATGATCTCCCCGATGCCGCAGCGGGGGCCGGAACCCAACCAGCGGATGTCGTTGGCGATCTTCATCAGACTGGCGGCCACGGTTTTCAGGGCGCCGCTGGCTTCCACGAAGGCATCCCGCGCGCCCTGGGCCTCAAAGTGATTCTCCGCCTCCCGAAATTGGATGCCGGTCATCCGGCTGACCCGCTCCACCACTTTCCGGGCAAACTGCGGATGCGTGTTGATGCCGGTGCCCACGGCGGTGCCGCCGATGGCCAGTTCCGCCAGATGCCCGCGCACATTCTCCACCCGCCGGATACCGTGCGCCACCATGCTGGCATACCCGCTGAACTCCTGCCCCAGGCGGATGGGCGTGGCATCCTGCAGGTGCGTGCGCCCGATTTTGATGATGTTGTCAAACTCTGCGGCTTTGGCCGCCAGGGCCTCCTGCAATTTCTTCAATGCCGGGAGCAGTTCCTTCTCGATGCCCTCCAGGGCGGAAATGTGCATGCAGGTGGGAATCACATCGTTGCTGGACTGGCCCTTGTTCACGTGGTCGTTGGGATGCACCGGGTGGCGGTCACCGATTTTGCCGCCCAGAATCTCGTTGGCCCGGTTGGCGATCACCTCGTTGGCGTTCATATTGGTGGAAGTGCCGGAGCCGGTCTGGAAGATATCCACCACAAAGTGCTCATCTAACGTTCCTTCCATCACCTCGGTGGCCGCCTGCACAATGGCTTTACCCAGTTTCTCATCCAGCCGCCCTAACTCCATGTTGGTCTCCGCCGCGGCCCGTTTCACCATTCCCAGCGCCCGGATGAACTGCCGGGGAAAGCGAATGCCGCTGATGGGAAAATTCTCCACCGCCCGCTGGGTCTGGGCGCCCCAATAGGCCCCGGCGGGCACCCGCATCTCTCCCATAGAATCCCGCTCGATCCGATAGGTCGTTTCTGCCATGGTTCGGTCTCCTTTTTAACCGGTTGATGATCTCCTCACCACATGGCCCACATCCAGCCTGTGGTTTCCTGTTAGCCTGAATCGATGGGGAAAATTAGGATAGATTTGGGGAGGGAGAAAGGGGAAAAATACAAGAGCCTGCGTGGAAGCCCGGGCGCCTTGCACAACTACACATGCGCTGATGAAATGACAGGAGAGAAATAATGCTACCACAAGCCATTAGTGTTCTTTCAAGCTTAAAGTGACGGGTTTCCATGTCATTCTGATCCCGCCGGGCGGGAGAAGAATCTCTTTATGAATTGTGTCCAGGCTAACAAACCCGTCATCCAAACCTCGAAAGAGCATTAGTTCACTCAAAACTTTCTACAAGTATTTTTCCCTGCTTCCTAAAAACGATCACCGAAGCATTTCCAACAAACTCTGCTTCAGAATCAGCTTCCCACTTTTTAACAATTCGCCGATTGTCAACGTCAAAAACAGTATAAGTTACTCCGTTTATAACTTCCTTTGTTATAATTTTGAAAGCACCAATTTTTTTCCCCGTTCTTGTAGAGTGCACTTTTTTAAATAAGAAATAATTTTGAGAATTTGAAATCCATCGCACGGGAGAACCGATTCCAGGGGGAATTATTCGAGTAATATCTCTGTTAGTTGCCGATTCGTATAAGACAAATTCATAAGAAATTTGATCGGGAAAATGCACATAATATTTCTCATCAGGCGAGAACCATATATCTTTAAAATTCGTCCATTTGAACTGCTGAGAGGATAAATTAAATTGAAAAATGTTCCTGTCTTCTATGAATTGAAGCGTTTTGCCATAGAGATAATTTCCAACGGAAGACCAATAAATTTCATAAGGTATATATTTTATCGAAAGACTATCCAATCTGTCGGTACCTATATCAAAGATGAACAGTCTTTGCGGTTTAAAGCCAATCCCTCCTTCATAATAAGAACCGGCAATTAAAGCCAGGCGATTTCCCTTCGGGCTCCAAATAAATCTTCGAACATCTTCTTTTATAACCTTTACCGTTCTTCCATTTTTATCAAGTATCCTGAGTTGATTTTCAGGCAAAATCGAATATTCTCTATCGGCGGTCTCTCCTTTTGCCATTTCTATAAAAGCAATATATTCCTGATTAGGTGAAACTTTCAATTCCTTAACACCAAAAAATTTAGATATATAAATTGTATCAAGTTGAAGGGTTTTTAAATTGAATTTTATAATAGTAATTCCTTTCCCCGATTTTCGCCAATAATAGTTCTTGTTGAGCACATAAACACCCAAGCAAAAAAAGCCAATGATAAAGAATAATTAGCCATAAAACTCTTTTCATTTTCAACTCCTCCGCTATTGATCAATTATTTGTGCCGTCAGGATCAGGGATTTTCATATGAAGATGATTAAATCATTATTGCCTTTCCAGTTCTAACAAAACCATTTTATTTTCTCTTAAAAAAATGATCTTCGCATTGGATATCCACCGGGGATGTTCTTCAAAAGTTTCCAGTGTATTTGTCAGGTTCTGAGTTTCACTACCGTCATCTTTTGCTACATAAATATCTTTATCGGCGACATTGTATCCATCAGGAGTTTCCTTGATTTCGGTATACACCAGATATTCCCCATCCGGAGACCAATCCGGTTCATAACCTGATTGAGAGATACGCCGCATTCCATACCCCTCAATTGTGCTGCTCTTGATATATAGCTGTATTATCACCAATCCCAGATTGGACAGTGCCCTGTCTCTTGCCCTGAAGGCAAGTTTAGGGGCATGCGGTGACCACTTTACTTCACCAGCCAAACCACCGATTTCTTTGAGTTCGATTTGGGTTTCACCGGTATGATCATAAATTGTAAGGGGAGGAGTCAACGGTTCTCGCCTTTGGGCCTTTTTACGTGTTTCTTCAATTTCTGCTATCATTTGTTCCCGAGTGATTTTCCCTCTTAAATACCTTTCTCTTGGATGAATATTTTTCCTCGTAACCGGATGGAGAATAAACCACTTCCCATCTGGCGACCAGGTCGGACCAATGCCATAGGCAATGAACTTTGGAGGGGTTCCATCTCCTCTGGATAAATACACCTTAGGGGCTTCACCTTTCTCTCTGACCTCATACAAAATTTCACCGGTAGTTGGTGAAATGGATGGATTTCCTGCATTACCAATATCATGTTCTAACATGATATAGTTACCGGTGGATATATTAAAAACCTTACTAATAAATCTATTCGAGGTAGGATCTCGATATCCATACGTTACATAATTACCATCCACAGATAAACGGGTAATCACTTCACCTTCAGCATGAACCATATCGATGATGTTCTGCTTATCCGTGTCCAGTTTAATCATTATAATTGCTATGGTGTCGTCGCTTTGTTTCTTAGTGATCAAGGCTTTCATTTGACGGTTGATGGATATTAATTGTTCACTCTGCTCTATACTGGATAGCTCTTTTGAACTTTTTATTTTCAGAAATTGTCCAAATAGATTAAACGTTATACTCAAAAAAAGCAAGATTATAAGAACCGGAAGCTTACAGACGATTTGATTCTGGTTCATAGCTAATACACCTTTTTATGATTTCTTGGATATGAAGCTCCTTGAGACTCAGAGCCTACAACTTCATTCTTAAAGCAAGTCGTGAAACTCGTCTATAAAAGGTTCTGTACACTGATAGAATTCAAGAAAAAGATTTTGACCTTAGCCGCTTCCATACGTTCTGGTTGCAAAACTGAGTTTCGCAATCTTATAACGTGCCGATCCCATCAGACGGGATCGGCACGAGTAATGTGCTTCGGGAATTCCCAAAAACATTATCTTGATCCACTTGTCAAGAAATTTTGATCATTCACTCGCCATCTTCTTAAAAAAATTAGATAAGCTCTTTATGGATTTCAAGACCCAAAATCGCCGGTAAAAATCAGCGGTAATTTTCGCCATTCCAGAGTACTCGACTCAGTTCATTCAATTTTTGCTCTAATGCGATTGAAAATGACCCAACGCAGGAAATTTTTGACCCGGCCAAAGCCTCCAAAATTTGCATTTTTCAATGAGAGTCTTTACCTTTACATTGAACTTACAATAACCGTTTTACTTGCACTCACTGTTCGATTCGAGCGACTCTATTTATTTGGAGTACCATGCAAATCTCCATTTCATTTATCCTGATCACAATTACACTGGTGGGATGTTTTTGGGAGGGATACGCCCAGCCGACCTGGGTACAATCGGTGTCAAAAGCAACGGCCGACAATCTCATCCACCCGGAAGCGGATGCTATCGTTCTCCATTCCGTGGGTGAAATCGAGATTTTCAGGAACGG
>CAYQGB010000130.1:0-10112 GCA_964416895.1 uncultured Calditrichaceae bacterium
ATTGCTATTAACTCCGCTGCATCTGCCAATAGTGGAAATACACCAGCAGATAATCCGCCAACGGATTTCTTTCCAATACAACTTTTGCAACCCCATGGGCCGAACTTCACCCAATTCCAAATACCATCGTCTTCAGGAGATTCTGGGAAGCCTCCCCAACCTGCTGGTGGCCTATTCCGGAGGGGTGGATTCCACCTTCCTGCTGGCGGTTGCCACGAAGGTGCTGGGCGACCGGGCCCGGGGGATCATCGGCGTTTCCCCCTCTTTGCCCCGCCGGGAACTGGAGGAAGCTCTGACGATAGCCGCCCACTGGGGCCTTTCCGTGGATACCCTCCCCACCCGGGAAATGGACGACCCCAACTACGTGCAAAACCCGGCCAATCGCTGCTATTTTTGCAAAAAAGAGCTGTTTTCCGAAATCTATCAATACGCGCAGACCCATGGATTTTCCGTTATCGCCGACGGCACCAATGCCGACGACGTCAGCGACCACCGGCCGGGAATGCAGGCAGCCCGTGAACTACAGGTACGCAGTCCCCTGAAAGAAGCCGGGCTGACCAAATCCGAGATTCGGCAGCTTTCCCGGGAGATGGGGCTGCCCACCTGGAACAAGCCGGAAATGGCCTGCCTGGCCTCTCGATTTCCCACCGGTACCCCCATTACGGTGGAGGGGCTCCATCAGGTGGAGAAGGCCGAAGCCTTCCTGCGTTCGCTGGGCTTCGGGCAACTGCGAGTGCGGCACCACGGAGAGATCGCCCGCATCGAATTGACCCGGGAAGAACTTCCCCGAATCCTGGAACCGGACATTCGAGGTACAGTGGAGGCTCATCTGAAATCCCTGGGATACCGATTCGTGACCGTGGATCTGGCCGGATATCGCCGGGGAAGTGTGAACATCGCCTCGAAGCCCAAATCCCCAACCGGATCCCTGTAAAACCATCGCCGCATATGCGTGAAGGCATACTCCTGACCGATACGGCCGTTCATTACCCCGCCCTCGATTCCGGGGGACGCATTGTTGCCCGAACCAGCCTTGCCCCTGATCCGGCTTCGGCGCCTCCGAATCCTCCCTTCTCTCCATCGGAGCCGCCCCCGCTGTTGCCTTCCGAACTGGAACCCTGGCTTTACCGGGAAGGCATTCCGGCCGACCGCCTGGCGCTGGCCCGCCAGGTGCACGGAGCAGCGGTACAATACGTGGATCGCCCCGGCGTGTACGAAGGGATCGACGGGTTTTTCACCGATCAACCGGGGTTGTGGCCGGGCATTCGCACCGCCGATTGTCTGGCGGTGATGGTGAGTTTCCCGGAGATTCCGGCGGTGGGCATTGCCCATGCCGGCTGGCGGGGGCTGCGCAGCGGAATCGTTCCCCGGCTCCTCGACCAGATGCGCCGCCGCTGGCCGGTCAATCCGGAAAATATCCGCATTGCCGTATCTCCCCACATTCGCCAATGCTGCTACGAAGTGGGAGAAGAGTTCACCGGATATTTTCCTCCGGAGGCCCTGCACTTCTGGAACGGGCGATGGTTTTTCTCTCAGGAAGCCGCCTTGCTCATCCAGCTTGCCCGATGGAACATTCCCCGGCGGAATCTGATCATCTCTCCTCTGTGCACCCATTGCAGCGAAGTCCCTCTGTACTCCTACCGGAAAAATCGCACCGCCGGGCGACTGCTGAGTGTCATCGGCATCCGGGAAAATGCCCCTTCCTGAGTATATTTTCAAAAATTCATTCGGCGCCGGGCATTTTTCCGCCTAAATTAAACGCATTCATCGAATGCATCACCATTTACTGTTTCGCCTGCAATTCTTTTCCACCTTTTTTGAGTTGCCGGAGCGGAACAGAAGTAAAATCCCAGCACACTCCAAACAGGGAGAAACGCATCATGGATGAACAATTGATACTGCGGAACCGCCGGGCTTCTTCTTTCTCGCCGGTCAGTCGATGGATCGGCGCCCTGATGGTTTTGCTATTGCTCGGCATGGCGGCAAGCGCCGGAACGGTGAAGAAAACCCAAAGCGAGGTGAAATTCACCAAAATTGGAAAATACCGGGTCAACGCCACCGAATACCTCACCACCGATCAAAAGCGGGTGGATGAGGAGACCAAATTCAAAGGCGAAGGGTTCCTGAAGAATATGGCCGTGAAATTGATTTTCAAATCCGGCAAACAGGGGCAAATCATTCAATTGCCGGCATCGCAGATTGTACAGCTGGATCATAAGAAAAAAACCTATCGAATTCAGCCCATCAAACCTGTGGCGATGAAGGATTCCGGCCCCGGGGAAGGAGAGATGGAAGAAGGGGAGGAAGAAGCACCTGCCGAACAGGGGGAAAGCGAGGTGGAAATCGTGCGCATGGAATTTACCGTAACCCCTTTCGATGAAGAAAAAACCATTAACGGCTTTCCCTGTCGGAAATATGGAGTTCTCTGGCTCACCGAGTGGCGCAACAAAACCACCGATGAGCACGGCACCGATAGCCTTTATACTACAGTCTGGACCACCCCTTATACCGAAGAAATCCGCGAAGCCGTGGAAACGGAGAAGACCTTCAGCAGCAACTACCTGAAAAAGCTGGGCATCGACGTGGATGCCATGCAAGAGGCCGTCCTGGGAATGAACTGGATGCAGATGCTGGGCAAACTGAACCCGGAGGAATCCGCCGCTTCCCCCACCAATAGCCCGGATATTGCCACGGAGTTGAAAAAACTGGAAGGCTATCCCATCGTGATTGACGGAGCTTATTTTGCCATCCGTCCCAAAAAAGCCCGGGAGATGGCCGAAGAGGAGGAAGAGGAATCCGGCGGCCTGGGATTCAAAAAATCCCTCGGCGGCTTCCTGAAGAAGAAAATGAAGAAGAAAAAGAAACCGGGCCTGCAACCGGTGTTTACGTATTATACCGAAGTGCAGGAGCTGCGCACGGAAGCATTCTCTCCGGATCTTTTTACCATTCCCTCAGGCTACAAAGAGAAGCAGTAAACCACCCGGAACCGATTTTTCTCCGCAGGTTGTCGCCCGGCGGCGCAACCTGCGGGGAGCCTCAAGAGTACCGTAACCCATCCTACAGATTTTGCCCCCGGGATTCAATATTATCCCACCTGATGGATGCCAAACAGCCCACATTGATTTTTGTGTATAATGCCGATAGCGGCTTGTTCAATACCCTGGCCGACATCGCCCACAAGATTTTCTCGCCTCAAACCTACGCCTGCCGGTTATGCGCCCTGACCCACACACCGGTGGGAATGCGCCAGGAGTGGAAGGAATTCATCCAGAGCCTTCCCCTGCCGGTGGAATTCCTGCACCGGGATGAACTGGCGGAACAATACGGTTTCACCGGAATCGCCCTGCCGGCGCTGTTCCTGAAACGGGAGGATCGGGTGGAACTGTGGATTGACGCAAAAGAGATCAACGCCACCCCCACCCTGGATGCACTAAAACGGCTGATTTCCGAACGCATTGCCGCGATCGGCGTGGGCGCTTAAAACCTCCCCCCTTTCAAAATTCCCCCCAACATGCAGTAAATCCGCCGGTTTCACCGATAATACCGCAAAAAAACCGGTTTTAGTGAACAAATTTATATCTTTTTTACAATCAGGTCTTGACAAACCGGAAAAATATGTGTATAATTGACGTGAACTTATGTATACGTCAAAATCGATGTGGTTTCGCCCGACCAATTCGGAGCGAAAGGGAAGTTGATACGACAGGAGCAGACCAATGAAAGGGTTAACCCAGCGACAGGAAGAGGTCTTGCGATTTATTTCCAACTATCTCGCCGAATATGGGTATCCCCCCAGTTATCAGGAAATTGCCGATGCGTTTGGATTCTCCTCCAAGCACGGGGTGGTGCGTCACATTGACGCGCTGGTCAACAAGGGCTACCTGCAGAAGACCGGCACCACCGCCCGCGGGTTGCGCATCGTGGACGAACGCTATCAGCCGGCCACCGAAGAGGTGGTAAACCTCCCCCTGATCGGTCAGGTTTCCGCCGGTTATCCCATTTTGGCGGAGCAGAACATCGACCGGTATGTGCCGGTTCCCCGCCAGCTGATCAAATCCGAGGGGAAATATTTCACCCTGCGGGTTCAGGGAGACAGTATGGTGAACGCCGGAATTCTGGACGGGGATCTGGTGATTGTGCAATCCACCAACACCGCCGAGCCGGGGCAGATTGTGGTCGCACTCATCGGCGATGAGGTCACGGTCAAGCGGCTGATCGTTCGGGGAAACGAACGCTTTCTGAAGGCCGAGAATCCGGCGTATCCCGATATTCATCCCCAAAGCGAGTGGCGGATTCAGGGACGGGTAGTGGGGTTAATCCGGGATATGCTCAACTAACCTCCGCCCGGTGCCGTTCTGCGTCGGCAATCTTTCCCGAAGGATATACCGCCCATGCCCGCCCGGGGCACATTTGCGGCCCCACAATCGGGTACCCCAGATTTTTTGGGTTTTTTCAATTCCCGGCCAAAACCTGGAAGGTGCATTCATGATGTCAAAGCCCTCTCGTTCCCTGTCCGGTGAAGTGGCTCCGCATCCGCCCGCAGAAGATTTTTTTGAACTTCCCCGGATTGAATTTTTGCTCAATGAGCTTCAGGAAAATCCCCCCAAAGACATAACAGCCATGGTGCAGAACGAACGCTCGCACTTACCGGATCGCTTCAGCATGGTGGTAGAAGACAATCGGATGGCTCCGATGGGCATTTGCCAGGGAGATTACGTGGTAATTCAACAACTCCCCCGGTATCAGGATGGGGATATTGTGGCGGCCCGGATAGGCAACCAAGTGCTGATACGCCGCTACTATCACCGGGGAGGGCGCATCCGTTTGGAAGCTCCCCCCATCGGTCATCAGACCATGATCATCGACCCCACCGCCCCCGGTTTCGCCATTCTGGGAAAAGTTATTCAAGTCGTGAGGGAATTATGACCTCTGTGAAACGGTGTGAATGGGTACCGAACAACGACCCCCTGTATCAGCGGTATCATGATGAAGAGTGGGGGGTGCCGGTGCACGATGATCGCAAGCTATTCGAGTTTCTGATTCTGGACGGGGCCCAGGCGGGATTGAGCTGGAGAACCATCCTCCATAAACGGGAGAATTACCGCAAAGCCTACGACGGTTTTGATCCCCAAAAAGTCGCCCGATATGATGAGCAAAAAATTGCCCAACTGTTGAGCGATCCCGGGATTGTGCGCAATCGCTTAAAGGTGCGGGCGTCGGTGGAAAATGCCCGGGCGTTCCTGAAAATTCAGGAAGAATTCGGCAGCTTCGATGCCTTCATCTGGCAATTTGTGGACGGTAAACCCCGTCAAAACCGCTGGAAAAGCCTCTCGGAAATTCCCGCCCGTACTCCAGAGTCGGACGCCATGAGCAAGGAGCTAAAACGCCGGGGATTCAAATTCGTGGGGTCTACGATTTGTTATGCGTTTATGCAGGCGGCGGGCATGGTAAACGATCATGTGGTGGACTGCTTTCGGTATCGGGAACTGTGCCCCTGAACACCTCCGGCGGATTGCTTATCTACCGAGTTCCCGGAGCAGGCTGAAGAAGGAAAGTCCTCCGGTGGTGGAATAGGCCTCCACATCCAATAGCTGAAGTGTTTGCGCCGGGGCCTGATTCTGCTGATTGACGAACTGCTCCAGAGGCTGATTCAACCACAGGCGCATCTCATCCCCGCTTTCCAGCCAGACGCCCAGATAATACGTTCTCCCCCCTTCTACAAAAACCTCCAGGTCGTGCAGTCGCAGCCCCAAGGGGTAGTACTCTTCCTGTTTGTTTAACAGGGTGTCGATACTGGCGGTCTTCCACAGGCGGAACTTCCGGGTGTCGGCCTGCCAGACTCCCGCGTAACGGATTCCTCCGGCAGTGGAATACACCTCGGCGTCGATGAGACGGAAGTCTTTGCGGGCCAACTCTCCCCACCTGTACAAGAATTCGTCCCAGGTCAAATCCGCTTCCAGGCGACTGTTCCCCTGTGCTCCGGGATGCCATATCCCCAGATACCACAGGGTTCCTTCCCGGGAAAAGACTTCCAGATTGGCCAGATGCAACCCTTCCCGCCGATATTGGGCTTGCCGGGAGCGCAAATTGCCCGGGCTCCGATCGCGCCACAGGCGCTGTTTTCCCCCTCCCGGATGCCACACACTCAGATACCGGAACTCCCCTCCCCGGTACAACGGTTCCACCGCAACCAGCCGGTAATTGTCCCGGCGCTGCTGATACTGGCGAACCAGTTCCTTATAATCATTGGCCAGTGTTACTGCGTAGTGGCGGTTTTCAATTCCTTTCTGAAGCGCGGCCAATCCCGCCTGCACCGTTGAAGGCGGGGGAGTTGTGGTGGAAGGGGGAGTGCCCGGCGGCGTTGACGGTGGTTGGGCGACGTTGCCGGGCGTGGTGGCACCGGCGCCGGAAGCCACCTGATCGTGAAACACAAACAGAAATTCCAGATCTTCGGAAGTGTTTAAATTGACCTCCCGGGTGAGGGGAGTGCCGTGTTCGGGATGCCCCACCGTCAACAGCACCACGGTATCCCGGGGCTGAAACGGGAACGTAAACTCGCCCCTGTCATCGGTGATGGTGTACTGCTGAAGAAATTCCACCGGAATCCCGGCCAGGGGGCGATTCCGGGCATCGACCACTTTGCCGGAAATTTTGTGCTCCGCTTCCCCGGGTGGAACTCGAAGCATCCAGTAGGTAACAAACCCGATGATCAGGAGCACCATGATGATGGCGACCCATGCTTTGGCATCCATCCGGGTGGAACGCGCCGGCGTATGATGGAGACGCTCCACCAGATAACAGGTGTGATGGCCGAAAGGGGAAAGAAACTCCGGAAAGCAGCGGATCATAAACTAACCCCTTGTTTTCCACAAGGTAATGAACCAAATCCGGGAAAGCAAGGGGTTGCGAAAGCCGGGACGATTCCCGTTGTTCTATCGTTCCAGAAGTCGGATGCTGCCGTTTACCGTTTCCAGAAAAATCATCGGCCCCCCTCCATTGACCGTGCCCCGCACTCGTTTGCCGGAAAATTTCCCTTTAATGGTCAGGGGAAAATCGGTCTCGATGGAGCCGTTAACGGTTTTGGCCTTCACTTCAAATCCGGCTTCCCGGGGGAGGAACACTTTGATGGAGCCGTTGGTGGTGGTGAATTCCAGTTCGCCCTCGGGAGCAAGGCGGCTCAGACTGACCGAGATGGAGCCGTTGGTGGTCTCGGCGCGTATCAGTTCGCCGACATCCTCCGCGTGAATCTTGCCGTTGGTGGTCTTCAAATGGAGTTTACCCTCCACTCCGGTGACCTCCACCCCCCCGTTGGTACTGGTCAGGCGGAGGTTCACATGCCGGGGCACGTAAACGGTGAAACTGGCCGAGGCGGAACTCCCCCCGGTGAATATCCAGTCAAAAAGCCCCCCTTCTTTTTTTCGGGGGTAGCGGGTCTTGATAGAAAGTTCACCGTCTTTCTCCTCTATCTCGATCCGGAACCGTTCCATCAATTCTCTGGCTCGCTCTTCACTGCCGGCTTTGACCGTTTTCTCCACTTCTACATACACCTCTTCCCTGTCCCACCCCTCCACGGTAATCTTGCCGTTCACATTCTTGAGAACAATTAATCCCCCTTCTCCAAAAGGGATTTGCCGCTTGATGGTTTCCCGGTAAGTTTCCGCCGGGGCCCCGACCGAAAATCCCAGGATCACCATGAACATCAGAAGGGTAAACGATCGCAAAGGCTTCATGGTATTCTCCTTCTTGTTACTTAATTTGCCGGGTTGGCGATATGCCCGTAGAATTAGAGGCTATTCGACACGATACAGCGAAATCCCGTAATTCTGGGGATCCCGGGGGGGAGAGGCATTCCACCGGCCAAAGGAATGGGAATCATCGGTGACGTAGTGGAGAATGTATTCGCCTTTGGGGAGAGTAATTTCGGTATCCACCAGGCGATTTTTTCGTGCCCCGCCGGCCCAGTGGGTGTATCCATAATTCATAATCCAGACCACTTCCCGGGTGTGGCGGTTTTCAATCCAGCCGTAGTCGAACATTTCGTCCCAGCTTCCTTCGCCAATGGCGTAGATGCGCACGCGGGTGTCCCGATCCAGTTGAAAGATTTTGCGGACATGGGCATGGTTTCCCACTCCCACGATGCGGGCGATGAGGTTTTCCGGAACGCCGGTATGCCGAATAACCCGGATGTCGGAACTGTCTTCGGCATCCACGGGATAGAGGGCGATTCCCCAGCGTTCCGGATGGCGCGGGGGACGGGCGTTCCAGTCTTCGTAAGCGTGGGAGTCATCGGTCTGGTAATACAGGGTATATTCTCCGGCAGGCAGTTGAATGACCTCATCCGCCAGGCGGTTTTTGCCGGCCCCCCCGGCATGGTGGGTTCGCTTATATTCCATCTCCCACACCGTGCGACCGGTGCGAACATCTACGATCCAGCCGTAATCAAACATCTCCCCGTCCATCCCTTCTCCCAGGGCAACCACCCGCAAAGAAGTGGGTTTTTCCAGACGGAAATGTTCCTGCACCAGCTGATCATTCCCGATGCCCACCAGCTGCACCACCGGTTGTTGAGTGGCTATCGTGATGGGTTGGATCAGCTTATCCTGTATCGCGCGCGGTTGGGCAAAGAGGGCAATTCCCCACCAGGAGGGATTTCGGGGCGGCGTGGTATTCCAGTTCGCATATGCATGGGAATCATCGGTAACGTAGTTGATCCGGTACCGTCCCGCCGGCAGGGTGATGACCGTTTCCACAATGCGATTCTTGCGTCCGCCACCGGCATGCCGGGTATCGTCATAAGTCATTTGCCAAACCACCCGGCCGCTGCTCAACTCCTCAATCCAACCGTAATCAAACATCTCCCCGTCGCGACCTTCCCCCACGGCCACTATTTTTACCCGCACCGGCTGTCGAACTTCCAAAAACTCTTCCACAAATTCATCATTCCCCACCCGGCGCAATTTTACTACCGGCACCCATTGGGGAAGAGATGGCTTCCGCACCGATTGGGGATCATATTGTCCTTCCACCCCGGTAAGCAAAATGCCCCAGAATTCCGGATCATACGGCGGATTGGCGTTCCAGGCTTCCGGGGAATGGGAATCATCGGTCACATAATGCACCGAATAAGTGCCGGGGCCTAAACGCAGGGTGGCTGCCCAGAGTTTATTTTTGCCGGCCCCCCCGGCGTATTCCCCCTGCTCGTAGGACATCTCCCACACTTTCTGCTGATCGTCTTCGGAAAGAATCCATCCATAGTCGTACACTTCCCCGTCCAGCCCCTCTCCCAGGGCATACACCCGAAATTTCCCTTCCCGGGAGAGCGTAAAATGCACCTCCAGATCCATATCATTGCGGTCGGCGGTAAGGGCCACCACCGCTTTTTGCTTCAACTCCTGATGGAATTGGTGCACTTCGGCGGCGGAGTAAACCTCCGTGAGTCCCCGGATTCGTACATAGCAAGCGGTCTCTTCCCCGGCATCCTCCGGGGACTCGCCCCGTAACAGACGTTGCAACAACTTACCCAGGCTGGGGAAACGGTCGTTCCAATAGCGGCTTTTGCGAGGTTTCTGAGCGGTAAAATACACCTCATATCGTCCCGGGGGCAACTCCAGGTCTCCCACAAATTTTCGGCCTACCCGGGAATCGGGAAGCTTTTCGGTATTTGCCGAGGTCATGCGCCATACCAGTTCCCGGGTTCGGGCATCGATGATCCAGGCATAAACAAACATGCCGTTGGGATCCAGGTACTCGTTTTTGGGGGGATAATCCGAAGGATCAAATCCTTTGCCAACGGCCTCGATGTGGATGGTGGTAGGGCTATCCAGGCGGAATCCGGCCATGTGGATCTTTCCCACCGGAATGCTCCCGAATTCGATTTCTGCCGGTTCCTGGGCCAGCAGAAGCTGCGTTGCTGCCCATCCCACATAAATGAGCAATTTACCGATATGCCTCATGTATTCCTCAGTTTGTTGCCAAACGGGACTTCAGCCAATAGCGATGCTTACGTCCGTAAACGGATCAAATCTATCGTTACCCTTATCAAAAGGCGCGTTGCAACCGCAGGGTTACCAGGATGTCATTGGCCGACCGATCCGTGCGTTTGGCAATGTTTA
>CAYQGB010000131.1:0-9892 GCA_964416895.1 uncultured Calditrichaceae bacterium
GTTGCTATTGAGAGTATTGTTTTGTCATACTGATTCCGCCAGGGCGGAATCAGGGTGACACAAGACAGCTAAAACATGAGCAACACTCATCAAGGAGACCACCTAAAAATCCTTCACCCTGAAAAAACCGGGATGTTACACTTTTAACTGGATTAGCAAGTCGTCTTTTTCCACTGGTTGTTGGGGTTGCACGGCAATTTTTTCCACGATTCCCTCGCTTACCGCCCGAATCTCGTTCTCCATTTTCATCGCTTCCATCACCAGCAGGGGCTGCCCCGGCTTTACGGCATCTCCCGGTTGCACTTCGATCCGCAGAATCAGCCCCGGCATGGGGGCGCGAATTTCCCCCATCCCCGCACCGTGTTCCCGGGCGCCGAACATCTCCGCCGCCATGCGTTGCCGCTCATCCCGCACCGCCAGAACATGCTCCTGTCCGTTGAAGCGGAACCGCAGGCGTTCTCCCGTGTCGATCAATTCCGCTATTACCGAACGGTGATCAATGAGCAGAGAATAACGCCGTTCATCCAGAGGGCGGAGGTCCACCTGCACCGTGCGATTGCCGTCCTGAATGCGCCACCTGTCGCCATC
Source organism: uncultured Calditrichaceae bacterium (assembly GCA_964416895.1). GTDB lineage: Bacteria > Calditrichota > Calditrichia > RBG-13-44-9 > J075 > CAYQGB01. Next base: position 589 of record CAYQGB010000131.1, read on the forward strand.
CGGTTCCACTATAAATTCCCGGTAGCCCCCGTCGGTAGAAACATACAGTTTCATCGCTTCCTCATTATTTCCTGTAGCCCGCGTAACTTCCAGGGAGATACAGCCGGAGCAGGCGCCCCATCCGGAGAAGGGGTACTTTTCCGCCGGGAGGTTGCTGCGGTCAGGGCCACGGCGACCAGCGCGGCCAGTTCTTCTTCATCCCCCTGCAATGCCTGCTGCATGGCCTCCCAATGTTGCTCCACAAACGTGGTAGAAAACGTGCCCGCCAGAAATTCGGGATGCTCCAGAACCGCTCGATGGAAGGGGATGGTAGTGTGCACGCCGGAGATGTGAAATTCTTCCAGGGCCCGTTTCATCCGGCGGATGGCCGCCGGGCGATCCTCCGCCCACACGATCAGTTTGGCAAACAGGGGGTCATAATAGCGGGAAATCTCCGAATGCGCATCCACCCCGCTATCCACCCGCACGCCCGGCCCCTGGGGGTAATGCAGGTGGGTAATCTTCCCCGTGGAAGGAACAAAGCCGTTGAACACATCCTCGGCGTTGATGCGGCATTCGATGGCGTGTCCCCGGGGGATGAGATCGCTCTGCTTCAACACCAGCGGCTTACCGGTGGCAATTTCGATTTGCAGCCGCACCAGATCCAGCCCCATCACCATCTCCGTCACCGGATGCTCCACCTGCAGGCGGGTGTTCATTTCCAGAAAATAGAAATTATCGTTCCCGTCATAGAGGAATTCCACCGTACCGGCGTTTCGATAGCCACAGGCCCGGGCCGCCTGCACCGCGATTTGCCCAATCCGTTCCCGTTGCTCCGGGGTGAGCACCGCCGAGGGACACTCCTCGATGAGCTTCTGATGCCGCCGCTGAATGGAACAGTCCCGTTCCCACAGATGGATGATGTTGCCGTGGTGGTCGGCCAGGATCTGGATTTCGATATGCCTGGGGGAGGGAAGGAATTTTTCGATATACAGGGAGTCGTCTCCAAAGGCTTTGGCCGCTTCTCCGGCGGCGGCTTCCAGCGCCCGGGGCAAATCCCCGGCGTTGTGAACGATGCGCATGCCTTTGCCGCCTCCGCCGGCGGCGGCTTTGATCAATACCGGATACCCCCCGATGGATTCTACCACCTGCGCGGCTTCTTCCGGGGACGATAGAGCCGCACTGGTACCCGGAACCACCGGCACCCCGGCGTCTATCATGGCCTGGCGGGCCCGGGTTTTGCTGCCCATCAGCCGAATGGTCTCCGGGGTTGGGCCGATGAAGATCAGCCCGGCCTCTTCCACCCGGGCGGCAAATTCGGGATTCTCGGCCAGAAATCCGTAGCCGGGATGAATGGCCTGTGCGCCGGAACGCCGGGCAACATCCAGCAAGGCATCCATGTTCAGGTAGCTTTCGGTGGCCGGAGGGGGGCCGATGCAGTAGGCTTCATCGGCCAGCAATACGTGGGGGGCGGTGCGGTCGGCCTCCGAATACACCGCCACGGTGCGCAAACCCATCTCCCGGCAGGTACGAATAATGCGAACGGCGATTTCGCCCCGATTGGCAATCAGTACGGTATTCAGGTCAGCCGATCTGGTTGGTTTCGTTGCCAAGCTTGATCTCGTGCACAAATGATGATCGAGAACTCTTTCCTCCCCGGGGCAATACTTTCAATAAGATCGCCCGTCGAGAACGGTTTAATTTAAACGATTTTACTTCATATTCAAGTTCTTTGTCCTCTCCAAATTTTTCCAGACGGTTGTAGGCCCGGCGATACAAAAAAACCACTTTTTGCTGAACCGTGTAATCCAGCGCCCAGTGATTCATGTAGCCCAGCTTGATCACCTCCCCGGTCTCCGCATCCTGAAGAATCACCGGAATCAATCCCCGAGAGTTAAAGTTTACCCGGTATAACCCGGCAATAAGATACTCACCTCCGGATGCATTCAGTTGGGCCAGACGCCGGGATCGGTTTTCCGTCGGTGAGGAAGGGGAGTTTTCCTCAGTACTGCCCTGCTTTCGCTTTTTCTTCTTCCGTGAAAAGAACATCCCTGTCTCCTTATGCGTTTGCGGTTCCTCTCCCCTGACATGGTAGTCTCCGGCTTTATAAATGCTCACCAATTCTTTTCAAACTGCTCCAGATTGATGGGTACGGATTTTGGCCCAAAGTAAAGGTGATCGTTTTGACTATCCGGGAAATTTGTTTTCTGAGAGCCGACGAATGAAGCGTTGGCCGCCGGGGAGAAAAAGGGGCTGAGGGAGATGAACGTTCAGCCCGATTTATCGGGCTTTTTTAAGGGATTAGCCCGATTTATCGGGCTTTTGCCGGCCGGGGGTTTAGCCCCGGCTCCCCACCCCTAACTGCCGGATTTATCCGGCAGCGGCTGCAAATAGCGCTCCAGCATCCGCTGAAGTACCAGCAATTGGGTTTTCATTTTCCGGGAAAAGCAACTGGGATTGGAAGCCAGGCAGGTTTCGTTAAAACAGGCTTCCAGAGGTTCCCGGCAATCCTGACGGTAATAATAATTGGGAATCGGCTCAAACCCATCTTTAATGTCGGTGAGGGAAATGGGCGCAGCATCCATCAGTTGGGAAAGATGTAACACCTGCTGTTCCAGAAAATCGCGCAGATCCTGCATTTGAGGAGCCGAGAATTCCTGACACAGGTCATCAATGCCCTGCTGGATCAGGAGGCGCATCATCACTTCCGTTTTGTGGGTAATGCCCAGCTTGCGCGGCACAGATTTACGGAACATGACTTTTCTCCAACGGCCTGGTTATCGGATGGGAGAATCTCCCGGTTCCCGAAAGGTATGTACCCGACTTCCGGCAAGGCGATCATGCCACCCGCAGCCATGTTGATCACGGCTCCCCTCCCAGAAACCGATTCCCAGAGGAATAAGGGAGAGCAGGTAGCCCAACCAGCGCAAAAATGCCCGTCCGGGACTGAGAAGACGCCCTTCCCGATCCAGCACCACCAGATGCTTGAGCATCTTTCCCGGAGTCTGGCCGAAGCGGCTGGTGAACAGCGTGTAATATAGCCCGTACATCAACCATAGCAGAGGGGAGGGATATCCCAGATGGATGATCTTCCCATAGGGGAGCGTTACCGACCAGTACAACCCGCCCCACAGAATCGCGCTGCTGCGGGGCAGGTAGCCCGGTTGAATTTCCAGCAAGTACTGAGGAATCATCGGCGAAACCCATACGCTGATCACCTGGCCGCCGCTGAACAGGTAAAACACCCCCGCGCAAATCGCACCCAGTAAAATGCCGTCTACCAGTTGGGCAAATATCCGCTCCCGCAAGGAGGCCGGCCGTAGACGATAGCGATCTTTCAGCCGAATATCAAATCGGCGATATAGCGGCGACACGTTTGGAGGCACTTCCTCGTAATTTCGGTCACGGCCAAAGTTTAGGAAGCAAAAACACCCTGCGCAAGCAGCGAAAAAAGTTAATGACTACCCAGGGGCTGGCCGTTCTCATCCACGCTCCCGGCAATCACAATGACCGCCTGATCCGGATGGATGTACCGGCGAATGGCCGCATTGACCTGCTCCAGGGTCAGGGCTTCAATATCTTTGGGATACTGATCCAGATAATCCACGTCGTATCCCCGTTGCACAAAATGGAGAATTTGATTGGCCATCCCTCCGGTAGTCGCCAGGCGCACCTTGAAGGAACCGATCAGGGTGGTCTTCTTGTTTTGCAACTCCTGGGCAGTTACCCCCTCTTCCACCCACCGATGCAATTCCCGCAGAGTAGATTCCAGCCCCCGGTTAAGCAATTGAGGGGCAAACGTTCCCTGAATCGACCACTGCCCATCGCTGAACGTATCGTCGGAAAGGGAGGAACGAATCCCGTAAGTAAGCCCCTCGTCGTCCCGGATGATCGACATCAGGCGGGCGGAGAAATTCCCTCCGAAGATGTAATTGCCCACCATCAGAGGCAAATAGTCGGGATCGGTACTCTTCAGGGTGGAGGCATGGCCGATCATCAGGGTGGCGCTGGTCTTATCTTCCATCTTAACCACTTTTTTGGTGCCCCCGTTGATCAGAGAGGCGCGGGGATATTCCGGATACTCCACTCCGCCGCTCCAGCCCTTAAAGGATTTCTGCACCGCCCGACGTACCGCTTCGTGTTCCAGATCCCCTACCGCCACCAGCACCATGGATGCCGGGCCGTAGAATTTTTGATGAAATCGGCGGATGTCCTCGATGGTAACCTTCTCCACATCGGCGATCATCTGCTCCAGAGACGGCAGGTGATTGGGATGCCCTTCAGGAAAGATGAGCTGCGACAGCGCATATTGCGCCCGAACGTTGGTGTTTTCCAGCAGGCGCTTCAAACTCCCGATCCGTTGCTTTTTGACCTTCTCCAGCTCTTCTTCGCTAAATGCAGGATACCGAAGTTGCTCCGCCAGTAAGTGGATGACCGTATTCAGATCCTTGCGCAAACACTTTCCCCTGAAGTCCAGCGTGTGAGTGGAAACCGAAAAGCTGATCTCCGCTCCCAGGTTTTCCAGCGCTTCGGCCAGTGCAAATTTGCCGTGCTCACGGGTGCCTTTATCCAGCATCTGACCGGTGAGGTCCGCCACCATGGTATTGCCTTCCGGGCTGAACACATCTCCGGCGGCCAGACTGCCGGTAAAGGTGATCACGTCCTTTACCCCGGTTTTTACAGTGATCAAATCGATCCCCTCCACCGTCTGGCGCTTGCTGTTGGCGGCTACGGAGAATTCGGTTTCCCGGGCGCCGCCAAACGTCAACGCCGTTGAAGGCAGAGGCCTGCCGGTATGGGTAACCGAATATCCATAATTGGGGTGGCGAAAATACTGGAAGGCTTCCGGAACGAAACCGGTGCGAGTATCCTGATCCGCCTGAGCGGCTCCTCCTGGAGGAAGGGGAATAAAATACCCGGTGGTGCTGCGGTCTTCCACAAAATATTTTTTCACCACCGCCTGGACATCTTCCGGAGTAACCTTGCCAATGTGATCCGGAAACGTCACGTAAAATGTCCAGTCTCCCATGGCAATGGCTTCATTCAATTCGCTGGCGATGGAAAAGGAGCCGTCCCGGGAGTAGGCCGTTTCGGCGGCAACCTGATTGATCGCCCGGGTGACTTCTTCCGGAGTAACCCCCTCGGTGCGAATGCGCTCAATCTCCGACAGGATGGTTTTTTCCACTTCCTCATGGGAAGCGCCCGGCGCCAGAAAGGCATAAGAAATAAACAAACCGGGATCTCGAAGCGGGAAGTAAAAGGCAAAGGTGTTGATGGCCAGATTTTTATCAATAAGCGCCCGGTAAAAACGGCTGGTTTTGCCTTCGTTCAAAATTTTGCTCAAAACCACCAGGGCGTAGGTGTCCGGATGGGTTCCCTGAGGCACTTTATAGCCGATGCCCACCGCACCCAACTGTCCGGCTCGTTTTACCACCCCCCGCCGGGGACCCCGTTGCTCCGGCTCGGTGGTATATACCTCCGGGATCGGTTCCGGAGAGGCGGAAATCGCTCCAAAATATTTCTGGATCAATCCCAGCGCCTCTTTCTCCTGAAAATCACCGATCACCGTGACGGTGGCATTGTTCGGCCAGTAAAAGGTGTTGTAAAACTCCCGCAGCTTCTCGATGGGAACATTCTCGATATCCGAACGCCACCCGATAGTGGAGTGATGATAGGGATGCGCCTGAAACGCCGTGGCCCAGATCAACTTGTTCAGGGAACTAAACGGGCTGTTCTCTCCCCGCTCGAATTCGTTGCGCACCACGGTCATCTCCGCTTCCAGATCCGCTTTGCGCAACAGAGAGTTGCGCATCCGATCAGCCTCTAATTGCACCACCAGTTCCAGATGATCGCTGGGAATGTTCTCGAAATAGTTGGTGCGATCCAGCCAGGTAGTGGCGTTCATCAACGCCCCGATGTTTTGCAACACCGCAGCAATTTGAGTACCTTTCTCCTTATTAAACGTGGGGGTGCCTTTGAACATCAGGTGTTCCAGCAAATGGGTAGCCCCGGTGGTGCCGGTAACCTCGTTGCGTGACCCCACCCGGTACGTCACCATGAACGTAAGCACCGGCGCGGAATGATCTTCCATCAGGAGCACCGTCAGGCCGTTGGAATCCAGATGATACTCCCGAATTCCACCCAATTCTCGAATGAAGGTGTATCCGTGGGGAGTCTCGTCAGCGTAGGCCATCAGGCTAAGGAGCAGCAATAGCCCCAAACCCATTGGGAAAAAACGTGGTCTCATAAAGCATATCCTCCTGAAAATTTTTATGATAGGGAAAAGGATGATTTAAGAAAAATGTACACCGATGAATGGGGGTGATATACTGGTGGAAAGGAACGGGATCGAGGGGGAGGGCACAATCATGGTCTCGACAGGAGTAAGTTCTCCGGAGGTTCTCGTTTTGTCCAGACTGTGCAAGACGCAATCCCCGATCATTTTGTTTCAAGGAAGAACGGAGGTAAGTATAATGGATCGAGAAACATTTATCAACAACCTGGTGGATATTTTTCGGCGAGAGTTGCAAAAGCTTCGAGACGAAATCCTGGGTTATTCCCGGGAGGAAGATCTATGGCGCGTGGCCGGCCAGATCCGGAACTCTGCCGGGAATCTGTGCCTCCATATTACCGGCAATCTTCAACACTACATCGGAGCCATTTTGGGGCAAACCGGATACCGGCGAAACCGCCCGGGGGAATTTTCCCGCACGAATGTTCCCGTAAAAGAGTTGCTGAGGGAAATTGAGGCGACCCGGGAAGTGGTGGAACAGGTGCTTCCCCGGTTAACCGAGCAAGAATTACAGTCGGATTTTCCGGAGGAATTTCTGGGCCAACCCCACTCCACCGAATTTATCCTGATCCACTTACTGGGGCATCTGCACTACCATCTGGGACAGATTAACTACCATCGGAGGCTACTGGCTACCGGCGGGACCGGCGGCGGTAGATAAAAAGGACTGGCGGGCTTTCAGGGCTTCGTAGGCCTCTAAAATGTTCTGGAGGCGTACTTTTTCATCTTCCCGGAGAATACGCTCGTAACGCCCGTTTTCCCCGATGTAGCGAATGGCGGTACGCCCGGCGTGCATGAGGATGCGCAGCACGGTGAGTTCTTTCGGCCCCACCCGCATATCGAACCATTCATAGGCTCCGCCTTCTCCAACTCCTCGATGGATGCTCCCGTCCACCACCGGGATGACATAGGAGCGGTCGTCGGCGTAAATCTCGAAGGTATGAATGTTCAACAGTTCCGGCCCGGTGTAGTAGATGCGCAACTTTAACCAGGTGTTCCCCTTCTCGTTTTGACCGATGTAAGCTTCCAGGCTGTTCTTGTACAGGAAATGGGAAACATTGCGGTTGTAGTAATATGTCAACCCTCGCTGTTCACCGGGCACGGCCCGAACCCGGCTGAGAGCCTGCTGCACCCGCGCTTCCGGGGTGGCCGGCGCCTGTGGAACCGGGCGGGAAGGCGGTGCAATCCGGGTCAGCTCTTCGGCGGGTTTTTGAGGTTGCGTTTCCGGAGGACGAGATGGAGGCGTGGGGGGAGGCGCCAGGCGGCGTCGAGAGATCTCCCGCTCGGTCAATGTCCCTGGTTCGGCGGCCCCGCTCAAATTTAGCGCCAGCTCCGCATGTCGGGAACCGGGATAACGCTGAGCCAGCTCCCGGGACAACTCTGCCGCCCGATCATAATCCTTCCGATCCACCGCATCGTATACCTCGTTCAATAAGGCATCGGCGTCGCTTAGCTTACCGGTCAGGGTATCTGATGGGGGGACGGGGGTTTCGGTTACCGGCTGTTCCGGCTCTTCCCCGGACGGTTTGATGTCCGGCCAGAATATGTAAAACAGCACCAGAAAATATCCAATAACCAGCACCCAAATCAATATCCGGCGCATAGGTTCTCCCTGTATTGAGAAAAATGGCCTCTTGTGTTCCCCAACCTCTCAATATACATTTTATCCCTTAGATGCAATAACTGCATGGAATTAAACTCCGCCAATGACCGTTGTCAAGGCAATCCTTTTTCTTTTTTTAGGCAAATTCCCTTCGCCTCTTGTCTTTTTCACTCAATTTTGGTATACTTTTCCACAATGATAAAGTAAAACCAAAGTGGGCTGAACGCAGCATGGATCGACATCCATTCCACAGCACGTTGCACAGCCTGAAGCATTTCCTGCCCAGTTTTCCCACGAAATCCGCCCTTATCCTGTATGCGCAAACCGGCATTTGCCGTTTTCATCCGAAGTGAATTCGTTCTGGAATAAGAATTCCCCAATTTCCTGACCTGCGGGAAGTTGGGGAAAAACTAAATTCCACGGTTCAACTAACCAAGAGGGATGTGCCATGCAAGCTTTAACAACTACGGTGGCCCGGATTCTGTATGCGTTGCCGTTCGGCGTGTTTGGGCTGTTCCATTTTATGAATGCCCAACAAATGTCAGGAATGGTGCCTTCTTTTCTGCCTGCGGCCACATTCTGGGTCTATTTAACCGGGCTGGCCCTGCTCGCCGCCTGCATTAGTATGATTATTCAGAAATACGCCCGACTGGCTACCCTGCTGCTGGCGATCATGCTGGGAATCTTTATTTTGACCATTCACATTCCCGGAGTGGCCGCCGGTAATCAGCCCTCCATGATAAATCTGCTGAAAGATCTGGCGCTGGCGGCTGCGGCCTTGCACTGGTCGGGTGAATTCGCCAAACAGGAAGCCAGCAAGGAGAAAGTGACCGCCTGAAGCCCGGTCACAAGGTATGTGAACGCGAACGCCCGGAAGGAAGGCCTTCCGGGCGCTTTTTTAGATACCGGGAGGGTTGTGGTGAAGGAACATCGCCGCGAGAACCGGAAACAGAACCCCTGGACATATCGACTGCCGTCTCTGGGGGCGCTGGCGGTGCTGTTTCTGCTTCCTTCGGAAGGGCTGGGGATTCTCCTGTGTCCCACCAAATGGATTTTTCACCTTCCCTGTCCTGCCTGCGGGCTGACCCGGAGCATGAGCAGCCTGCTGCATCTGGAGGTGGGAAAAAGCCTGGCCTTTCATCCCCTGGGAGGGCTGGTGCTCTTCTTCCTTCTGGGTTGTGCCCTGACCAACCGTCCTGATTTTTTGTCCCGCCTGGTGGCGAACCATCCCCTGTTGTCGAAAATAATCTCCTGGCCGGTCATTATTGCCCTGTTTCTGATCGTGTGGATTGTGCGGGTATTCGTTTATCATATTCAGGTATAAAACTCAGGGATAAATCCCCGGGCGGAGAACACACTATTGTTCTTTCAAGCTTAAAGTGACGGGTTTTCCTGTCATTCTGAAGGGCTGCCGCCGGGGAAGAACCGGC